>JBAXVG010000039.1:0-46201 GCA_037129255.1 Desulfuromonadales bacterium | reverse complement strand
AGTCTTTGATTGGTAATACGCTGGATTTAAAACGGAAAAGAATAAAAAACGTCAAGAAATTTGACACAACGTCAAGGGAGAGCCGGAGATACTATTATGCAAGTTGCTAAACAACGAAAAACGTTGGATATGCAGCGAGCTCGCCGCCTACTGCCTTGATGAACAACGTGAATACCGGGGTAAAGGAATTTTGGCAAAACCTGAAGATACTATTGATCCGCAGGAGCTGTTTGAAGATGAAACTATATTTGAGCCCTGGAAATCGGAATAGGATGAACCAAATGACGAGATATTAAAGAGTGCGTGCCCTCTGTAATGAAAGGCTACTATCATGTGCTATGTTCGAGGCGTACCGTCAGTCATGATTTTGCTATATGCATTGTTGATTACCGCCTGTTGTGACAGGAATATCAACGGAATATTGGCAGAAAACCGACTGCTGCTTATGGAGTCAGGGAAGAGCGCTCATCGGCTTTATCCAGATTCCATTGCCTTTTCGAACATAAAATGTGTCTTCAATGCAATTAGTTCGGCAAAAAATATTGAAGAATGCAGCAACCGGAATGATGGCAAGATGATATGGCAGAGCCTGGCGTTGTTTGAATTGGCGCATGCCTATACCGACTGGCTTTATACACGTGCAGATACCAACTGGTTTGCCTGTTTTGTGGGTGCCACGTCCGAACTCAAGGAGAAACGGCAAGCATTGAAAAAGAGTTTGATAAAATATCAGGCGTTTGGCCCTGAAAAAAGTTTTATTCACGATCTTCCCGCGAAGGACAATATTTGCCGTGTTACCAACGCACTCTTTTCCCCCTACAGCACGGCCTCCCACACCAGTTCAAAGGAAATGACAACAGTTTTGCTGGTGGGCAACAAGGAAGCGCGCAAGCTGGGAGAGGCCACTTTTAAAGCCTATTTTGACCATTTGCAGAATGCATCTCCATCAGGTGATTTTCCGTTGATGAGGCGCGCACATGTAGAACGTGTGACGTCAGAAATTGCCAAACATCAGCCCGCCGATGCCGCATTTTCACTAATATCTTCACAGCTACGGCAAGTTTTGCAAAACTACAGTGGAATGTCCGCCGACAAAGGAGTCGTGCCTTGACCAAACTCACAACAAAAATACTGTTGGCGGCTGTTTCCGGGGCGCTGATCCTGATGCTGCAAGGATTTCACAATTACTATGATGAAATAAAGGAGTATCGCGCATCAGTCGGGTATCTGGTGAAGATGACCGGTTGCGGCAAGGCACGCCGTCCCTGCTTCACGGCAATCAGTAGTATCCACATCGCGCAGATACAAGAAACAACAAAACTGCAATCATCTTCCAGTAAATCCTGTTTCAGTAATGGCGCGGATCTTTCTTTCAGGCAATACACCACCGTTTACTCCAAAACGGATTATTACCGTCTTGCAGCGAAACACCTGCCGTTGTGGGGATTCAAAGAAACAGAAGAGGCTTTTAAACGCGCTAATCGGGTCAGTGGTTTTGGAAAACCGTTGCTTCAATCGATAGTTGTCGGCTGGATCAACAATACTGGAGAAGTGTTTTTTGATCAGCATGGAAGCCTCAATACGTTGATACGGTTTGTGCTTTTTGCCTTGAGAGTCTGTTTCTTTGTCAGCGTCTATTATCTTTTACATTGCCTCTTGCTACTCCCGCTTCTAAGAAAATTTGCGCATACTGCACAACGCGATAACTTGCTGGATTGCCTGAGAGCAATAGGCAGCCAGACCCCTCCCGGTGATGCCGCTACAAATGCAATTATTTTGAAAGCATTTGTTGTTACCGGTGTTTCTTCGATAATTATTGGCGGGACAATCACCATGGTGGTCACGTTCAAAGACCCTGTCTTCAAAATGTCCTTCGACCCATTCAAGGCTGACGTAAAGCATACTGTTTCCGGTGATCCCAATATTTTAAAGCCCTCCCAATTTACTTTTGCCAATCGAACGACGCTGAATATCCACCTTGGCACTTCAACCTTGAACATGCTGCAAGCATGGCAGCCGGTAAAGCTAGATAACCACCCGCCAGATTTCAGTAAAACAGTAGATTTATTAGATTCAATAAATACCAGTCTAACGAGCATTGATCGCTCAATCGGGGTAGCACCAAAAGAAAATCCTTCTGAATATCAAGCCTATACCTCAGCCAGAAAACAACTTGATGCGATTAAAAGCAATTTAAGTGCAGTTAAATCCGACATCAGCAATATCAAATCCGACATGAATAAAATCAAGAGCGTTATGAAGTAACGGAGTGACATCCAAATCAACGAAGCATACTAAAAGGAGACAGCCCATGAAATTATTGAAAGTAAGAACCATTTTTTTTATCGCTATTTCGGTATGTAGCATCACACTATCGTGTAGTGCGGCGGAACTGGAACTAAAGCAATCCCAGGAAGGCCCTTCTTTTGAGGAAACGGTTAATTTCTTAAAAGAATATATATTTATTTATTATAAATGTGGGATTATGCATCTTTCGGAATTACCAGCTAAACGGGTACACTCCAAAATATTAGATATTAGCAACGATTGTATACTCAAAACAGAACATACTACTCATACTGATAATCATTATACGCTTAAAACGCCAATTATAGATGTCAAAATTACAGACATCAAGCGAGTCACATCGATAGAAATTGAACCATTTACTGGAGAATGTTTTCGCGGAGAAAATACAATGATACATATGACTGGTGGCATTTCATTGCCTTACGATGCTCCAGTAGCTTCTAAGAAGGTGACACAAGTTGTGAAGGCATTAAACCATCTACGCAAACTTTGTGGAGCAAAGGATGCTCCGTTTTAATAACGGAGGAGTTTCCTCACATGAAAATAAAAAAATCGTAATAAATACCACTTTGGTCACGCAATTATTGGTTCTTTTGTTTGCTAGCGCTGCAGCAGCATTTGTGCCACCCTGGTCCGACTGGTACCAGATACAGGACGAAGCGCTCAACGGTATCTGGTTCAGTTGGAAATGCGACTCCGACCGGTGCGAATACCGCATGGACAACCGCTATACCACGCCGGTCAAAATCCGCTATTCGCTTCGCCTTATCAACAGCGACGGCATACAGCGAAAGTTCAGCGCCGAACAGCGCCTTGCCACCGGCGTGAATGAATCTGCTGTATTTGCGTTGGCAGCAACAAGGGAGTTGAAAGGGGTGGAGGTTGAAATAATCGAACCGAAATATACCGGCCCCCGTTCATCAAAATATGTGCCTTCATCCACTGCAGAAGTCGATGCCGAGAAAAAACGGCAAGCTGCGATAATAGAAGCGGAGGCAAGGGAAGCGCGTGAACGCGAGCAGGTGCGCCTTGCTCATGAACGGGAACAAGCCGAAGAACAGCAACGGCGGCGGGAAGAGCGCGAAGAACGGCGAAGTCGCGATGATGCTGAATTGAACCAGATAATAACGAGCGGCATTCAGGGGCTTGGGCAGCAATTTAATAGCGGCATGCAGCAACTGAACGATATAGACCGTCAGAATGCGCAACGCCAGGCAGAACAACGCCGTCAGCAGGAAGAACAGCGGAGGGAGAACCAGCGCATCCAGCGCCAGCAGGAGAATGACAGAAGGGAGCGTGAGCGTGTCGCTTTGCTAGAACGTCAACAACAGGAACGCGCTCGGAAAGCGGAAGCGGCACGCCAGGAGGAACAAGCGCGCAAGGAAGCGGCGCATAAGGAAGAGGAACGAAAGGAACGGGAAGAGCAGGAGCGGAAACAGAAAGAGGAAGAGCAACGCTATACCACTCCAATATCCGCCAGTTGCCTTGAAACGTTCTATGACAAAGAAGAATATGGTTGGCTCGCAGTAAGGAACAATTGCACAAAAACTCTTCACGTTGAGATGGCATATTCCAATGATAAACATGGGGGTGGTGGATGGACCATACGCCCAGGAAGGCACGAAAACACTGGAAGGTCGCGTAAGGAAATTGAAGCTGCAGGAAGTTATGTTTTTGCAGTTTGCCCTGAAGGATACAACCCAATTGGATCTGATGATGGTTTTTGGAAAGGATATGGCCACAATTACCGGTGCAAGAAGTGATGGTAATCTGGTTACAGGTCGGGTGAGGCGCGGTAATGCTTTAACCCGACCTGCTAAACCTCAAATATCGGTGATGCGGTACTGCTGATTCCGGCTATTCGGGAGATCAGGAAAAAATACTCTTCCGCCACAATCACTCTCCTTGCCGAACGGCGCAACAGCGCCGTCTTCGAACTCTGTACCGAATGCGATCATGTTTTGCAGTACGACCGTCCGGCTGATCTTTTCGCAGCCCTGCGAGGCAGGTACGATGTGGTCATCGACACGGAACAGTGGCACAGACTGTCTGCCGTGATAGCGCGTCTGACCCGGGCGCCGCTGCTGATAGGCTATGCCACCAATGAGCGTTCCCGCCTTTTTTCCAATCCGGTGCCCTATTCACACGACAATTACGAAGCCTATAGTTTCCTCAACCTGGTTGAACCGCTCGGAATCAAACGTTCACACATCCCTGAACACTTTTTGACACTGCCGTCTGATGCCGTGACAACTGCTGAAGGTTTATTGACTGATCTCAAAACCGGGCCGTTCATAACCATTTTTGCCGGAGCCAGTATTCCGGAACGGAGATGGGGAACGGAGAGATTCAGACAGGTGGCGGAACAACTGGCGGTTTCGGGCTACAGCGTTGTTGTGGTTGGTGGTGGTGAGGAGCGGAAAAAAGGGGAGGAGATTGTTGCCGGTGGGCTTGGGCTGAATCTTGCCGGATTGACTTCTTTGATCGAAACTGCCGCTGTGATTGCCCGTTCCCGTCTGGTTATCAGTGGGGATTCAGGGGTGCTGCATCTGGCGGTCGGGCTGAATGTACCGACCGTGTCACTGTTCGGTCCCGGAATTGCGGCAAAATGGGCGCCCAGGGGTGAGATGCATATCGTGCTGAATCACAATCTTTCCTGTTCTCCCTGTACCAGGTTCGGCACAACGCCCCCCTGCCCTATTGGCGCCCGGTGCCTGCAGGAGATATCCGTTGATGAAGTTGTACATGCTGTCGGCAGGTTACTGGCCGGCTTCAGGTGAGGGAGTGCTTGAAGTTATCAGGGTGCATTGCCTGTAAGTGACTTCCCCCAGCCCCCTCCCGCATGGGGGCCAGGAGGGAGGGGACTTTTGCTAGAGTTACAGCACTAAACAAAATTGCCTCCGTGCCTCATGGTGTGGTACATCGGTGTTCATGAAACGACTCAACCCACCACAGCTGCAGGCGGTCAATACAACCGAAGGGGCATTGCTGATTCTGGCCGGAGCCGGTTCCGGCAAGACCCAGGTCATCACTTCCCGCATCGTCCACCTGCTGAAAGAGAAGCGCATCCCGGCCGAAAACGTTCTGGCGGTGACCTTCACCAACAAGGCCGCCCGCGAGATGAGCGAGCGCGTCACCGCCATGGCGGGTCAGCTGGCGCAAGGGATTGTTATTTCCACATTCCATTCACTGGGGGTGCGCATCCTTCGGCGCGATATCCGTATGCTCGGATTCAAACCCAACTTTTCGATCTATTCCTCCTCCGACCAGTCCGGCGTTATCCGTCAGGCCGTGCGTGAGCGGGACGTCGATCCGAAAGTCATTGATCCCGACCGGATCCTCTGGAAAATCTCGGCTCTGAAAAACCGGCTCATCGGACCGGCAGAATTTGTTCCCGACAGCGACAATCCGCTCGAACTGGTAACCGCCAGGGTCTACCCCCGCTATCAGGAGCTGCTCAAGGGCTTCAACGCCATTGATTTCGACGACATTATCATGCTCTCGGTGCAGCTGCTGCAGTCGAACTCCGCTACCCTCAACCACTGGCAGAAGCGTTTCCGCTACATTATGGTGGACGAATATCAGGACACCAACGCGTCGCAGTATCTGATGATTTCACTGTTGGCACAACAACATGGCAACATCTGTGTAGTCGGTGACGACGACCAGTCCATCTATGGCTGGCGCGGGGCCGAGGTGAAGAACATCCTTGGGTTCGCACAGGATTATCCCGGCTGCACGACCATCAAGCTGGAGCAGAACTACCGCTCCACCGGCGTGATCCTGGAAGCTGCGAACGGTGTCATCAGCAACAACCCGGTTCGCACAGACAAAGCGCTGTGGACCGACAGCGGAAAAGGTCGCGCAATAGATCTGCTCGTGGCGAACAACGAGGAGGACGAAGCCGCCAGAGTGGTAGAGGCGATCATGCTGGAGCAGTACAACAACAGGCTACTCTGGGGGGATATGGCGATTCTTTACCGCTCCAACGCCCAGAGCCGGGCTTTTGAGGAAAAATTGCGTCTGGAGAGGATCCCCTATGTGGTGATCGGTGGCCAGCAGTTCTACGAACGGAAAGAGGTAAAGGACTCCATCGCCTATCTGCGGGTGATCGACAACCCCGGCGACGAGGCATCACTTTTGCGGATCATCAACTTTCCACGCCGGGGAATCGGTGACACCACCCTGATAAAGCTGAACCAGTGGTCAATGGAGCATGACGTGCCGCTGTTTGAAACACTCGGTCGCGTCAGCGAGATAACGGCGGTTTCCGAGTCATCGAAGAAAGCAGTACTCGCGTTTCACCGCATGATGAAAGAGGTCATGGCCGGTTTTACGCCTTATAATATGGGGGCGCAGGTCAATGCGCTTTTCAACCGCCTGCGGATAGAGGACGAACTGTACCGTACGCTGAACGACGGAGCCCAGGCCAGAAAACGGATTGAAAACATTGAGCAGGTGGTAAACTCGCTGGCCGCCTTTGAGGCGCAGACTCCGCGTGCCACGCTCTCGGCCTTTCTGGAGCGTATTTCGTTGATGGATGAGGACAGACCTGACGAAGATGGCGCCTCGCAGGGGCGAAACTCCGTCACGCTGATGTCGCTGCATTCCAGCAAGGGACTGGAGTTCAGCCATGTCTGGCTGGTGGGGATGGAGGAGGATCTTCTGCCGCACAAGCGGTCGATAGAGGAAGATCCGTCCGTGTCTGAGGAACGCCGCCTCTGTTATGTCGGCATCACACGGGCCAGAAAGTTCCTGACGATTTCACGTTGTCTGACCCGCCGCAAATACGGTACACTGGAGCAGCGCAAAGCGAGCCGTTTTCTGAAAGAGATTCCGGAGCATCTTTTGAGCGGGGCTGTAGAAAGTGCTGGCGGTAACCCGCAAGAACCAGTCGACCTGGCTGCTGATTTTTTTGCGCGGATGCTGCGGGAATAATGACCGGATCGGAACATACATGACCGTGACAACAGATGATACCGGCGCCTATGTCGCCTCCCTGATGACGATCGACAAGAGCGCCCTCCCGCCTGACGGAGGCGCACGCTTCAACCGTCTGATCTTCTCCCGCAGCCCCTATCTGCTGCAGCATGCCGAGAACCCGGTTGACTGGTACGAATGGGGCGAGGCTGCTTTTGAACGGGCCCGGGCCGAAAACCTGCCGATCCTGCTCTCCATCGGTTACGCCACCTGCCACTGGTGCCACGTCATGGCCCATGAATCTTTCGAGGACAGCGAAGTGGCCGCCCTTTTGAACAGCCATTTCGTCTGCATCAAGGTTGATCGCGAGGAACGCCCCGACATTGATGACTTCTACATGACTGTTTCGCAGCTCCTGACCGGCAGCGGCGGCTGGCCGCTCAACATATTCATGTCACCTGACAAACGCCCCTTCATGGCAATCACCTACCTTCCCAGGCGAAAACGAGGCGGCATGAGCGGTCTGATGGAACTGTCGGCGAACATTGCCACCCTCTGGCGGCAACAGCCGGACAGGATCGAGAATAATTGCCGGGGGATCATGGAGGCGCTTGGCAATCTGCGCGGAAACGGGCGCCCGGTGCGTGACCCGGACATGGCGGCCGTTGCCGGCAACGCCTTCAACCACCTGAAGAATATCTACGACTCCACGTACGGCGGCTTCGGCAGCGCCCCCAAATTCCCCATGCCGATTTACCTTGGCTGGTTGATAGAGCAGGGGGCGGCAGGTAACATGCAAGCTCTTGAAATGGCTCTTTTCACGCTGCGGCAGATGCGGAACGGCGGCATATGGGATCAGCTGGGTGGCGGGCTGCATCGCTATTCTGTCGACCGGGAATGGCTGGCGCCGCACTTCGAGAAGATGCTTTACGACCAGGCCATGCTGGCCTGGGTAGCGCTGGATGCTTTGCAGGCAACCGGCGACCTGTTCTTCAGCGGCATGGCTGAAGAGATATTCTCCTTTGTCGAACGGGAGCTCCGGGCAGCTGAAGGCGCTTTTTGCTCCGCTCTGGACGCTGATTCCGAGGGGGTTGAAGGTAAATTCTACCTCTGGGACAGAAACGAGATTGAAGATTGTCTCGCCGGGGATACCGGATTGTTCTGCCGCTTCCATGACGTATCAGAAAAGGGCAACTTTGAGGGACGCAACATCCTCAACATCCCGTTGACCCTGCCGGAATTCTGTTTCCGGGAGAGTCGGGACGAAGCGGAAACTGAACGGGTTCTGGAGAGCTGCCGGGCGCTGCTTCTGCTGCGGCGCAACAGCCGGATCAGGCCGCTCAGGGACGACAAGATCATCGTCTCCTGGAACGGCCTGATGATTGCTGCATTGGCCAGAGGCGGCGCTGTCTGCGGCAGGGAGGCGTATGTGACACAGGCCTCTGCCGCCGCCCGGTTCATCCTCAATAACATGCGCCGCACCGATGGCAGACTGCTGCGCAGCTATCTGGCCGCCCCGTCCGATGTATCCGCCTTCCTGGAGGATTACGCATTTCTGGCATACGGTCTGCTGGAACTGTATGAGGCGACATTAGAGATAACGTGGCTGGATGCGGCCAATACGCTTGCCGATGAACTGTTGAAGCTTTTCCGTGATCCGGACAGCGGTGAGTTCACCCTGACCGGTCTGGATGCGGAGCAGATGCCGGCCCGTGTCCCGTCCGACCATGACGGTGTTACTCCTTCGGCTTTTGCCGTCACCGCCAGGGTTCTGGTTCGTCTGGCCTGGATTTCTGGCAGGCCGGAGCTGCTTGAATCAGCCTCCATAGTGCTTGAGGCCAGCCAAAGAGAGATTGAGCGTAATCCGCTCGGTCATTTGAGCGCTTTGCAGGCATTAAGCATGCTGAAGGCAGAGCCGACCATTATTACCCTTTCCGGTACGGTGGGCAGTCAGGATCTGGCCGATCTGTTGCTCGTTCTCACGCAGCAGCTGATTCCTCACCTTGCAATCAGGCTTGAAATTACTGAAGGACCGGCATATGCTTCGATCTGTGCCAGAAGCACCTGTTTCCCCGCAGTTGATTCACCGGAGCAACTGGAAAGACTTCTGGCCCGGGAAGGGTTATGTATGTTGAAACAAGTGCAGCGACGATGAAAATCCTCTTGATTGATGGTGAGGACATTATGATCAGGCTGATACTGTCAACCGTTATGATGGCTATTTTCCTCTGTTCTCAGGCTTCTTCCGCCGAAGCTGTTCAATGGCGGGCGCTGGCCAGTACATCGCGGCATCAGGTCGCATTGGATGATGATTCGGTGCGCTTGACACCGCTCGGACGGCTTGCTGTCTGGCTCCGTTTCACGCCACTGGGGGATGCGCAGCGAAAAGCAGCAGCGGCAGAGTACGGAGAAAAGGGCTATCGCTCACATCTGGAATATTACGAAATAGATTGCAGTGAGCAGAGCGCCGTACTGAGTATGCTCGATATACTCGGCACGTCAGGAGTACGACTGAAACGCCTGAAAGGCGGGGCTCAGCCCGATGTGATTGTCGCGGGCTCAGTGCTGGACAGGGCGGCACAACGGATATGTCCGGCTTTTGATGATGGGGCGCTCGACGAGGAATCGGACGTATCGGCCCCCGGTGATGGCGGCAAGAGTGACCCTGTCAAGGATAAGCAGATCAGTGTGGAGTCGCTGCGAAAGATACAGGATCTGATCAAGAAGGCGGCCACAGAGCCATCAAATCACGAGTCATGGAGTATGCTGGGAAACGCCTATTACGACGCCGACCTTCCTGAAGAGGCCATTGCAGCCTACAGTAAGGCACTGGCATTGCGGCCTGATGATACCAATATTCTGAACGATCAGGGGGCCATGTACAGCCGGAAAGGGGATTTTACCAGCGCGCTGGCAAATTTTGAAAAGGCCGTCAAATTAGATCCACGTAATCTTGAGAGTCTTTATAACACCGGTTATGTGTATGCCTTTGATCTGAACAACATTCCAAAGGCGCTTCAAATCTGGAAACGCTATCTGGAATTGGATAAGGAGAGCGAAACGGCCCGCCAGGTTCAGAGCTTCATTGACCGCTATCAGAAAGAGACAAACTGATTTTACGTGTAATTATTTTGTATCGGTGATAGTGTGCAGACCTGCATATAATCAGGCGCCCGTAGTTCAGCTGGATAGAGCGTCAGGCTTCGAACCTGAATGTCGGGAGTTCGAATCTCTCCGGGCGCGCCAATCACTACTGAAACTAAGTACTTCTTTCGAGGTGCTTAGTTTCTTTTTTCAGCCGTAAATTTGATGGCACCCACCAAAGAGCGGTAACTTCCGCGTATCGTGGCCTGATTGTCCTTCAGTTCTATTTCCCGCACCAGAAGTTGAAGGTACTCTTTTGAAAACGTGGTGTCGCGGTTAAGAAGCTTTTCCCGCAACAGTCCGGCAAATACCTTCACTTCATCCGGGTCGATGCTGTCAACCAGCGCCTGGGGGGAATGATCATAGCCTGCAATCTTGCGTGACAGTTCCATTTCCAGCCGCTTCAGTTCATCAAGCCGATTTTTGAGAATAGCATCAATCTGAATACCGTTCTCTATCGAATTGTAGATGTTATTCATTTTGAACTGAACCATGGAACTGCAAACATATCGCCAATGCATTTATGCTACGAAAAATTGAACAGGTTGTGCGAGCAAAGGGCCATTCAATGCCGGTGGTATGTACCCCGGAAGAATTAATAGAGGAAATTCAAGATGAAAAATCCGATAGTTGATGAAGTCAGGCAAATACGCCTTAAAATCGAACAAGATTGTTTAACATCAGGGATTTCTTATAAAAACCACCTGTTAGCTGTTCAGAAAAAATATGAGGATCGCCTGGTATCACCTCCGACCGATGGCACCACAAGAAGAATTGGAGAATGTGGGAGGGGTTGATAGTCAAGGTGATTCATATCATGCCGATATCACAAGCTATTTACCAGTTCTCAGTTTTTATTGGCGCGCCGAAGTTGGATCGCGACCATTCTGGTTTCCCTCTTCTAACGATGATGTACTTCGTGTCGCCAAGGTTAGGTAAGCGCGGCCAACCCCATACGGTCAATAAGATCAAGAAGGCGTTGAACTGTAGACCTGACACTTCTAAGAGATATTTTTATAACACCACACCCGGAAAAGTCTTATCAATGGATGTTGTCCCCGATCAATTTCAAAAAGCCCTTGATTGTAATATTATATATGATACTATTGCAACATGACAACCGCAGACAAGATACTTGACCGGATGAGGAATAATCCACGTGACTGGCGAATTGAAGATCTGCTGACCGTTGCCGGGCGTCACGGTATTGAGGTACGTAACCATGGCGGTAGTCACCATGTTTTTTCTGCGCATGGTGTTGCCGAAAGCCTTTGTGTCCCGGTACATCGACCGGTCAAGCCGATTTACGTAAAGCGATTCATAATAATGCTCGACACGATAAAGGAGAGAACACCATGAGCGTAAAACTTGTCAAGCCGGTAACGCCGATTCACCCTTTTGAGGCTTACGGTCATGTCATATCGCCTCTTTCTGAAGATGACGGTGGCGGATATATGATTACGTTTCCAGATCTTACCGGCTGCATGTCCGACGGTGAAACCCTGGAAGAGACTCTTATCAATGGCCGGGATGCTTTCAATAGCTGGATGGCTGCGCAGACCGACATGGGGAGATCGATACCGGCGCCGACGCATTATGATGAAGAAGGCAAGCCGGTAAAGTTTGTTCAGCGGCTTCCCAGGTCGCTACATGCTTCTTTACAGGCAAGGGCAAAAGCGGAAGGGGTCAGCCTCAATACCCTCGTACTGACTCTTATTGCGGAAGGACTTGGAAGACATGCCGGAATGGCAAAGGGCGAATTTGAAAGACAAGCTGCGTAGATGACTGTTATGTTATTAACTTCATGCTTTAAGTGTCGCAAACCTTTTTTCTTTTCCGGCCAGAGAATATCGGAGATATTTTTATTACACCACACCCGGAAAAGTCTTTATTAATGGAATTTCTGAATTTCTTTTTACCTACTTATTCCTCTAATTACAGTTCTTGTTGTCTACCTATTCCACCTTTCGCCTCATAGGTATAACTTACTCTCGCTACGCCGCCAGCGGAAGTTCAATAGTCAGCTTTTCGTGAGGCGCGATAATATGCCCTTTGCTGTCTCTCTCTATCAGGCCGGAATCTTCCAAAATCCTCACATCCTGATGCACATTTTTGTAATCTCTCCCAAGAAGCGCTGCAAGTCCTCTGATACTGATACCGCCATTTACATGCAGTACCTGTAAAAGGTTGTGCCTCTGCTTAGTAATAACCCTGGAAAGAGCTTCTGCCGATTCAAAGTAAATCCTGGTGACAGGCGGCGGTACTGGTTCCCCTTGATCATGCCGGAGAACTGATAAAAAACAATTCAAAGGCACATGACGTTATCATGACCCGCTGGGGCTTGGTTGGCTATTTTGCTGATCGTCCGGTGCTAACTCTCCCAAAGGGAGGGGTTAAAGAAGTTATTGAATACGGAAGAAAAAACGGTGCACGCTTCATATTGATCGACTCCAATTCAGTCTTGTCGCGCAGGCAGGAGTTGCAGGAGCTCCTCGGCCCGCTGGAAGGAAAACCTGTCAACCCTGCATACGGGATTGAGACTTTCTACGGCAACTATTTCCCGGATCTCGGTGGATACGTCATCTATCGTTACACGGCTGGTACGTGACAACCTGTTCATCTCGCCACGGTCACAGGATGACCATAACACACAACCGGGGACATATACGGTTCTGATATTGTGTTGAACAGAGCACTTGACCTGTATATAGTGGTCTTGTAATCTAAAGTAGAAACCCGGCCATTTCACCATCGTGACCAATTTGACCGGCTCCTGGCTGCCCAGGTGATGACCGAAAAGATGACCATTATCTCTGCAGAATAAGGAGGCATCATTGATAAAAAACAGTGCAATACCCGAAGGAGAATTACTCCTCCGTACCTCCCCGATGCCTGGTGACACAAACGCCAACGGCGACATCTTCGGAGGATGGATCATGTCGCAGATGGATATCGCCGGCGGTATGATGGCAATAGAAGCAACCGGCGGACGTGCCGTCACCATTGCGGTTGACGCCATGAAATTCATCAAGCCGGTAAAAATCGGTGACATAGTCTGCTGCTACGGTAAGGTCATAAAAACCGGGAACACCTCCATCACCATCAGGCTGGAGGTTTGGGTGAAGCCGGGTTTCCGGGAAACTGTTATCGATAATAATAACGACTTCTTAATGGTCACGGAAGCATCGTACACGTATGTGGCTATTGACCGTGAAGGGCGGAAACGGCTGTTCCGAAACTCGAAATTCCTGCTATCGGCAACTGAAGATACTGATAATCCAGCGTGCTACGCACGTTCACCGGAAACCAATCAAGGAGGCACTACCGATGTTCAAGCTCAATCTGATTAACATTGTTACTCTTGCCGTAGCCTGCACCCTCTCGTTAACCCTTTCTGCAGGGGCAGAAGAATTGAAGATCGGCGCCGGGGCCGCTCCCACCGAGAACATCCTTAAACCTGTCAAAACAGGCTTTGAAAAGGCCTCCGGCCTGACGCTCACTATTCTTTCCAATGGCCCCAAACAAGCCTTTATCGAGCTGGAAAAAGGAAACGTTGATGCTGCTTCAGCAGGCCTGTCCATTGATGACTGGTGGGCTCTGCTGAAAAAGGAAGGAGTTGCAGTGGCCAACCAGGCCGATTATCAAAGCCAGGTGATCGGCAAGGACCGGGTGGTGGTGCTGACCCACAAGGAGAACAGGATCGCCGGCCTCTCTTCGGAACAATTGGTTGGCCTCTTCTCCGGCAGGATTCAGAACTGGAAAGAGGTAGGCGGCAAGGATCTGCCGGTACTTATCGTCTGGGGCAGTCTGATACCCGGCACCAACAGCATGTTCACCAAGGTAGCCCTTGGCGGTGCGGCCATATCCAAAGAGGTGCTGGATGCCACCACGGCAACGGATGTGAAGGACAAGATCAAGGCTAATCCTGAAGCGGTCGGAATCGGGCCGGCAGCAATTGTGGATGACACTGTCTGGTCTCCTAAATCACCGGAGGTTGCCCGAGACATCACCATTCTGACCAAAGGCGCCGCATCAGCCAAAGTGCAAAAATTGCTGGTATATATCAAGGGTGATGGCGCAAAACTGCTAAAATAGTATCTAATGTCCGGCTGGAGCAAGCTCATGACAATCAAGGCCAAGTTGATTCTGAATATCATCCTCGTACTGACAATTGTGGCGACAGTCGTCGCCACCAGCATCTTCAGTATGCGGTTTGTCAGCGGCAAGCTCTCCTATCTGACCCAGAAAAGCACACCATACCAGATGCGCACCCTGGAGTTCCAGCGGGAGATTCAGGGTGCTACTGCCACTCTTGCCAAAGTCAGCACTGCCCTTGATTCCCGTGAACTGCAAACCTTCAGGGCCGAAGCAGAAAAGAGCGTTGCAGAGGTCAAGCAGATACAGGAACAGCTGGAGGCCTTGAGTGGCGGGACCAAACTCGGCACCTATGATGAGTTGCAGGCAGTCGCCAATGAACTGTACGGAATAGTCGCGAGCAAACTACAGGCACAGCACGAGGCTGAAAAAGCATCTGCCGATCTTACGAAGCGGATGATCGAATCCACCGCACATCTGCGGGAACTGGATGCCAAAGTCAGGTTGCTGCAGGGAAACCGCACCGGCGCCTTCAGCGCCGCACTGGATGAGTCCGGCAAGATCGCCAACCGGCTGCGTGGTGTCGAGGCTGCCCGCCTCAATCTGAAAGACCTGCAACTGGCTTTCTACGAAATCCAGAATGCCCAGAAGCGCCCCACCTTGCTGATTGCCCGAGGCAAGGTAAATGACGCCATTTCCAAACTGCAGCAGAACGATCATTTAAAGAGCACCACGAGCGGGCCTGCCGATGTCAAATGGCTTGCCGATCATCTGGATGAAGTCCAGAAGCTGAGAGGAGCCTGGCTCACACAAAAGGATGATGAAAGCAAGGGGAAGGTGGATGCTGCCGCCAAGGAGGTCGGCGAAAGACTGAGCTCTCTCTCTTTGTCAGTAGAGCAGGACGCTTTGCAGGCAAACGAACGTTTCGCGACTGAATCTGCCAAACAGGGCACCATGTTCGGTCAGTCCAATCTGGCCAATTCAATTCTGGTGGCCAATTCGGAACTGGTCAGTCTGGGGATGGAGATTGATGCCGCCTCGGTGCAACTCTTCGCACTCAAATCATCAGCCGAAATTGATAAGGCGATCCCGACAATCAATGCGAAATTTGCCAGTGCCAGCCGGACAGCGGCAAGCCTTGAAAAGAACCTTGCCAAACTGGGGGTAAAAAGCGAACTGCGCATCCTGAAGAGCGTAACTGCCGCACTATCAGGCGTACAGAGCACCCTGTTTGCCGAAAATGGTATCGTATCAACCCTGAACAAACGTTTCGAAATGGAACAGAAGGCTCTGCGGACTGCGCATAAATTGCGTGAGATCGTACTGAAGCAGGCAGAAAAGGGGAAAGAGTCTGTCTCCGCAGCCCGCGGTGAGCAGGAAAAAGCGATCACTTCTGTCAACAAAATAGTCAGGAGCAGCATCAGCCTGCTGGTTGTAATCAGCATCGCCGCCGCCGTTGCAGGTATTGCAATCGGCATATGGGTCTTCCGGTCGGTATCCGGACCGTTGGGACAGTTGATCCGGGTAACTGACAGCGTGGCAGGCGGCAATATGCAAACAGGTACTATCCGATGCTCCAGCGATGAATTCGGTCAGGTTCAGACTTCCATGGGTAAGATGGTAGCCAACCTGCGCGACATGGCCGGAAAAATAACGGATTCAACCACCACAATTGCAAGCAGTTCCGAGGAACTTTCATCAACGGCACACGAACTGGAGCGCAACTCCCGGATTCAGAGCAGCCAGATCGAACAGTCCGTCACCGCTATGACGGAGATGCTTCAGACGATTCAGGACGTTTCACAGAATGCCTCCAACACGTCCGATGCTGCCGGAAAGATGAAGAGTATTGCGCTGGACGGGCAGAAATCGCTCAATGATACATCGAGTGAACTGGTCTCTTTTGCCGACATTGTTCGCCAGTCAGCCGAAAAAATCGAGAAACTGGGGGAAAAATCCGGAGCCATCAACGATATTGTCAATATGATCAAGGATATCGCGGACCAGACCAATCTGCTGGCACTGAATGCCTCGATCGAGGCTGCCCGTGCCGGCGAAATGGGACGTGGTTTTGCTGTGGTCGCAGACAGCGTCAAGCAACTGGCTCAACGTACCATCGCATCTTCAAGTGAGATCAGCCGGACGGTGAAAGAGATGCAGACCGAGGTTGAGGGGTCTGTTGCCTTTATGCAGAACGAGCGCAAATCGATAGAAAATATTGTGGCCCATGTAGATATGACCCAGCGTTCGATGGGTGAAATAGTACTCTGTGTCGAGCATGTTTTCGACATGGTGCAGACTATCGCCACCGCCACAGAAGAGCAATCGGCCACTGCGGAAGATGTCAACCGCAATATGGCATCAATCAACGGAATTACCCACCAGCTTTCCGCATCGATAGGCGATATAAAAGGGACATCCGAGAGTTTTGCCCGTCTGGCCGGTGAGCTTAACCATATGGTTGGCTGGTTCAGACTGTGAGTTTTGCTTCTCGATACTATGAGGAGTGTGGAGGATAACCCCGCAGAAAGAAGTACCATGCCCGTTGACAGACGCCCGCCCGCCAGACATAAGCCCAAAGGAGTTACGATCCTTCACGAGGACAAGGATATTATCGTGGTGGAAAAACCGGGTGGGCTTTTGACGATAGGGACCGACCGGGACAAGACGAGAACGGTTCATACCATTCTCAACGAGTATGTTCGCAAGGGTGATCCCCGCTCCCGAAACCGGATCTACATCGTACATCGCCTTGACCGGGAAACCTCCGGCATCCTTATTTTTGCCAGGAGCGAAGCTGTCAAGTTGAATCTGCAGGAACAGTGGCAGGATACTGACAAACATTACCTTGCCGTTGTACATGGCTGGCTTGCTGCAAAAGCAGGGACGATCAGCAGTTATCTGGCCGAGAACAGCGCCTTTACAGTTTATTCAACTCCGGATCCGACGCGGGGGAAGTTGTCTCATACGGAGTATGTTGTACTGAAGGAGGTCAAAGGATACAGCATGCTTGAAATCCACCTGCTTACCGGACGCAAACACCAGATACGGGTACACCTGTCGGAAATTGGCAACCCCGTAGTAGGGGACAGAAAATACGGCCAGGGCAACAATGCTCATGATGCCCTGGCTCTGCATGCCCGATCGATCTCATTTATCCACCCTGTCAGCAACAAACGGCTGGCCTTTGAAACCCGCATACCTGATTATTTTACCCGCCTGGTCGGAAGAATCGAAATCAGTTCCACCACCACGTGATCGTGGCCCCCGATGCAGCTTCCAACGGGGGCACATCGCGAGTACCGGTATCAACGTCCGGCCCGTCGGGCATTGGTCCCCAGGCTCCGTACATCGTGTACGCCACACCGGACGGTACAACGAAATCCATCCACATTGATGAGGGGTGGCCCGGGTCGTCATTCCACCAGGTACATGGATTCCCGTTGATATCATTTACGACGTTGCCGTTTGCGTCATGAACTTCCCAGGTAACATACGACCAACCACCGAAAGAAGCATTGGTCCGGAAAGACATAGTCGTGGTACCTCCAGAAACAACTACAGCCTGCACAGTAAATGTCACCGACTTTGTCGTCTCCTGGTTTCCGGCGCTATCGATAGAAGACCATGAGATAGTATGCGAGGCGGTTCCGGTACCTGGGGCCGCAACTGAAACGGATGTCCCGGAAGTGAGCGCGCCGCCGTCAAGCTGATACCACGTGCCGGCAACACCCGAACCTCCGTCAGTCGGAGAGAGTGTGAACGTCTGGTTGCCGGTGTAGGTGGTACCGTTTACGGCACTGTTAGTTGTCACCGGTGCCACTGTATCAATGCGGAATTGATTGGAGACATGCGTGGACTCGGTGTTGTTCGCATTGTCAACAGAGTAGTAGCTGAAGGTGTGCAGACCATCACCTGAAACGGTGAAGGAAGTACCTGCAGTGAAAGCCCCTGAATCTATCCTGTAGTAGGTAGTCTTGACCCCGGTACCACTGTCGGTAGCCGAAAGCGTTACCAGCTGGCCGGCCTTGAAGTTCGCACCGGCAGCCGGGTTAAAACCCGACGTTGTCGCGGGTGGGGTGGTGTCGGGAGCCGCTACCGCCTGCAAAGAAAATGTCACCGACTTTGTCGCTTCCTGGTTGCCGGCGTTATCAATCGAATACCACGAAATCGTGTGCGATACGCTTCCGGAGAGTGGTGCCGTTACCGCTATCGAGGTGCCGGATGTAAACGCTCCACTGTCAAGTTTGTACGATGTGCCTGCAACACCGGATCCGCCGTCCGTTGCCGAGAGGGTGAATGTCTGGTCGCCGGTGTACGTGCTGCCATTCACAGCGCTGCTGGTCGTGACTGGTGCAGTCGAATCAATACGGAACTGGCTGGATACGTGTATTGTTTCGGTGTTATTAGCATTGTCCTGCGAGTAGAAACTGAAAGAGTGCAGACCATCGCCTGATACGGTGAAGGATGTTCCCTGGTTTAACGCGCCAGAGTCTATCTTGTAGTAGGTGGCCTTGACCCCGGAACCGCCGCTGTTGTCTGCAGCGGTGAGATTTACTGTTTGATTGGCCTTGAAGATTGCATTTGCAGCCGGGTTAAAGCTCGAAGTTGTCACGGGCGGGGTGGTGTCGGAAACCGGTGTCGCTGCAACGGGGTGTGGCCCATGACAGTCAGAGCATTTATTAGCTGGTCCCGGACCAGATCCACCCCAGCCGTCATGACATTTTTCGCAGCTGCTTGATGAGTTCCAGTAGACCCCATTGTGGTTTATTCCCATTGATGTGTGAATTGCGGGATGGCAGGAAGCCTGCTGGCAGGTTTTGTTCCAGTTGCCGATCAATGCATTTGCCGGCGGGTTGGTACCCGCGTGACAGAGTGCGCAGTTATTGCTGTGCTGGGTAGCAATATTGGCATAATGACAAAGAGTGCATTCTTTTTTAGTAGTGAAATTATCACCGTGATCGCCGATATTCTCAGTACTGAATACCAATACTTCACCAGTGCCGAGTAGTGCGTTGTGATCTGCTGTGCTACCCCAGGTTGCACCACCTCCACCGTGGCAGCTGATGTTACTGCATGTCCCGCCGGCGCTTACGTAATTGTAGGTGAACGAGGCTCCGGCTCCGCCCTGAAGGTCATATTGCCCATTCATGTGAAGAGTTGCGCCGGTAATTGTCGTTCCGGTTGAGGTCGTGCCGGCATGGCAGGTATTGCAGCTAACCAAATGTCCGGTGGAGCTGTGGCTGTTGGCCTTCGGAGAACCGTTCGCATAGGAGGGTGGAAAGCCGTGACAGGCATTGCAATCTGTGGAAACGTCAAGATTGCCATTCATGTGTAATGACGGGCGCGTATCGTGACAGAGACTGCAGTTTGTATTATTCGGATGTATTAGGCCTGTACTAAACATAAAGGTCACGTTAGGTGGAAAGCCATGGCAAGTATCGCATGATGCCGTGAATGCCCCTTTGGCACTGTTGTGGGTATGGCAGGTATTGCATACCTTTGCATCAGTGCTTGTGTGCTGCGCAATTGAAGCTGGAACAGTGTGGCACCCCTGGCAGACGCCGGTACCCGCCTCATTTTTGTACTCCCTGCTGCTTCCGGTGTATCGGAAAAATATCTGGTTTGTCTTGCCCGGCAGATTTCTCCGGATCAGGTAGGCGTTTTTGCCTTTCAAACCGTCTGGGTCTTTCGGGTCGTATTCAACATGGGCACCATGGCAGTCGCCACACTGGACATCCTGCCCCTTGGCGTTGTGATTGAATTTACCGGCATGGCAGTTGGTGCAGATATTTGCTGTATCTGCTGTCCCGGAAGCAACTTTAGCCCCTCTCGGGTTGGTCCGCAGGAGGTTGCCGTCGCCGGTGCTGATGTTCTTGAAACCTTTGACGTAATTGGAACTCCGTGAGTCGGCGGAATGCACCCCGTGACAGGTCGAGCAGAGAATTTTGCCGTCGTCCTTGCTCAGAAAAGTCCCAAGGTCTGACCCCGGGTTGGCGGGGTTTGCATTTACCGGTGTCTTGCCGACAAAGTTTGCCAGAGTTGCTTTTGCCGCAGAGCTGTAGCCAACAAGAACCGGGTGACTCCCATCCATATGCGTCCGTACATTGCGCGACCGATGGCAGTCCAGACAGAGCTGATCCTTGTTAATGGGAACGCGCAGATAACTGCCATTTGCATTGATATGCGGGTTATGGCAACGAACGCAGGCCATACTGTTGTTATCAGGCCCATTAGTTTGATAGGAGCCTGTGTAAGCCTGAACCTGGGTCAACGCACCGGTTGTCGGCGGTTCGGCACCGGCTTCCGGTACGTAATCGGAACTGGTCCATTTGTGCGATGTGTTGGCCTGGTCCGCTTTGGAGAACGGCATTGTAGCTGCCGCGTTCCCGGAACTGTGACAATTCAAACAGATGCCGTTGAACCCGTCACTGTTCGAATTAGTTCCAGGGATATGACAGGTTGAACAGGTGCTGTTGCCATGCGGCCCATCAACTGCGCTGACCAAACAGGGATTTACGAGGACAAACAACGCCAGGATGAGTGTTGCGGCACATACATGTTTCATAGTTGGGCCTCCAGATTCTGTTGCAATTTATGTATGGTAGATCGGATTTTCAATAGTTATGGTCTTGCCCTTGGGCCACTCTCAGTACATTAGTGCATGCAAAAAGTAATCCATCAATTTATAACCGATAAAACAGATAGTTATATTTACAATACTACGCATACTGGTTATATGGCTGTATAATCAGTCGTGAAATAACCGCTTAAGCCTTGCTATGGTCTTGCCCCGGAAGAAGTCAGGTAACCCACGGCAGTCACTTTCTGAGCCGGATCAAGACCGGATAAGCCGTTTATCGTCGGAATAACGGAATTGTCAAGAAGACCATTATCCAGAAAGTCGATGGAGTCATAGATCAGCCGTTTCGTATAGATCATGTTGTGGGCATAGGCGCCCGGTTCATGCTGAAGCAGGTTGAAGTTGAAAGCCGCGCCCATGGTATCGGCGTTGCCCCAGTTGGTAATAGCGTTCGCCGGATCTGTATTGCCGGAGCTCCTGAAAAAATATGGCGCTACATTTGCGTAGTAGATGCCCCTGGTTTCAAGAACTTTTTGCAAGGCTGACAGTGCCGCTGCATACTTCGTCCCGCGAACGTTCATCCGGCTCGCATCCAGATAAGCCGGGCCGGTATGACAACCTGCGCACGAGGTACTGGTAATTGATGTTACGACTCCATGTGCGTCTTTCAACAGCGGCGTGAAAGAGTGTTTATTCGATGTACTCATATGACAGCCGACACAGGGGCCACCACTGCCGGTATCATACCCATAGGCTTTAAAATGATTACTTCCGATTCTGTCATGTTTGAAGTGCCGGCTGTTACTGTAGTTGTTTGAGGCAAACTCGTAGCCGACGGATTTGAGCAGGATTCCGGCAGCTGCAGATGAATGAGATCCGATAAATGCCAGATTGGTGAAATCGGCGCTCGCTGCAGATTGCGCTTTGATGCTTCGGCCGCTCTCAATACCGGAGTGGCATTTCACGCAAAGGTTTGAGACGCTCAGATCAGGATTGACATATGGATCGTTCGCATACGGTTGAATAGGGTTTGACGCTCGCACTGCTCCCGTGCCGATATTCGTATGGCAGCCATCACAGGAGAGAACATTGCTCGTCTTGTCGGAAGTTGTCCCCCAGGCGCCGGTTATTTTTGCAGTAGAGTAAGCGATGAAACCAATGGGGGTATGACACTGAACACAACCTGAAAGAGTTTTGAAGTTACTGGCAATCCAGCCTGCTCCTTTCGTGTCACCGTGGCCGGAAGACGCCCAGTCGGTTCGCTCTTTCAGCAGAGCGGGGTCGTTGCTCACATCAAGTGTCCCGTTGATAGTAATATGGCAGTTGGAACACCGGGAGTTCGGAGTTACGTAAGCTGCCCGGTAGTTGGGGTTGACTGATGATGTATAGCCGTTAAAATGCTGGTCGCCAAGGGCACGTGACATGGTGGCGGCCGGATTGTGGACATCAGGATTGTGGCAGGCAACGCAGATATTTACGACTTGCGCTTCAGAATTGTAGTGCACGTTATTTGCCTTGTGATGGCAGGTAAAGCAGAAATTGTTACCGACAGTGTATAATGTATAGGTGAACGTGCTCTCGTTGACAGTTCCTGAGCTGAGGATGCCCGGATGCCCGCCGGTATCGGCGCCCACATGACATGAGGCGCACATGACGAACTGTTGTGCATGCGTTGACGAGGACCAGTTTCCAAAAACATTTTTGTTACTGCCGACTCCCATCACCTGGTGGCAGTTCTGGCAACTAGTGCGAACCACGGAAACGGCAGAATTTGACACGTAAACAGTAGTTGTGGCGGCAGATCCGCCGGTGACGGTAAGTTTGAACTGGTAGGTATCCTCGACTGTCGGGGTGAAGGTTGCATTGCTGCCTGATGACATGAGTGTTACAGCGGGGCCGGTAGTCTGAACCCAGGTATAGTCCGCGACTGGTTCGGTGACAACGGAATCGATAACCGTGCCGGTGCTGGCGGAACCGTCAAGAGTGATCTTGTTGCCGGGCTTCACGGTCTGGGGCACACCGGCATTGGCGATCGGCGGACCGCTGAATGTACCTTTGAGAGTGACATTGTCGGTGAACACGTAATTAACAGGGAACGTGACAGATACCGAAGCGCCAAAAGCGGCGGGGAAACTGCCGACACTGACTGTGGCTCCGGCAGGCACACCAGTAATGTTAGATACTCTGAATGTTGTCGGGTTAGGATAAAATCTGAAACTGGTGGCGGAATACACTTTTGAGCCGTAGTAAATACTTGATATGCTTGCCTTGTCTACGGCGCCGCCGTACCCGGCTGCGGCTGTCACAGACAGAAGTTTTGCAGCGAACGTTGCCGAGACGGACTGGCCTGAAGGGCCTGCCACCAGCGCAGAATAGAACGTTCCGCTGGTGGCCGCCGTGGCGCCGTTCACCGTCACATTTGAAATCGTGTAGCCGGTGTTGGCATTAACCGTTACCGGTAAGCTCGCATGGGTGGTGTAGGATACAAAAACAGACCCGTCTGTGGACATCTGCGGCGTTGCCTTGTTTCGCGACACGATGGTGCCGCCGGCTGATTTCACCCAGGTATTCAACTGCCACGATGCGATCGCAAACACCGGGAGGACGAGTATCAGACCTGATAACAGAAGCGCTTTTCTTAACATATAAGCCCCTTGCAAAAATATTTATCGTGTTGATACATCAATCCCCTCCCGGAGACTCGCTATGGCAACTGCCGCACGTCAGAGTCGTGCCCCAGACCGCGCTGTTGTTGTTGTGGCAGCTGATATTAGCGCAGGTCCCGCCTGAAGCGGAAAAAGTGTATGTAAAGGAAAACCCGACGCCCGGAGACAGATCGTAGAGTTGATTGACATGCCGGGACTTGTCTGAAATCGTGACGCCATCCATGGTTGTGCCGGCATGGCATGTGCTGCAGCCGAAATTATGGCTGTTATGGCTGTTGGCTTTGGGTGAACCGTTCACATAAGCGGGTGGATTGCCGTGACAACCGTTGCACGCCAGCTTGTTCGATCCCCATACGACGCTGGCAACTGCCGGCTGTCCGCTGGCCAGGGATGTTCCGTCACTGTGGCAGTACAGGGATGAGCAGGTTCTGGTGGCAGTAGCGTAAGTTGCGCCGGCACCGGCTATTATTCCGTTATTGTCGATGAAAACATCCTGGAAGGTACTGTTTCCGTGAGTGTTTCCCTTGTGACATTCACTGCAGGCATAGCTGTAGTTGATGCCGCTTCCGGCATGCGTAACATGCGGTGAAGTTGCCTCATTTACTCCTGTATATCCGGCAGCAGCATTCGGAGGTGGATAGCCATGGCAGGTGGAGCAGGCTGCGGTACTGCCCCAGGTCGCACCTGTGCCGCCGTGGCAGCTGATGTTACTGCAGGTGCCGCCTGTGGCTGCATATGTGTACGTGAAGGAAGCCCCGGATCCGGCCTGTAGGTCATAGACTCCATTCATATGAAGAGCCGTGCTGGTGATGGTCGTTCCGCTTGATGTTGTTCCGGCATGGCATGTGTTACAACCGGCAAGATGTCCTATGGCGCTGTGACTGTTGGCTTTGGGAGCACCATTTGAGTAGTTGGGTGGATTACCGTGGCAACCGTTACAACTCTTGGCAACATCCACGGTACCATTATTATGAACCGCAGGGTCGGTGTTGTGGCAGAGAGTGCAGCTTGTGTTATTCGGGTGTGCTGCACCGCTGCGAGCAATTATGGTTGGCGGATAACCATGACAAGCGGTGCATGACGCCGAGAACGACCCTTTGGTATTTTTGTGGGTATGGCAGTTTTTGCAATCCCCGGATTGAACGCCCGTGTGAGAACCTGTAGTAGGCGCTTCGTGGCATCCCTGACAGACACCGGGGCCGGTTCCGTCAGTATTGATGTATTCTTTTTTCGAGGCTGCGGTGTATCGGAAGAATATTTTTCCCGGTTGTCCGTGTCGGACGACATTACGGCGCATCAGGTAAACGTTGGTCCCTTTATTTCCGGCAGGATCATCAGAATCATACTCCACATGGGCACCATGGCAGTCGTTACACTGAATATCCTGGCCACCGGCGTTATGGTTGACTTTACCTGTATGACAATTTGTGCAGATGTTCAGATTGTCCGTCAACCCGGCTATAACACTCGCTCCCCGGGGATTGGTGCGCAGGAGATTGCCATCGCCGCTGCCGGCTGCAGTCATGTTGTCAAAAGTTGAGCTTTTTGAGTCAGTTGAATGAATACCGTGACAGGTTCTGCAGAGCAGCTTGCCGTCAGGCTTTTCCAGTCTGGCATTCAGATCGGATGTGGGATTACCCGGATTGGCATTCAGAGGAGCCGGGTTGAAGTTTGCAGAATTGCGTTTACGAGCAGAACTGTAAGCCACGAGGACCGGATGACTTCCCGCGGTGTGAGTCTGCACATTACGTGACCGATGACAGTCCAGACAGAGCTGATCATTGTCATTGGCAATGCGCAAGTATTTGGTGTTATCCTCGGAGTGCGGGTTATGGCAGAGTACGCAGGCCATCTCAGCGCCTGTATACGCCTGAACCTGGATTAACGCCCCGGTTGTTGTCGGCTGGGCACCAGCCGCCGGTACCGTGTCTGACCCGCTCCACTTGTGTGACGTATTGGCCTGATCAGTTACCGAGAACGGTTTGTTACGTGCGGCATTTCCCGGACTATGACAACTCAGGCAGTTGCTGTTGAACCCGGCACTGTTCGGTGCAGTTCCTGCGATATGACAGGTTGAACAGGTACTAACGTGAGGGGCATCAACAGCAGCGGCATCTAAAGGCTTGACAAATGCATAGAGGGTTAAGCCGAGAGCTATTGCAAATAATCTCTTCATAAATGTGCTCCTAGGCTATTTACGACTACCTATGATTATGATTTTGGAGTACTTACGTGTGCAAGAAATGATCCGTCTATTTATAACCGTTTAATCAGTTAGTTATATTTTAAAATTACCGATACTGGTTATATGGCTGCATTATCAGTCGTGAAATAACCACTTGACGGGATATCGCAGTTCCTTTGAAGCAGATCATAATCGCCATTACTATGAGGTCAACCACACCGCCATGAATATCGAACAGATGAAAGCAGTTTTGCGGGAGATTATCATCAACACCGACCTGACTCCGTGCGTGGTCGGTCACCGCGGGGTCGGCAAGAGCGCCGGGATCGTTCAGGTCTGCCGGGAACTCGGCCGCCGTTATCAGTCACTCCGTCTGGGGCAGATGGAGGTGGGAGACCTGGTCGGCATTCCGTACCGGGAAGGGGCGGTCATGCACTGGTCATGCCCGTCCTGGTGGCCGGGAGATAACGATCCGGAAACGGTGATCCATTGCGATGAGCTGAACCGCGCTCAGCAGGAAGATACCCTGCAGGCAATCTTCCAGTTCGTCGAGCCCCCCCTGGGAGGAGGGCAGCGCGGACTCCATACCCATAAACTCGCTCCCCGCCACCGGGTGGTGGTCACCATCAACCCTCCTGACGGCACCTACAACGTCACCACTCTCGACCGGGCGCTGATCGACCGGCTGGTCATGCTCTACGTTGAGACCGACTATCACTGCTGGGCCCGCTATGCCCACAGCCAGCATTTCGATGGCGCGGTACAGGAGTTTCTGGCTGCCAACCAGAATCTGCTGGCATGGCAGGGGGCGGCAATGGAGATGGTTGCCGAACCGACCGAGCGGGGGTGGGAGATGGTCAGCATCCTCCGCCGAAACTGTCGTTTTCCCGGAGAGCTGGAGATGGAAGTCTATGCCGGCATCGTCGGAAAAGAGGCTGCCATTGCTTTTCTGCGCTGGCAGGCCAGCGAACGGGAGCGCCCGCTGACTGCCGGCGACATCCTCGACCGCTGGCCGGAGAGTTCAGGGCGGGCCAGGGTACAACGCGACGACCAGCAGGCTGCCACCATGAATGCCCTGATCGTCCACCTGCGGATCGAGAGCAGTACCCTTAACCCGCTCCGGGAAGAGGCTCTTGTGGGCTATATTGACATTCTTCCTCGCGATCTCCGCTTTGCCCTGGTGAAGAGCCTGCTCACCATCCCGGCAGTTGCCAAGGCCCTGGCCCAGGACAAGTACGACAGGGTTATCCTGGAAGCGATCCGGACCATAAGCGCCGAAGCCGTCTGAGCGGAAGGCAGAGTCAATGGCCAACCGCATCCTCGAAAACTGCATCGTCCGTCTCCTCAAGGAGCGCCCGTTTTACGGTCACCTGCTGGTCGGCGTCCTGCGGGAGGAAGGCACTGCCCCTTTTCCGGTCGGAATCTCGCTGCGCGACGGCTCACCGCAGCTGGCCGTTAACAGTGAGTTGTTCGCCGCCCACTCCGCTCCGGCCCAGAATGCGCTCATGGAACACTGTGTCAAACACCTGCTTCATCTGCACATGGCTCGACGCAAAGAGCGCAACCGGCATGACTGGGACATCGCCTGCGATCTGGCCATCAATCCGGAGATTGCGGCAATGCCAATCGAGGCGCCCCGACCGGAGTATTTTTCACTGCCGGACGGCCTCGCTGCCGAAGAGTACTACCGGCAGCTGATCGATCCCTTCGGCTGCGGCAGTATGGACGGCGCCGGTATCGGCGAAGCAGACCGGGACAGTGGTGGCGCCACCGGTAACGGCCCGGAAGAGACCGTCTGCGGACAGAGCCGGTCTGCCGCGGCGCCCATTGACGACCACACCGTCTGGGACGAGACCGACAGTACCCCGTTACGACTGGCCGAAGAAGTGGTGCGGGGCATGGTCAGGGAAGCCTGGCAGAAGTGCGACGGCGTCGTGCCGGGGGAACTGCAGACTCTGGTGAGCGGCTACCTGCAGCCGCAGCAACTCCCCTGGCGCCAGATCCTGCGCCAGTTCGTCGCCACCGCCGGCCGGGTCGGCCGACAGAGCACCTGGCAGCGGGAAAACCGCCGTTTTGCCCACGCCACTCCGGGCAGCCGCAAACGGCACAGGCTCAACCTGCTGATCGGCATCGACGTCAGCGACTCCACCGCTGCGCCGGAACTGCGTGAAGCCTTTGCCAGGGAGCTGTTGCAGATCGCCCGCGGACGGGATGCCGCCCTTACGGTGCTCTACGCCAACAGCCGGGTCCAGCGTATCGACAGTTTTCGCGGCAGCGCCTTCGCCCCAGCCGGCTACCATGGCGGCGGCTTCACCGACCTGCGGCCGGTGTTCGACCACGCCCGCACCATGCAGCCACGGCCGGCCGCCATCATATACCTGACCGACGGAGTCGGCCCGGCTCCGGAGCAGATGGAGTTTCCGACGCTCTGGGTATTGACCAGGGACGGCGAGCAGCCGGTACCCTGGGGCGTCGAGCTTCGCCTGACCGTTTGACAATGAAAGGAAGAGTGTTATGACCGACGAATTAAGCCCGATGACTCTGGAATCGGTCCGGGAACTGATGGAACAGGCCGGTGCCCGGGTAATGGCCCGCTCGGGCCGGAGTGAGAGCTACGGGGCGCCCAGGGATTTTTCGTTTGAAGTGAAGGGGCTCTTCCCCAATGGCCTCGTCCTGCATATCGTGGCCCGTCAGTTCAACTACCGGGACCCCTGGGTGGCGGAAGGACGGATCAACGAACTGGTCGATGTGTCACTCTTAAGGGGTGACCGTTTCTCTCCTCTGCCCAGAGGATATCCGTTCTTTCAGAGAACCGACGTGGAGGAAGGGGTCGATCAGCAGCGCCTGACGGAGCTCATCGACTGCGTCAGGAGCGTCAATCCCAAATTATACGAATTACAGAAACTGACCGGGGATATGTAAGTCCCCCTTCCCGTCAAGGGTATAGGCGCTAACTTAAGTAAACATGCCAACTCTATGCTCCCTCACCCAGCGGGGGAGGGCTGGGGAGGGGGAGACGTTGGTGGTGAAATTTCAGTAGGTTACAGCAATCAATCTTTCCCCCATCCTAACCTTCCCCCTCCTGGGGAAGGGACTAAAACCTTTAAGTTAGTGCCTATGCCCGCAAGGGGTGGGGGAGCAAAAGTCCAAACTCTAGCCCACCCTTTGCTATGAAAAGTTTGCATAGCAAATGGCTTACCACAACCTGGCCGGTATGTATAAATTGCATAGCGTCTATCATCTGTTTTAATAACAGCAACCATTACAAGCTGTTAGGTTTACGATTTCTGTGGCATCAAATTTGCTGGACGTATATCGACATCACCTGCTGAAGCACTGCTAATTTATATTGAGTCGAAGGGGAAAATGAATGAGCGATCTTACTGAAAAGGAATTGTCTGATATTGAACTTTGTTACAAGGCGATGGGCCTTTCGTTCAGTGACAACCCCGAACAGGTGCAGCAAACCTACAAAAAGCTGAAGGATGAATACACCAGGGCCATACGCTCTCCGGATCCGGCTGAGCGGTCAAACGCATCCGAGAATCTGAAACAGCTCGAAGAGCTTTTCGAGACCATTACCGGCTCTCTCATATATAAGGATTACGCCCGCGAATATGAAAAATATAAGGCGATAAAAGCGGAACAGCTGTCGGAGCGCAAACAGAAGCAGCAACAGAAGCAGGCTGAGGATAAGGAGGCGGTTATCAACTGTCCCTACTGTCACAAACCGATAGCTGCAAAACTGAAGATGTGCATCTACTGCCACGGTAAGATTCTGACACCGATGGAGCAGTTGATGGCGAAGCTTTTTAACACGCGGAATATGATAGTTCTGGCCGTTGTGCTGGTGGTGGTTGCAGTGGTTGTTGTGTTACAGAGGTATCCAAAGTTGTTTCAGTTTTGAAATTGATGGTTGGCGGGCAAGGTGAGTCAGCCCGACAAGTCCGTCTGCGAAGCTGAAAGTCTAAACTGGACAAGACGGACCCCCAAAAAAAACACGAAAACTTTTTTGACATGGATGGACAGGATGAACAGGATAAACAACAAAAGCTTTTTAAGGATAAATCCAAGGTTTTTCATCCTGTGCATCTTGTCCATCCATGTGAATACTGCCTTTCATGCCTTATTACACGTAGTACCTGAGTAGTTGCTGGTAGCTTACAGTTATTTAAAAGAATGTCGGCGCGTGGAGGTGTCGCAATGAAGAATGCGTATTGTGGGAAAATCGTATCACTGCTTGTCTTGTCCATGGTGATGATTCTGGGGGTGTCGGAAACAGCTTATCCGTGGAGTTCCACCACCAGAAACATCAAATTCTATGTTGGCGACAATAACACCACCCTTTACAATAACGCTTCCCCGAACGGGACCGGCGGAACTGTAACGCTCTACCGAAGCAGCAGTTCTTCAAGTGGCAACAGATACAACACATCCACGACCATCACCGGTACAACTAACAGTTACAACGGCACCACGTCGTTCTCGGTCAGCAACAAATATGAGCGGGTAGTGTTTACGCCGGGTGCGAGCTATAAAGTCAAATGGGCCAAGTACAGAATTCTACAAACCGGCCAGACACCGGACGGAAACAACTGGATCAATATGGTTGATAACAGTACCGGAGTCCTCAACCAGAATGCCACCAATACAACCAATATTACGTTCAGCTCATCTAATCACAGCCTGATCCTGTACATCTGGATCACCTTCGAATCAACAAATGCCGTCTACACCTTCTATACGGATGTTTTTCCGGATATCGCCGTCAGTTCGGCCTACACCGCCTGCTGGAATCTGGTGTCGATTGCAGGGCCATCCAATGCTCTCACCCCCACCACTGCCGGGACGTATGTCAACAATACCACCGTCACACCACCCACCATTGACATTCAAGCTTCGCCTCCCGACACGACCGGCCCCTACCCGACGGCACTGGTAGACAACGACACCACCACGGCGAACGCTGCACTCCATATCGACAACACAAAATTCTGGTTCAAGCTGGCTAAGCCGACTGATACGACCGATAGCGGCTGCGAACTGGACGGGATCAGTTTTGACGATGGGTTTTACGCCAATCCTCCTCTTGCGGGGACACTGGCGCTGGATGGAACTCCCGCCAGCACCTGCGGCGCTTCCGGCACAGCCTTATGTGAGCTTTCCGGCTCGTATACCCCTCAATCCGTCACCTCCTCCGTAGGTGACGCGGTTACGAGATTCAAATTCCGGCACAAAGGGTTCTACATATCGACATCGGTTGATTCGGCCGCTACCTATCCGGCCTGCGGCACATCCACCTCGGATAACATTGTGCCGGCCGGCCAGGCTTACTATCCGGTCGGATCCACTCAGGATTTTTATATCACCGTAAATCCGGGCTGCGCGATCCAGAAGGTAGAAATACAGAACCAGACCTACGATACGGCAACCGGCCTCTTTTCCAATTCGGGGAGCCGGACGGATGTTACTTCGACGCTTGTCTCCAATACCTATACCTTTACCAGCATTACCAGTCACGCCAAACTGATTGTCACGTATATCCCGGTTACCAACACATCAGCCGCTTCCAACAGTTACTGTCAGCTTCCGGCCTTCATGGGAGGCATCACGCCAACCAAACCGAATGTCCTGCTTATTTTTGATACGTCGGGCAGTATGGCCGATTATCCGTATAAATCCCAGACGTACTCCTGCAAATCTCCTACTACTCCAGCCAACGCTTTCAGCACGCTGGACTCATGCGCGAATTTTTACGGCTATTTCGATAAAACCCAAAGATATACGCTTACGGCCGGAACATGGATACCCCAGGGAACGGCGACCGACTTCGGCCCGCTGAACGGCGTCTCCAACATTTCGGGCAACTATCTCAACTGGAAAAACATGCAAAAGGTTGATATCGTACGCAAAATTCTTGTCGGAGGTCTGGTTGAGGATACTGTGGGAATGTCCCGCCCTGCCAATGGCACCAATGCTTTTACCAATTATGTGCTGAAAACGCACAACAACACGCAGATCCAGGTGGGCAATACCGAGCCGACCGGCCTTATTCACGATGTCTACAGCAAGGTACGCCTCGGCATGATGGTGTTCAACGATAACACAAACAATATCGGCGGCAGTTCACCCAACGATTCGGACGGTGGCAGGATTATCGCCATAACCATGCCGGATGGAAACGATTATTACGCCTCTCTGGGGGCCAGCCTGGATGTACTGGTTGCGGCTGCCGAAAGTTCGGATACCGATCCGGGCGGCAATACCCCGCTGGCGGAAAGCCTGTACGAGGCGGTGCGCTACTTTGAGGGGAGGACGAGCGTATTCAATACCGTTAATGGCGACGGAACCGGCGGAACGGTTGATTACGGGACGATGGACCCGGTCCTGAGCAGTTGCCAGAAGCATTTCATCATCATCCTGACTGACGGTCAGCCGACCAATGACGGGAACGTTCCTTCCTATGGCAGTTCCAACATTACGGATACCGATTTTGCAAACTGGCGCAGTGGATTGGGGGGCGCCGGACTGCCGACTCCAACGTCCATGCTGGGCAATGTGGCCTATTATGCCCATAACAAGGATTTGAGAAGCTCCACGCTCGGCAAGACCGATGTTAGCGGTACTCAGAACCTGACTATTTTCACGGTCTACGCCTTTGGCGACGGCACGGGCAAGGCGACACTGCAGGATGCCGCCAAATACGGCGCATACGTTAATGAGTTTTATCCACCCTATTCCTCCACCTTGAGTCATAATAACAAACCGGATGCGGGTGAGTTCGATAATGGTTATTTTGAAGCAACCGACGGCGGCGTGCTTGAGAAACAGCTTAACCAGGCTTTGAGCCTGATCATGGCCAGCACGGCCTCCGGCACTGCGGCGGCGGTTGCCAACAACAAGAGCGGCGAGCGGGGCGCCAACATAATCAAGGCGCTGTTCTACCCGCAATGGCCGGCTAACTCCTCCATCAAATGGCTGGGGGATGTCATGTCGCTCTGGTATTATCTCGATCCGGTTATTTCGTACAGCGGAATTTATGAGGATAGCGGCTCCGGTGGGACCACCGGTGACAAGGTGCTCGACCTGCTGGTTAATCCCGCTCCGAACAGTAATCCCGCCCTGATCAAGCCGCTCTGGAGCGCCGGTACCCAACTGCATGCAATGTCGGCCGCCAACCGGCACATATACACCCTGTTAAACAGCAGTTCGGATCTTACCACCGCTGCAAATACATTTGGCACCGGCAATACCTCCAACCTGAAAGACCTTTTGAATCTGTCGACGTTGCCGGCGAACAACACCCAGGTAGACAGACTCATCAACTATCTGCGCGGAACGGATTACAGTGAATACCGGTCACGAACCGTTTCGGTATCCGGTGTCTCGAACGTATGGAAACTGGGAGATGTCATAAATTCGACACCGCAGGTACAGTCTTCGGTTGCCATTAATGCCTATGGTGATGCCTACAATGACTCAAGTTACACACTGTATACGTCGTCAAATCAGTATAAAGCCAGAAACTCGGTGTATACCGGCTCTAATGACGGCATGCTGCATGCTTTCAAGGCCGGAGTCGTTACCGCGTTAAACGATGCTTCACATCCGTTCCAGATTGCAAAAATGACGAATACGCAAACTGAAGGCAACGAACAGTGGGCATTCATCCCCAAAAACGCATTGCCGTATATGCAGAATCAGGCAGCCATTGATTATTGCCACCAGTGTATCGTTGACGGGGCGCCGGTTGTAGCCGACGCGTCAATCAACAGTACGACCACCGGCTGTGCAACGGCCAATTACTGGGAATGTACCCGCAAGACGACTCTGGTGCCTGCAACCGTTGTGACTGTCGGTCTGGATCCGGGTAAAGATCTTGTACCGGCTGAAACAAGCTGGAAAACAGTGCTTGTCAGCAGCATGGGGCTTGGCGGTGCTACCCGGCTGAGCGGCGGAAGTTGCAATATTACCAATCCCTCACTGGATGCCGCCCATAACACGGATTGCGTCAAATCGCCCATGAGCGATAACGGTTTGTCGTCCTATTTCGCGCTGGATGTCACCGACCCGGCTAACCCGAAACATATGTGGGAGTTCTCCGACAACGATATCGGGACAGCTGCCAACAAAGGTCTCGGCTTTACAACGCCGGGAGCGGCAATCGTGAGAATCAACGCTGTCGGCACAAGCCCGGCAAAAGCCGACAAAACCAAGAACGGTCGCTGGTTTGCGGTCTTTGCTTCCGGTCCGACCGGGATGATCGATACGAGCATGCAGTTCACGGGGCGCTCCGATCAGAATCTGAAACTATATATTGTCGATCTCAACAGTAGACCTCCGTTTGTATTAAATACAAACTACTGGGTGAAAGACACCGGAATTCCGTTTGCCTTTGCCAACTCGCTCAATGGCGCAGCAATCGATCTTGACCGCTGGAATTCTCAAAAAGATGGAAACTACAGCGACGACGTGGTCTATATAACCTATACCAAAGCTTCCCTGACGACCTATGTGTCGCCGACTCCCAGCACGGGCCCCTACCCTGCTTCCTCCACGACGAACTATACCGATTCGTCTCTGGCGGCAACATATACCAATCCGACGACCGTTGCCAACGCGTACGCCAACACGACCGCCTGGAACAAAGGTGGAGTTGTCAGACTGGTAACCAATCACGATCCCAATCCGGCCAACTGGTTTACAAAAATACTGATCGACGATATCGGCCCGGTGACCACCTCGGTCGGAAGGTTGCAGGATCGCAATAACAGCAAATTGTGGGTGTTTTTTGGTGAGGGGCGCTATTTTTATCCGCAGGATGATGTCTCGCATGTGCGGCGTTTCTACGGTGTTGCCGACCCCTGTTACCGGCAGTATGCGGATTCCGGAAGCACTTACAGCCAGTATTCCGGAGACAGCTACAGCAATTATGCCATGGGAACGGACAATACCGATGCCAGATGTCCAAGCGTTACGGGCCCCGCTGTAACCGACTCATATACTGCGGATGTTTCGGGTATTGATCTTCAGAGACAGGACACTCCGACAGCGACACTGACCGCAGGCAAAAAAGGGTGGTTTGTCAACATGGCGCCTTCTTCAGGCAGTAACGGCGCAGAACGCGTTGTGAGTGATGTAGCCGCAACGTTTAACGGAACGGTATATTTTACCACCTTCACCCCCACCACGGACCCCTGCACACCGGGAGGAAGTACATCCATGTGGGCGGTAAAGTATGATACCGGCGGGACACCCTCTGCCGACAGTCTCAAAGGCAAGGCCCCTGTTCAGACTTCCAGCGGCGGGATCACCATGATCGATCTGGCGACTTCATTTACGCAAAACAGCGGCCGCAAACTGAGCGCCGCCCTTTCTCCCGTAGGCATGACGCCAAAAGGAAAGTTCCCTCCGCTGCTGCAGCCGAAGGCGAGCAAGATGATTCTCAATATTCAGGAACGGTAATGTCCAAGGTTTCGGGGTGGTGATACATGACTGCAGATAAGCGTTGCCATATTATGACTCACTCCGGTTTTTCGCTCATCGAATTACTGGTCGTGATTGCAATAATCGTCATATCTTCCAGCCTGGTCGCATTCGGCGTCAAGGACTACCAGGAAAAGAGCAAGGTCGAAAGACAGGTCCGGCAGATTGCGACCGACATAGGTGAAATTCGAATTCGCGCCTTGACAATGAAACAGCGTCACAACCTGGTATTAAATCAGACCGGCTATGTTTTTCAGTCGTATAGTTCGGATGACCAGCCGAAATGTTCCGGAACCAGCCCGGGAGGAACCAATCTTCCCGGAAAGAGTATTAATACCACGTATCAGTTGAAGAAAAACGCCACCACATATTACGCAGGCAGTTGTGCGAATGTCGGAGGAGATACGTATGAAATCGATCAGCGCGGTATGCTGTCAGGAACAACCGCGACAATATTCATCGACTATCCGGGCACAACAGCCGCTCTGGACTGTCTGACTCTCCACACGATACGCGTGAATGTCGGTAAAAAAAACGGGGCTAATTGCGATGATAAATAATAATTCGGGATTTACTCTTGTAGAATTTCTGATCGCCACCGTCATCTTGATGGTCGGTCTCCTGGGTATGCTGCAAGGCATTAATATTGCCATGGAAAAAAACATCGGGAATGTCGTGCGCAACGAAGCATACCTGGTTGCAGATGACAACATGATGAACCAGCGGAACCTGCAGTTTGACTCTCTTTTCGCCAAAGTTTCAAGCGCCAGACTGCAGCGGTACGCCCGGGGAATCTTTAAAAACTATTCCGTCAAGACGACGGTAAGCCTGGCGACTGCGAGCTCCAAAGAAATCAGGGTAGATGTCAGCTGGAGCCATAGAAACCAGCGATATTCCCACTCTGTTTCTTCGTTTGTATCCAGCGCGCCCAAGTGAGGTACCGTGTGAAAGTCACTCTGCGAAAAAATAGATTGCAAGCCGGTTTCACTCTGCTGGAAGTCCTGGTCGCCATGGCCCTTTTTATCGTCGTCCTGGTGATCGCGAGCAAAGCCTTTAATCGGATCGTCAGTCAGGCGTCATCGTATTCAAAAATGGAAGAGTCCAATATTGAAGGCGTTATCGGCCTCGAAGTCATGCGGCATGATCTGGCGCAGATAGGATTCGGGCTTCCGTGGGGATTCAGCAAGGGGAATCCGGCAGCATCCGGCTCCACTCCGCCCAGTACGATCATTGACAGCACAATTACGTATTCCGAATCAGTCGACTCGGTTGGTTTGTCACTTAACGATGCATCGAACGGTGTGCCACGGGCTTTTGCGTCATATGCCGGGATAGGCGCCTTTGCTTCTGATTATATCGGGCTCAAGGGAAGTACGATGGGAAATTCCAAAACGGCACAGCGATGGGCCTATATTCCCTACCACAATTTCAGCTCTTCGTCCGGACGGCAATCCCGCCCGGTCAGTTATTCTGCAAACAACCTGCAGACAGGTGACAAGGTTATTCTGATTAATTCAAACTTTAATGATTCAACCAACAAAGACCATCGCCTGCTGGTCGCTCCGAATGATGATTCCAGTTTTTATCAGAATTTCAGTTTAACAAGTATGTCGGATGATTTTCTGCCTACTGATGATCAAGAGACCTATATGGTTTATGGAATGGATACGGTCACTCCGAGAATGCCTTTTAACAGAGCCGATTTTTTCATCCAGGTTCCCGGTGGGGTCGCCTCTACGGATGGCTCTACAGACGGCACACTGCCTCCATTCTGTGCGCCGCTGACAGGAGTCCTCTACAAGGCTACCGTCAATCACGCAAACGGCAGATATAACTATATCCCTCTGCTTGATTGTGTTGCCGATATGCAGGTCGTTTTGGGATGGGATTGGGATCCCGTTAATCCTACCGGAACGCTTGGTGCAGTGACCGCATACTCGTCACTCCCCGTATCAACGCTTAATACCGTGGCTGCGGTATCACCTGCATCAGCCAATACATTAATCAATACCTGGCTGTTTGATGCCAAGGGTCTTCGGGAGCATCTCAAGATTATCAAAGTGTATATTCTGGCCCAGGAGGGCAAGTTCGACCCCAATTATACGACGCCGAGCACGAGTATCGCGGTAGGGCCTTTGAGTATCAGTGAAAACGGCGGATTGAGTCCAGTGAAAACGTACACGCTGTCAGCGGCTCAAACCCACTACCGCTGGAAGCTTTACCGCATTGTGGTGCGGCCCGGTAACCTGGTCAGTAATCAACGTTGATGTGGTAGAGGGGATTTAGGTATGAAATTCTTTCATAATGAAAACGGCATTGCCTTAATTACATCACTGATGTTTACCGTAATTACGCTTGTGATTACGATGTCGCTGCTGTACATGGTGACTTCGAGCATCAAGACATCCGGCGCGCTCAAGCGCTACCGTACGACAACCGAAGCGGCATATGGCGGAACGGATATCGTTGTGAAAGATCTTATCAGCGCCAGTTTTGCGTTTCATGATCTTTCTTCGGCCTCAAACCCTTATTCGACATATATGACCAACAGGTTTGCCAGCTCCGCTTACGCTGCCACGTTTTCAAATTGCCTGCGCGCCAAATTGACTACTCCCAAAAGCCAATGGATCGCTCAATGTCCCGATGCAACGCTGAATGCGAAGACCGGTACCGATATATCATTTGTTCTTAATTCTGCCTCAGGCACACCATTCACGGTGTATTCGAAAATTGTTGACACGATGGAACGTAAATTCACCGTGGTCGAGGCATACAGCTCAGCGTCAGGACCGGCGAAGCGGGCGCGAGTAGTTACATCTGCCGGTAACTCCGACACCAGCTCATTAGGTCTTGAAGGTGGCTCTACAACGGATGGATCCGGAGTGTCCGTACCACACTACCCCTACATGTACAGAATTGAAATTCAGGCGGAGCGTAAGCAGAATGCGGCTGAAAATGCCAAAATATCGGTGCAGTATGCGTATTGACCCTTGACCTTTCCCGGAAAAATATAACCTGATTTTATCGTTCATTATTACTCGATTCACCTCATTTAATAAGGCTTGTTACTTTTTTTTGCGCATATTGCATAATTATGCAATATTATCTTGACATGTATCTAAAATGTAGTAAATGGTACAACGCATGCTAAATTAAAGTGGATAATGATAAAATGAAAAACAAAGGCGAAAATAAAAACAATGTTAAGTCCATTCGGGAATCACGGCTCATGAGCAAGTCGGAGTTGGCCCGTAAGGCCGGAGTTTCCTCCTTGACGATTGACCGTGTGGAGCGGGGAGAGGCCTGTCGCGTGGAAACCATGAGGAAAATTATTCTCGCACTGGGTTATAGTCTTGAAGAAAAAAACAAGGTGTTTCAGGATAACGAGTAACGGGACCGGATATGTTTCTTTTTAAAAAGAAAAAAGAAGTTATCGGTATAGATGTAGGCTCCAGTTCAATCAAGCTGGTACAGTTGAGGGAAAGCAAGGGGTCGTATCAACTGCTTAATGTCGGGATCATGCCTCTTTCGCCAGAGGCGATCGTTGACAACACATTGATGGACAGCTCTTCCATTGCCGTTGCGATTAAGAATCTGGTTGCCAGCCTGGGTGTTAAAGTCAAGGTTGTGGCTACTTCCATTTCCGGAAACTCGGTTATCATCCGCAAAATCGTTCTACCGGCGATGCCTTCCGAGGAGCTGGAAGATCAGATAAGCTGGGAGGCTGAACAGTATATTCCGTTTGATATCAAGGACGTCAATATGGATTTCCAGATATTGTCTCCTGACGCAACGGATCCGTCGAAAATGAACGTGCTTCTTGTGGCCAGCAAAAAAGACATCATAAATGACTACGTTTCCGTTTTTAATGAAGCAGGCATGCAGCTCTCAATTGTGGATGTAGATTCATTTGCAGTCCAGAATGCCTTTGAGATCAATTACGATAGCAGAGCTGATGACATTGTTGCGCTGATAAATATCGGAGCCAGTGTCATGAACATAAATATTGTAAAAGAAGGTATCACTCTCTTTACCCGTGACGTGCAGATGGGTGGTAATCTTTATACTGAAGAAATCCAGAAGCAGCTTGGCATGAGCGGGGAAGAGGCCGAATCCGGGAAAATGGTGGCCATGGAAAGCAGTAACAAAGCTCTGATGGATGTCATTTTAAAGATTAATGAAACGATCACACAGGAAATCCGCCGCTCACTGGATTTTTATAATTCTACTGCCAGTGACGACCGTATTACCGGTATTTTTGTCGGTGGCGGATGTTCAAAGATCTATAATCTGGTCAACACTATTTCCGAAAAAACAGGATTGCCGGTGGATGCGATAAATCCCTTTGCGAAGCTTAAGTTCAATGAAAAGGATTTTGACCCTGAATACCTTCAGGAGATCAGCCCGCTTATGGTAGTACCCGTCGGGCTTGCCATCAGGGGGGTCGGGGACAAATGATACGAATAAATCTTCTTCCCGTCCGGGCAGCTAAAAAGAAAGAAACTGCGGTGCAGCAGGTCGTGTTCTTCTGCGCTGTTATTGTCGTTATTGCTGTGGTGGTCATGGCACTCTATTTTATGCGACAGGCTCAGGTTGCCAGTACTCAAAAGGAAATTTCGGCAGCCAATGCCAAAATAAATGAACTTAAGGCCAAGATCGGCAAGCTTGAAGAGTTGAAGGCGCTGAAAGAACAAGTCAAAAGGAAGCTTGATGTACTTGCTCAGCTGCGTAAGAACAAAACAGGTCCAGCCCAGCGCCTGGCGACCCTGAGCGATATTACGCCGGATCAGTTGTGGTTGACGGGATACAGTGAAACAGGAGGGGATGTAAGAATTTCGGGTGTTGCGTACTCAGAAGAGCTCATTGCACAGTATATGCGGGCACTGGAGGCTTCGGCCGATTTTATGAATGTTGAGCTTATAGTCTCAGAACAGACAGAAGCTGCCGGCACCAAACTGAAAAGGTTTGACGTAAGCATGAAGCTTAAAGCGGCTACTCAACCGGCTGGCAAGAAATAAAAGTATTTAATTCATCGGGACGGATTACATCATGGATCCAAAAGTAGAAAAAATACTTAGCCTTCCGACAAAACAGAAGATACTTCTCGTAGTGCTGGTCGCTGTGCTGGAGACTTTTGCGCTTGTCTGGTTTCTGTATCTGCCCAAACATAAGGAACTGGTCGGATTGAGAGCGGAACTTGCCAAGCTTCAGAATGAGGTGGATGAGAAGACGAAGACAGTGAATATCCTGCCAAAACTGAGGGCAGAATATGACCAGCTGAATCGTGAACTTGACCTTGCTTTAACTGAATTACCGAATTCCAAAGAAATTCCGTCGCTCCTGACCAGTATTACGACAACGGGTAAAAATGCCGGCCTGGATTTTTTAGTGTTTCGCCCGAAAGGAGAAGCGCTGAAGGATTTCTATGCTGATGTTCCGCTTGATATTGTTGTTTCCGGATCTTTCTACAGTGTCGCCAATTTTTTTGCTGCTATAGCTGATCTGCCGCGCATAGTAAATATTTCGAATGTCTCGTTTTCCGACATTAGAAGTGTCAGCAACAGGATGATGACCAAGGTGACGTGTCTGGCGACCACATTCCGCTTCCTTGATAAGAAAGAGATGAAGGATGATACTAAACCTGCCCCTAAAAAATAGAATTCTTCCGGCGTGCAGCGCCGCCTTGATTTGCATGATCGGCTTTTCCGGGTGCAAAAAAGAGCAGCCGCCACCTGCCGCCCCGCCTGCACAGCAGGCCAAGGCTGCACCTGCTCAACCAAAACCGGTGCAGAAGCCTGTCAGTTCTGCATTTCGTTTGCCACCAGCCACAAAGCAGTTCGATTTCAGCAGCAAGAAAGATCCATTCAAACCTTTTGCTGCGGTTAAGACTGTTCCCGTTCAATCCGCCGTGAATACTAAAAAGCAAATCATTGATTCATTGCCGATTCACAGTCTGGACGTCAACCAGTTCAAGGTGATTGGTATCATTACCGGCGGCAAAGAGAATCAAGCCATGGTTACCGATACCAGCGGCAAGGGATATGTATTAAAAGTCGGAATGTCTATCGGTAAAAATAACGGGAAAATTGTTTCTATCTCAACGAGTGGCGTTCAGGTTGTAGAGCAGTTCAAAGATGAAAACGGCAGGGTTTTCAAAGAAAATATCACATTAACCCTTCCCAGGAAACAATAAGGAGTTCCGCATGAAGTGGATGACAAAAACATCGATGATTGCAGCAGTTGCATGTGCGGTGGTTATTGGTTTTTCAGCGGGGATGCCGGGCTGGGCTGAGTCGGCCCAGGAAATTACCAGGGCAAAACTTGCCGCTATCAAATCGATAAGTTACTCCGGTACGGGAGATTCCGCTGAGCTGGTGATAAAGTTATCTTCGCCCGCTACCTATACCAGTTACAAGACAACTGATCCTTTGCGGCTGGTCATAGATTTCTCCCAGGTAACTCAAGGAGACATCAATGCCCCCGTACTTGTTAATAAAGGTAATTTCAAAACGGTGAAGGTCAACCGTTATGATACGGATGCCGGTGTTCTGTCGCGCATGAATATTGAGCTGGTTCATGACAGTGAAGCTGTAGTATCGGCGTCTCCCACCGACCCCTCTGAATTACGGGTTTCATTTCCGGCAAGCGCAGAATCAGCGGCAAAAGCGGTTGAAAAGACTGATTCTGTAAAGCCTGTTATAAGCGAAACAGCGGCGTCATCCCCGCCTCCTGCATCGACTCCGGCTCCGGTATCTCCGGCACCATCATCACAACCGCCGACGTCAGTGCCCGACGTTGCGGGGCGCACATTGAACTCGATCACTGCGAGCAACGAATCGATTATTCTCACCCTTGACGGTGCTGTCGGGGATTTCAAAACCTTCCGGCTTAACAAGCCGGAGCGGTACGTCGTAGACCTGATAAATGTTAAAAGTGGCCTTGCAGCGAGACTGATACCGCTTAATGTTGCAGGTGTCGCATCGGCACGTATCGGGCTTTATCCGGACAAAGTCAGGGTTGTGTTCGATTCCGTTAATGGTGATTTTCCTGAGGCCAGTGCAGCAAAAACAGATTCGACCGTTGTCGTAACTCTCAATGTCAAACCGATTGTCAGCAATAACCCCAACACTAAACTCACTGCCACACGCACTGAAGCTCCAGCTGAAAAAGTTTCAGCCCCGGTCAGGGAAAAGCCGGCGACACGTGCAGCCGACAGTGACAAACCTCTTGAAGTGGCAGAAGTGCAGCAACGGTCATCAGCAAAAGCAAACAGATCTTTCGGCCCTTCCAGAGTGGAAATGATTGATTTTCAGGTTATCGAAGGAATTTCGCGTCTGTCGGTAAAGATGAGGGGAGATGTTTCTGTTGATCCTCCGGTCAGGACAGCCGGTTTTGTTACCTTGACCATAAAAAATACGTCGTTGCCCAAAAGTCTGCAGCGATCGCTTGATACTCATTCTTTCGCTTCACCGGTGCTCCGGGTTACCCCGCTCGTTGTTAAGAACAAAAAAGGTACCGATGCGAAAATCCGTATTGCAATGCGTGTCGCAACTTCTTACGAATTCCGTCAGGAAGGGGACATGCTGATTGTCGATTTTAAAAATCCTGAGGGACTGACATCAGACAAACTTGCTTCCGAAACAACTGATCGGAAGTTGTCTGCTTCTAAAGCAAAAGCATCCGCTTCCACAAATGCGGATATCTCTGATGAGCTGGCGCAGCCTGACCCGGCTGTCAAGTCAGATTCATTGCGCTATAAAGGGCGCAAGGTAACACTTGAATTTGCAGATGCTGATATCCGCAAGATATTCCAGCTTCTTGCCGAAGTCAGCGGCAAAAACTTTATTCTCGGAGACGATGTTACCGGCAACATCAGCCTTAAGCTTGTCAATGTGCCTTGGGACCAGGCCCTCGAAATCATCCTCGACACCAGAGATCTTGATTTACGCGAAGCCGGTAATGTACTTACCATAAAGAAAAAGGGAAGTTTCAGAACGCAGGAAGCAGCGGACAACGAAAACAAGAAAATTGCGGAGAAGAATCTTCCGCTCCAGCCGCCCAAGATTTATAGCGTGAATTATGCTGCAATTGATGAAGTCGCAGGACAATTTGAAAAATTGAGTAGTGGTGAAAAGGGAGCGAAGATACGGATTGATGCAACGGTAACAACCGATAAGCGGACAAATAAAATTATAGTAGTTGACACACAGGACAGACTGACCCGGATGCAGAATCTCTTGTTGGAAATTGACGTACCCGAGCGGCAGGTTATGATTGAAGCCAGAATTATTGAGGCAACATCTACGTTTACCCGCAATCTGGGAGTAAACTGGGGCATACATTTCCGTGACGGATCCGGATCAATGCTTGGTATCAACGCCCTGGATACCGGTTTTGGCGGTTTGACATCCGCTCCTCCATCGACGGGAACCGGAGTATCTCCTGGCGGCAGCATGGGAATTTCATTTGGCACACTGGGGAGCAATGTTCAGCTCGATATGAGACTGAATGCGGCCGCCAGCGCCTCGATGATCAAGATCATATCGTCGCCGAAAGTTGCAACGCTTAATCATAAAACCGCCAAGATATCACAGGGGCAGAAAATACCCTATCAGAACACGACATCCACTGCCGGTGCTACCACCCAGTTCATAGACGCTGCGCTATCGCTTGATGTCACTCCGCACATCAATGCCAACGGGACTATCGTCATGCAGATCAAGGCCACCAACAGTTCGGCCGGTTCCGGCAGTCCTCCTCCGATCAACACCAAGGAAGCCACGACCGAGATGTTGCTGAGAGACGGCGAGACGACGGTTATTGGCGGTATTTATGTGGATAGTGATACACAGGGTGACGATGGAGTGCCGTATCTTATGGACATTCCATTACTGGGAAAACTGTTTAAATCAACAGATAATACAAAGATCAAGACCGAACTGCTTATTTTTGTCACCCCCAGAATATTGAATTAGATTGTTCAAACTGGATGCTATGCCATTAGCTAAAATCATGACAGAAAGATTTACCTACGCCGACTATCTGACCTGGTCCGATGATGAACGGCGGGAACTGATTGATGGCGTATCGTACTCCATGAGCCCCGCTCCGGGAACCCGTCACCAACGGATATCACGAAGCCTTTCCTTGCAGATCGGTAATTTTCTACAGGACAAATCATGCGAGTTATTCGTCGCCCCCTTTGACGTTCGTCTGCCGGAGCGACATGGTCTCACCGACGACAAGGTTGATACGGTGGTGCAGCCCGACCTGCTCGTAGTGTGCGACAAGACCGGTCTGGATGAGCGAGGCTACACCGGTGCTCCTGAGCTGGTAATCGAGATCCTGTCGCAATCATCGGCAGCCAGGGATATCAAGATAAAATTTGATCTGTATCAACGTTTCGGAGTCAGGGAATACTGGATTATTCATCCAGCCGAGCAGACTCTGCTGGTGTACAAAATTGCAGAGGACGGCTTGTATGGCGCTGCTGATCGATACTCCAGTGATGACACAGTATCTGTTCCGCTTTTTGGTGATCTGGCGATACATCTGAAGGATGTTTTTGCAGAATAATGTTTTCAGTGAAACCCTGATTGGCATTTAAAAAAGATAAAGGAGCAACATCATGAAAAAACTTTTACTGCTGAGTCTGGCTATTTCCCTTGGTGCGAGTGGATGTGGGGGTGGAGGCGGAGGGTCCGCTGAGTTACGGACATCATATGTGACCGCTGCTTCCGGTACCGCCTCACTGGATGCCGACGTTATTTCCTGGGTGGATGCATCCGGTGCGAAAGCCACTGCCTGTGCGGCAACAAGTAATGCCAGCACTCCTGCTGCCGATACCGTCAACGTGAGTGTCGTTTCGACGACTTATTCAAATACCGGTTCCGTGGGATTGCCAATTCGCATTGAATCGGCCACCATCAGTTATGCCCCGGCAAATACTGCTACTCCTCCCATGGCTTCAGAATTTCAAACTATTGGTGTGATTATGACGAATGGCGGCACAGCATCAGTGCCGGTCAGAGTCGTATCGCAAGAGCAGAAATTGCGGTTGCAGCCAAAACTTGCCTGCAATGCAACCATTTACAACTACTACACAACAATCACTCTCAATGTCACTGAAATTGGCACTGAAACAAAGAGCACCGTTACAACTTCATTCCAGCTCCGGTTGGCTGATTTTGTAGATAAGTAATACTTTTGTGTATGCTTTTTCTGATACGGGGCAGTTCATGGTTTCTGTTGTCAAGATAGTTTTGTTGATAAGTGTACTTTCCTTCTGTGCGTGTACTTCACAGACTCCCAGCAGGGAAGCGGTTACGGCGTCTGTCAGAAAAATCATGCCGTCCAAATTTGAGGTCGTAAGTGTAGTGCCGCTTAAAGAGGTGCCGGGCTTGATTGAGGTATCGATAAAGATGGATAAACAGCCGGTTGTGCTCTATATGGACAAGACGGCGCAGTATCTGTTTTCCGGCAGTCTGCTGCATGTGGAATCCAGAAGGAATCTGACTGTCGAGGCGCAGGGCAGGATCAAATAGTCACGTTGAGCCTCTTGCAAAAGTCCTAATACTGTCATTCCCGAAGCGTTTCTGATCGGGAATCCAGACTCTAAGCGACTGAAAAAACTGGATCCCCGATAAAGGCATTCGGGGATGACAAACATTTTGCAAGCGCCTCACGTTACTTTTAGAAATTGATGCACACCATTTTATACATCCGACAACGGCAGGAAGTACAACCAGGACGAGTTGCGATAGTGTCAAAAGTTCCATGAAAGACCGGGATGTTTAATGGAAAGCGCTGGCA
>JBAXVG010000038.1:0-46546 GCA_037129255.1 Desulfuromonadales bacterium | reverse complement strand
CCACCATCAGGGTCCGTAGAGGACTTGCACCTCCAAGTCACGAATCAGCCACCATCGCTGATTCGATGGTGCTTGCGCACCACGCGCCCTGCCGGGCGCACACAACAAAAAGGCCACCCTGAGGTGGCCTTTCACGTTCCTTCGCTCTGCATGTATTCCCCCTTTGCTATTTCTTGGCTGTTGCGGAAGCCATCTCGTCTTTTGCCACTGAAACAATCCCTTTAACCATTCCGGTCATCAACAATACCGCCGGGATAACCTGTGCTACCACTATCAGTGCGCAAAACCCGAGAAATACCCATACGAAAATCCCACTGTTGTCTTCACTCAATCCGTTTGCTGCTGCGAATGCCGTCGCTGGGGCGATGGTTCCAATGATGGTGCTGATAAGTGCTCTCATGACATCCTCCTATGTGTTGATGGTTTTGAATTTGATTGCCTTTGTATTTTTATTTTGCATAGCTGGTGCCAAGTAGACTTATAAAATCATTCCCATCTGTATCATGCTGTTATCATGTGCTATTTTTTTCTGAGCGAGCAGCACACTTATCATGTCCCGGATATAACAACGCCAGCGACTGTATGCAGGATTGATACAGATAATCAGCATTGTCGGTGTAATTACAATTATTACGGCATGTTACGCGTTATCGCCCTTTGAAGCCGCCTGTATAAAACTCTTATACGCCCTGTAGCTCTTTGAATTTATTTGAAATCAGAATGCAAACAGGGTACTAACGCAGCATGATAATGAAAAGATCTATCGGGAACGAACAGAGCGGACAGCGCCTGGATGACGCCATCTTCCTCCTCTGCGCCGGGGTCAGTAAATCCGAAGCTCGCCGCATCATTGACCGTGGCGGCTGTACGGTGAACCAGGTTATGGTGCGGGTGGCATCGCGGAATGTCAAAACGGGGGATGTAATCGAGATCGGCGTAATCGAAGCGGGGCGTTTTAGTGAGCTGGTGTTGCCGCCGCAGGCGCTGCTGTACGAAGATACGGAATTGATCGCAGTCAACAAACCGGCCGGGATCAACAGCCAGCGCACCCCTTACCAGCTTAAGGGGACGCTGGAATTCTGGGTGTCCGAATATTTCAAGTCTCAAGGGAACAGCGAGCCTGCCCGGGTGGTCCATCGTCTGGATCGCGGCACCTCGGGTGCCATGCTCTTTCCAAAACAGAAGCGGACTGCAGCCTGGCTCTCGGCCCGTTTTCAAGACGGCACGGTAGACAAACGCTATCTGGCGCTGGTTAGCGGATGCCCCGAACGGGATATATGGACGATGGACGCCCCCATCGGCAAAATTGCTTCGGCGCGTTACGGCATAGTAGCGGGTGGAAAATCAGCCGTAACGGAATTCCGGTTACTGTCGTCATTGGATGGTGCTTCGCTGGTAGAGGCCCGGCCGCTGACCGGGCGCACCCACCAGATCCGGGTTCATCTGGCGGAAAGCGGCGTTCCGATCATTGGAGATACCACCTATGGCAACGTACCGGCAGAGCGGATGATGCTGCACTGTTCCGCGATGGCGTTTCGAAATCCGGACGGCAAAGAGATCCGGGTTTGCGCTCCGCCGGACGGAGTATTCGAGGAATATACCGTGAAGGAGCGTTTTTCACGCTGTCTGCTCGCCTACCCCCATGAATAGTGCCTGACTGGTTCATTTCAACTCCTGATCAGTCGGAGGATACCGTGCAGCAGTTCAACCGGTGTTGGCGGACAACCGGGAATATGGGCATCTACCGGTATAACATTTGCGACCGCACCGAGTGAGGCATAGCTTTCGCCGAAGATTCCGCCATGACAGCCGCAGTCACCGACTGCCACGACCAGTTTTGGGGAAGGTGTGGCGACATAGGTACGTTTGAGGGCAACCTCCATATTGACCGACACCGGGCCGGTGACAAGCAGCATGTCGGCGAAACGGGGCGATGCCGTAAACTGAATTCCGAAGCGTTCGCAGTTGTAAATCGGATTGTTCATGGCGATGATTTCCAGCTCGCAGGCGTTACACGAACCGGCATCCACCTCCCGGATTACGAGGCTACGGTGAAAGCGGCGTCTGATGGCCTCTTCAAGCCGGTTACCTACCTCCATCAGCTCCGTTTCCACCGCTTCCGGCAACGGTTCGGTCACCACCCCGGTACGGAATATCTGGTGCAATATCCTCAGCATGGAAACTTTCCTTTACAAATCATGTCCCGAATATGACTGGTTGAAGCTCTTGTTGCAGAGCGGAAAATCCGGAACGATGTTGCCGTGGATCGCCTGCTCCAAAGCAAGCCAGTTGACGCTGGAGGGATCGCGGATGGCACAGCGGTTAATCTCACCCTTTAAACCGGACTGCAGCCAATAGACAATTTCACCCCGCCACCCTTCCACTGCGGCAAAGCTGCTCCTGTCATGGCCTATTTTTGCCAGAGGTGTATTTGTTTCCCCGGCTGGCAGCCTGATGACGAATTCACCGATAAGGCGCGTTGACTCTCTGATCTCTTCAATCCGCACCCAGGCCCGCGCGTGAACGTCGCATGAGTTGAGCACCACCATCCTCGGCGGGATCTGATCATATGGAGTAAAAGGGGCCTGAATACGACAGTCCAGCGGCTGGCCACTGGCCCGGGCAACATAGCCTACCGTGCCGAGATCACGAGCAGTCTCCGGGGGCAATATCCCGGCTCCCCGCAAACGATCATCCAGCGACGCATTATGATCATATATCGCGACCAGCCGTTCGAACTCATCCAGAAACTGCTTCATCTCTTCCTCAATGGAGATGTTGGCTTCTGACGGCAGATCACCGGCGACCCCACCGGGAATGATCCGGTCCATCAGGTAGCGATGGCCGAACAGGCGCTGGTTGCCACGCAGTATGAGCTCCTTCAACCGCATCAGCTGGTAGAAGATGAAGGTAAAGGCTGCGTCGTTGGCAATGGCTGCAATATCGCCCAGATGGTTTGCAATCCGCTCCCGCTCCAGCATGAATGCTCGCAGCCAGGAGGCCCGCTCCGGCACAACAGTCCCTGACAGGGCCTCAACAGCGTGACAGTAAGTCAAGGTATGGGCTACGGTGGAATCGCCTGACACCCGCCCTGCCAACCGCGCCCCATCCTGCCAGGAAAGCTGCTCAAAACGCTTTTCGATTCCTTTGTGGGTATAGCCCAGCCGTTCCTCAAGATTGATGACATCCTCACCAATCGCCTGAAAACGAAAATGCCCCGGTTCAATAATTCCTGCATGTACCGGCCCGACCGGGATCTCGTAAATCCCTTCGCCTTCCGCTCTGATCCATTTGTACTCCCCCGCCATCCGCGGCATCCGCTGACCTGCGGCAAAGGTTTTCCGAAGCGGCCAGGCATCAAGAGGCCAATCTTCATGCTTGATCCAGGGGCGCAGGTCGGAATGGACATGTCCGGTCGGCATCAGCCCCATCAGACTCAGGATCTGACGCTCGAAACGGAAAGCCGGTACAAAAAATTTTGACAGACTCGGGAAGGCAGGATCAGCATCAGGGAGTTCGCACCTCATCAACAGATAGTCGTTTCCTCTGGCAAAGCAGGCAAAAACTGCATAAGAGCGCCCCATGACGGTCTCATCCACCCCCCATTCCGCCGCCAGACGTGCCCCTGCCAATTTCATGATCCGTGCAGCATCCTCGAACTGTTCACGCGGGATGAGCAGCTGCGGAACTGTGACAGGACGGGCGTTGTCACAGGGAACGGCAGCCGTACCGAACTGCGTCGTAATTTTATCTCTGAGCGAGTTCACAATAGCCCCTACCTCAGTAATTCCGCTGCCAGGTGAAACCAGTGTGCCAGAAATCCGGGCAGGTAAACCCCCAGCATCAGTACCAGTGCCAGATGTAGAAAAACCGGGATGTTGGCGGCCTTCAGCGGCTTTTGCCAGGCAGGAACCAGGCCTGCAACCATCGGCTGTGCCTTGCGGAACAGAGCAGCAAAGGCCACCGTCAGTCCCAGGATCAGGAGAGGAGCCAGAAGCGGCGCGTCTTTCATGGTAGCGGTCAGGATAAGGAATTCACTGGTAAAGATGCCGAAAGGTGGCATTCCGGCCAGTGCCATCACCCCGAGAAACAACCCCCAGCCAACCGCCGGATTGCCCCGGATCAGACCGCGTATCCGGGCCATCTCCTGTGTGCCGTGCATCTGGGAGGCATGGCCGACGCTGAAGAAAGTAGCCGATTTTGCCAGACTGTGGACCAGCATGTGGAGTACCCCGCCAAAGGTGGCGACCGCACCTCCCAGACCAAACGCAAATGTGGCTATCCCCATATGCTCTATGGAGGAGTAGGCAAAAAGGCGCTTGATGTCTTTCTGGCGCAGCATGGAGAACGACGCTGTCAGCAGGGAAAGCAGGCCGAACCCCATCATGATGTTGCCTGCGAAATGGGTGCCGAGGGAGCCATCCACCAGCGCTTTGCAACGAATCAGTGCGTACAGGGCAATGTTCAGCAGCAACCCTGAAAGAACAGCTGATATAGGGGTCGGCCCCTCGCTGTGGGCGTCGGGCAGCCAGTTATGCAGCGGTACCAGGCCGACCTTGGTGCCGTACCCGACCATCAGAAAGACAAACGCCAGCCGCATGACGGTCGGGTCCAGCTGGCCGCTGACCCGACTCAGGTTTGTCCAGAGCAGGGCGTTCCCACCGGCACCCAGTACCCGTTCGGCAGCAAAGTAGAGCAACACAGTGCCAAAGAGCGCCTGGGCAATCCCGACTCCGCAGAGGATAAAATACTTCCAGGCCGCCTCAATGGCGGTCGGCGTCCTGTAGAGTGAGACCAGCAGGACAGTGGCCAGTGTGGCCAATTCCATCGAGATCCAGAGAACACCGAAGTTATTGGTTACCAGGGCGATCAGCATGGCAAAGATGAAGAGCTGAAACATGGCGTGATAAAATCTCATTCGCCAGGGACCGACCCGGCCATGCTCCCGCTCTACCCGCATGTAACGGCGGCTGAATACTGCCGTGGTGGAGGAGACCAGTGTGGTGAGGACAACCAGGGAGATGTTCAGGTAATCGACAAAGAAGTAGGTTGACCCGGCCATGCTGCCCCCCTCGGCATAGACCTGCAGGGCCAGCGCCAGCGAAGCTGCAAAAGTGCTTAGCGAGCAAGTGATATTGACCTCCGGCGCGTATTTCCAATCGCCGATAAAGGCCAGAAGCAAAGCCGCCAGAACCGATATGCCGAGGAGCGATAAGAGGATCATCGTCTGGTCTTAGCCCTCATTGTGCTGTACCTCATACGTCTCATAAATGTTCCATTTCAAGTATCCAATGTAACAGACATCCTGCACTCATAGCTCCCCTGAAGATTGTGCAGTATCTCTTCCCGGAAAGGGGGCCCATGAAGACTCCAAAAGAGCAAGACGTTTCTGGCCAAAATGAGCAAAAGGGTTGAACATGTCGCGCTGTTTGTGGTCTTTGATATGGATCCTGATATTTCCTTGCAAGATATTGATATAGCAAGGGTTCCGTATCACAAAAACAAGAAAAACACACGTAAAATACACGTGTTATGCAAATAATTTCAGCTAGTTATCAGGTGACCGGCTTTTGCAGTTGCATCAAATAAAAGGGCCGTGAACCAACTCATACCTCTCCGAAGTCGAAACACGCCCCTTTTTTCACTTCATCTGTTAAATATTTCAGTTAGCATACATAAGAACGTCCGCTGCCCACTGGTTCAGGCTCTTTCCATGAGCCTCAGCCATCATTGCAGCATGAGCATGGACTTCAGGGGGGACTCTTAACATCAGTTTTCCTGAATACGGTTTTTGTGGCGCTCTTCCTAGTTTTTCGCATGTTGCCAGATAGTCGTCTACAGCCTCAATAAATGCTGCTCGTAGTTCTTTTACGGAATCAGCGTGAAAGCCTACGACGTCTTTAATTCCTGCAATGTGACCAATAAAACATACGTCTTCATCGCTGTATTCGATTTTTGCCGCATATCCTTTATAAATCATTGTGCTCATGGCTTTACTCCCGCGTTTTCCAGAAATATCCTGGCATCTCTGACTTGGTATGGCTTAGCTTCTTTTGCCGGATGTGGTCTATGGAATGTTGCAATTATACCGTTCAAAACAAAACGAACTCTTGATCCGGCTCCTTCAATAGTCTCTGCGCCCAGCGAGATAAACAAAGATTCGATTCGCCGCCACTCCAAAGTGCTTGGAACTGGCTGCGAAAAAATATCAATCAGAGTTTTTCGATGGGATTTGTTCATATGGAGACTATAACCATGAAACGACTATATTTGCAATCACATTTTGATAGCATTTATTTGGCACTCGTTGTTAGTCCAACGGCGCGTGCAGTTGACCCGTTCGGGCAGCCTTTCCGCCCGACCGGTGTCCAACTGCCTGGTCAGGACTTAGACTTTTTAGCATCTGGATTATCTGGTTTTGTCAAATACGCAGGTCTTGCCCTTGAAGGGTTGCCCATCCGAATGTCTATAATTTTCTGCTATTCCAAGCTTACCAATTCCCATAATGGCGAACTACGCCACGCAAAAATGCATCTGCCTCTTTGGCCAGAGACGTTTTCCCAGACTTGGCGGTGGCATTTACTGCCGTCTGCACTACCACAAGTTTCAACTGCGGATCTACAAAAATTATTTGACCGTAAACGCCGATGAGCGCAAATCGTCTTTGTTCACCGGGGTACAGCCAGAACTGATAGCCGTAGCCAAGGTACGGCGTGGCTTTACGGGGGTGAAAAGCTTCGGGGTGGCGATGCCAGTCAGTTGACTCCAGAAGGTAGTTGAGAGGGATGATCTGCCTTTTTTGGGGATCATCGGGGCGTACGCCATCGTTGGCCAGAACAATTCCCAATCGAGCATAGTCTCTGAGCGTGGCGTTGAAATTCCCCCCCGCGAGTTCAAGGCCGGTTTTATCGGAGCGCCACAAGGCAGATGTTTCGGCGCCAATGGCACGCCAAAGACGTGGAGTGAGATATTCACTCACGCTCATTCCAGTCGCCCCACGAAGCACGGCGGCTAATATGTGGGTTTGTGCGCTTCCATATGAGAAGCGGTAACCTTGTGGTGCTTCCCGTTCGGTAACGACTTTCGCGGCAGCTTCGATACCGTCTCGTGTCACTGCGGTGCTAAAGCGGGCAGCATCATCCTTTCCGTCGTACTCTTCAGAATACTTGGCACCCGAGGCCATACGCAGCAGGTTGCGGATTGTCGTTTCACCCAATAGGGTGCTGGTCAGCTTTGAGGCGTACAGGTCGGCACGATCATCCAGCGATTTGATTTTTCCTTCCTGCAGTGCCATTCCGATTGCCAAGGAGGCAATCGATTTTGCCATCGAGTTAGACAAGAAGCGGTGCGATGGCCGACGGTCGTACTGATAGCGTTCCACTTGAATTACGCCATCCTTAATGATCATCAGGCCCATGATGCGCTGGCGCAACAAATAATCGTCGACGGTCAAACCTTTTATATCGCCGATGTTCCAGCGAATAGATGGTTCTTGTTTGGCGCGGGTCAAAGCCATCGGGGTATCGCTCGGTGCAAGCACGTTAGATTTTCCACCTGAGATTCCGTCTATCTCTCCTTGCGCCGTAAATGAGCCAACCCGGACGGATTCGTTAAAGAACCATGTCTTTGCCGTACCGGCCGGGTAACCTTGCCCCTTGCCAAGTTTATCCTCATCTGGCGCAGCATGGGCAAAGCAACACAAGCTAATAAAGACAGAAATCGTGATAACAGTCTTCATATGTGAGGCAAATAGTGCCAGATTTACTCTCATTCTGAAAGATTCCACTATTATTTTACTCCTTCATGTATTGTCCTTGATGGCCCCGAGCAGAGTAAACTTTGCCGGGAAACCTTGTCTGGAAGTGCATGACGCGCCCTCAATAGCGTTGCCGTTTCAATGACCAGAGAGCTTACTTCAACAATCTGCAAACCGGCTGACGCGAAAAAACCTCGATAACGATTTGTGTCGGCGGTATTCTGGTCCTGTAGTGGTTTCACCAGACACTCCATCATACTCAGGCGAGACACCGCGAATCCAGCATCAGGATGACGTGTAACCAACTCCTGAACCGCAGAAAACAGCTGCCGGTTAAACGGCTCAACCGCTTTAACCCGGTAGATGATGATGTTGGCGTCGAGAAAGAGAATCACGCCTTATCCCACGAATCCCGTTCAGCGTTCAGGCGCTGGTCAATCTCTTCTTTCGCGGATTCCCCGGACGCGGGAAGCGCAAACCATTCCATGACCGTGTGTGAGTGAACTGATGTGTTTGCCTGGGCGGCTCTGGTCAGTTTCTCATATTCAACGTCACCTAATCCGTTTCCTTCAGTTTCGCCATCTGGTCCACATCCAGGCTGTCAAAAGTAGTGTTGATATGGAAAAAGAAGATGCCGAAGATAAAGGCAGCTATCAGCAGGTCGAGCGCCACCCCCAGCTCCACTACCATAGGCATGCCGTAGGTGGCGCTGGTGGCGGCAAAGAACAGGCCGTTTTCCATCGCCAGAAACCCCAGAATCTGCGTTACCGCGTGGCGACGGGTGACCATCATCAAAAGGCCCAGCATGACCGTTGCCAGCGCCACCGCCAGGGTGGAGCGGGTCATCAGACTGGAAAGTTCACGAATCGGCGCCGTTAGATGATAACTGAAGACCACCAGCACAATCCCGATCAGCATGGTGGCGGGAATATTGACGATCGCCTCGATCTCCCGGTGTATCTTCAGTTTGCGGATCAGAGTGTAGAGGATATATGGCAACAGGATCACCTTTATCGCCAGCGTCAGGAGCGAGGAAATATAGAGGTGGTGTTCGCCACTGGCAAAGCCGATTACGGCGGTACTGAGCGCCAGAAAAAATCCCTGCCAGGCGAACAGGTGGACAAGAGCCACTATTTTGCGCTGGGCCAGCAGGGCAAAGGCGGAGAGCAGGATAAGGGACGCCAGCAGGCTGTTAATCTGGGCTGCAAGTGAGTGCGTCATGAAGCTACTCCAGGATGAAAAAGGCAATCATGCCGAGTGTTGCCAGCAAAAAAGCGCTCCCCAGATATTCGGGAAGCCGGAAAATTCGCATCTTGGCCAAGCCGGTCTCGATCAACACCATGATTATTCCACCCAGCATGAGTTTTGCTGTAAGCAGGCAGAGCGCCAGCGCCAACCGGACGACGTCTCCGGAGGGGGCGATTCCCCAGGGACAGAAGGCGGCAATGCCGAGTGAAAAAAAGAGCAGCAGCTTCATCATCCCGGCCCATTCGATCAACGCCAGATGCCTCCCCGAATACTCCAGTATCATAGCTTCATGGATCATGGTCAGTTCCAGGTGAGTGGCCGGATTGTCAACCGGGATGCGTCCGGTTTCAGCCAGAGCGATCAGGATAAAGGCGGCCAGGGCAAAGGCGAGCGACGGGCGGATGAAAAACTCGGAGCGGGTCATGACCAGTACCATCTGGGTCAATGAGGTGGAACTGCTGGCGAGCGATACGGTAAACACCGCCATCAGCATGGCAGGTTCAGCCAGAGAAGCGATGGTCATCTCCCGACTGGCGCCCATGCCGCCAAAGGCGGTTCCGATATCCATCCCCGCCAGAGCGGTAAAAAAACGGACAACCCCGAACAACATGACCAGGGCAATAACATCGGCGGTAGCCGACAACGGGAGGTCGACAGAGATCAGGGGGATAATCCCACCCGCCAAGACTGTTACCCCGAAAGTAAGATAAGGGGTAAAACGGAATATCCAAGAAGCATTTTCCGCCACCAGCAGATCCTTGCCGAACAGCCGCCGGATATCGCGGTACGGTTGCAGTATCCCCGGAGCAGTGCGCCCCTGCGACCGGCATTTAAGAATCTTGACCCACCCGGCAAAGGCGGGAGCCAGGGCAATGAGAATAACGAACTGCAACAGTTCTATGGCGAACGGATGGAGCTTCATCCCAAAAAAATCAGCAACACAATCAAGGTCACGAACGAATAGAGCAGATAAATCTGGATGCGCCCCTGTTGCAGCCTGCCTGCCTGACGGGCAATCCAGTAGGCCGCATCACCCTGCGGAGCATACAGCCAGTTCCAGAAACGATCACGGATTCGCAAGCGGTACTGGAGGCTGTCAGGCATGGCGGGATGATTGGTGTGAGGCACCACCTCAACCTGTTCCCGCACGGAAAAGAGGAAACCGAGTACCCGTCGGATCGGCATGGAAAAGGAGGTTGCCGTATACTGCATCCGGGGAGTCAGTTTTTCAAAACCGCAATCCCAGATCGGCACCCGGCTTACCTGTGTGCCGCAGACATGAAGCAGAAGCCAGGTAGCTGCAACAACGGTGCAGATCCCGATAAAGACAACCGGGCCGGAGTAGGAAGCACGCTCGTGGGTGATCGGTGTCAGCCACATCCAGCCGAACTTTCCTGCGGATTCGGCGATCCTGCCACCGCACAGCTGTTCTGGAATCGTATCCAGCCAGCCGATGACCCAGGTCGGCAGTATCCCTAAAAAAAAGCACGCCAGCGCTGCCAGCAACATTCCGAACCGCATCGACAGATCCACCTCGCGGATCCGTTCCGGTTTCCGGTGCCCACGCCAGTGACCGAGGAAAGTGACACCATACACCTTGACAAAACAGGCGGCGGCCAATGCACCGGTAAGAGCCAGCATCGCGGCTCCGAGCGGAATCAGGAGTCTCAGGAGAGGGTGGGGAAGTGCGGGCGATAGGAGAAAGGCCTGAAAGGTCAACCATTCGGAGACAAAACCGTTGAAAGGGGGGAGCGCCGAAATGGAGATGCAGCCGATCAGAAATAATGCTGCGGTCCAGGGGAGGCGGTGAATCAGCCCCCCCATCTCCTCCATGTTCCGCTCGTGGGTGGCGTGGAGCACCGCACCGGCTCCCATGAAGAGCAATCCTTTGAACATGGCATGATTGAGGGTGTGATACAGAGCGGCAATCAGTCCCAGGGCGGCCAGGCCAGGAAGATTGAAGGAGGCGAAGATCATCGACAAACCGAGCCCGATCAGGATGATGCCGATATTCTCCACTGAGTGATAGGCCAGAAGCCGTTTGAGATCGTGCTGCATAAGGGCATATAATACGCCCATCAGGGCGGATATCAGGCCAAGGGCCAGCACGACTCCTCCCCACCACCAGGGAAACACCTTGATAAAATCGAAGGAAAAACGGACGATGCCGTAGATTGATGTCTTGAGCATGACGCCGCTCATCAGGGCGGAAATGTTGGAGGGGGCCACCGGATGCGCCTCCGGTAGCCAGACATGGAGCGGGATGACGCCGGCCTTGGCGGCAAACCCGAAGAAAGCCAGAAAAAAGGCGGTCGTGGCCCAGCCAGGGGAGAGATGTGCACTCCGCATGGCGTCGAAGGTGTAGCCGTCAAATCCCTCCTGACCGCTTTGCCCCGCCATCACACCAAATGCGAGCAGAATGCCGATGGCCCCGACATGGGCGATCAGCACGTAGAGGAAGGCAGCCCGGCGATTTTCAGCCCGTTCATCTTCATACATGACCAGGAAATATGAAGCTGCGGCCATGAGTTCCCATGCTACCAGGAAGAAATACGCGTCATCCGCCAGCACTACCAGAAGCATTCCGGCCAGAAAGAGGCAGTAAAAGACGATCATCTGCGTGATCGAACGTTGACCACCGTATCCCTTCATATAACCGATGGAATAGATCGAGACGCAAACTCCCATCAGACCGATTACGACCAGAAAGAAACCGGACAGCGGATCGAGACGCATGTGGAACGGAAGTCCGGGAAGCCCGAGATGCAGAGTCGCTGTGGTGACAGTTCCCGCCTCTACAGTCATGATCCCTGATACTGTGGCAGCCAGCGAAGCGACCGCACTCAGGGAAAACGTCAGCGGAATCTGGATTGAGTGGACCGATCGCAGCAGGGGAGCCACTGCGGCCAGTGTCAAGAGCAGCAGTAACGAAAATCCGGCTATTTCGAGAGTACCTGCCATGCGAGCCCTCATGTTTCAACTTCTACATATAATCACTCAAAAAGAGCAGAATCAAGGTGATCAGAGTATAGAGGATGTACTGCTGCAGAATGCCGTTCTGCAGTTTGCGTATGCCGGCAAAACGCTCCGAGAGGCGTTCTAAAGCCGGGATGTAGACCAATTCCAGCACAGCTTCGGGCACATGGCTCTTAAAAACAGTATGGCCGGGAAATATCCCCGTAATAGCGGATTTATGTTCCTGCGGCCTGAGGAGAAAAGCGAACAGACCGGTCAACATCTGGGCGAATGAGGAGGCGCTATACTGCATTCGTGCGACCGGCCGCTGATAACCGCAACCCCAGGTGACCGCTGTTCCTGACGGCGCCGCCGCCAGACGCCGCTTGTACCAGAGGGAGAGCAGCGCCAGGAGCACCAGGAGAGCCACCCCCAGGTATGTCACCATCGGCAGGGGCACCAACGCCGAAAGAATTTTTTCGACCGGTGATGCAGACACGGGCAGGGCCGTCAAGCTGGCCCGCTGCAGAATCTCGCCGAATAGCGCAGGTGCCAGACCGATAATGGCGCAGAGTTGAGCCAACAGGGCCATCGGCAGCAGCATCTGCCAGCCGGCTTCATGCTGCGCGGCATGTTCCTCCGTACGCGGCGCCCCCAGAAAAATAATTCCGTAAACCTTGACGAAGCAAGCGACCGCCAGTCCGCCGACAATAGCAAGCGCCGGAGCTGCCAGTGCATGTGCAGCAGCGGCAATCCCCATTCCCTGAATCCCCCGAAAAAAACCGAGGTAAATCATGAGTTCACTGACAAAACCGTTGAGCGGCGGCAAGCCGCAGATCGCAACCGCCCCGATGCCGAACAGCAGGGCGGTGTAGGGTAGCCGGCGGGCAGCGCCACCCATCAGGTCGATTTCCCGGGTGCCGCAGGCATGAATGACCGATCCGGCCCCCAGGAAGAGCAGCGCCTTGAAAGCTGCATGATTGAGGACATGCAGCAGCGCACCGGCCATACCGAGCATCATCATGGCTGAGGAACCGGTTGTCTGCCCGATCAGTGCCACCCCGATACCCATGCTGATAATACCGATGTTTTCGATGCTGTGGTACGCCAGAAGCCGCTTCAGATCGTGTTGTCCGATGGCAAAGACGACACCGGCCACGCCGGAGACAATCCCCAGAAACAACATCAGGCAGCCCCACCAGAGCGGTATGCCGTGAAAGAACGAAAGGGTGCGTATCAGGCCGTAGATACCGACCTTGAGGATGACACCGGACATGACGGCTGAGACATGACTGGGTGCATTGGCGTGAGCCGAAGGAAGCCATATGTGGAGCGGCATGATACCGGCCTTCAGCCCGAAGGCGAACAGGGCGGTAAGAAATAACGCCGTTGACAGAGGCGAGGATGCCGCAAGTGAGCCTGCAGAGGGAAAAATCCATGAGCCGGTAGCGGCATTCAGAAGGGGAAAGAGCGCAAACAGTCCAAGCGTTCCGGTGTGAGTGGTAATCATGTATAACGTGCCAGCCTCGTTGGCCTCGTGCTTTTGGTCCTCGGTCGTTACCAGAAAATAGGCCGCCAGAGCCATGATCTCCCAGGCGAACAGGAAGATTATACTGTCGTGAGCTATAACAACGCCGCTCATACCGGCTACCATGAGCCCGAAAAAAAAGGTCATTTTCCGAATGCTGCCGGGGTGGTGGTCGGCGGACCAGTAGCTACGGGCATACAGAGCAGCACATCCGGGAATCAGGAAGATAGGGAGCAGGAACCAGGCGGAAAGGGGATCGATTCTGATTCCGCCCGGACCGAACGGGAGCGTCCAGATCAATTCAAAGATATCGGAGCGTCCGGTCACGAGCGCGAGGAGAGCTCCGCACAGCCCGAGGCAAGAAGCCGTCAGCATGAGTACGATCGACAGCAGCTGACCGCGTGAAGCGTTCATGAGCGCAGGAGACAGCAGTGGAACGCCGGAGAGTGCGGCCAGCAGTGTAGCGACGATAATCAGCATTCCGGGAGAAACCAGCTCCTGCGTCATGACGCCTTACCTCCTGATGATGGTTTCCTCCAGCGCGCGGATAGCGGTCATGATCTCATCTGCAGCACCCGGGCGGTTCAACAGCGTTTGAAATGGTTGATCGTGCAGCAGAAAGGCCAGTTTCGCCAGCAGGTTCAGGTGTGCCTTGACGTTGGGTGTTACGAGAGTAAAGAGGATCCTGACCGGCTCACCGTCAACCGCATCAAAGTCGATCGGAGTTTTCAAGAAGCAGAGGCTGATGGCTGATTCGCCCATCTGTCCGACAATCGGATTGCGGACATGCGGGATCGCGATGCCATGCCCAAAGGCAGTCGAACCGAGCGCCTCACGCGCCAGAAGGGTCTGCAGCAGAAATTCGGGATCAAGTCCGGGTGGCAGTCTGAGTCTCATAACCACCTCCCGCAGAGCCGATTCCGGAGTGTCACCCGGCAGATCATAGTGGATCCCGCCTTGGAGAAGCGCCTCCGAAACCAGGGGGGAATGCGTTGATTCTTCACTGGCCTCAAAGATGTCCGGCGGGATGGTAATATCGTTGGTAGTGGCCCATTCCAACAGATCAACACGATTAATGCGATATCGGTGATCTTGCATATACGCCGGCAGACCCTGATTTTTAATCCAGTTCAAAACGGTTTTTTCTTCCACGCCAATCGCAATGGCAAGATCGTTAACTTTCAGAAACATTGCAAGATACTCCAAACATTGTTGAAATACGTGAACTCTGCCTCCATGTTCAGTGTCGTCTGGAGACGTTTTTGAGTACTTGCCGGAACTCCCAGGGGGGGGTGGGATTGGCTTCGCGCCATAATCCGGCACGCCTTGAGCGGGCCCTGTCCTCGGCGTCCATGTATTCGGAAGCGTACGTCCCCTGAAGATAGTGGCGATAGGCCCAGGCAAATCCTTCCGCCACCATCTCGCGGTTTACATCTTTTCCGGAGTAGCGGATAACCGCCACGGCACGCTTGTACTGGTCGATGTCCATGATCTCGGCCGTGACACGCCGCCCCATGATCTTGTACATCAGAATGCGCCTGGCAGTCTCACCGAAAGGCTGTCCCGGTGTGTCAGGTTTCCTGGTCTCCGGAGCATCGACTCCGTAGAGGCGCACCTTGAGGCGGCTTTCCTCGCGGGTAGCCAGCAGGATTGTATCTCCGTCGTAGACCGCTTTTACCATGCCCTCAATAATGCGTCCGGCGGAGGCATCACCGGAAACCAGAAACAACAGCAAGAACATGGCAAAAAGCGTCTTCATTTATACCAGTCCCGTCGTATAGTTGAACTCGGTAGTGCCGGCAATCTCTCTGCTGGCCCTGAAGGCCGCCATGATCTCGCTCCAGTTCTCGCGGGGCGCCTGGCGCAGGTCGATCAGAAACGAGCAGCAACCCATCCGGCGAAGTTCGTTGTGGCGGGCCGTCAGGGAATATGGAGAGAGGGCGCTGATGCTCTGCAAGCCGTCGCGAGTGGTGACACTATACCCTTCTCCCCGGTCAGAGTGAAGCGGAATATTGTTGTGAACGTCCTTAATGCGGATTTTGGTGGTCATAACCTGTAAAGGCGCATAAGCGATCACCCGCCTCTCGATTGTAATGCCGGTGGCCAGCAGTTGTGCCAGATTGGCGGCGTCATCTTCGATATAGAGCGTAGCACTTCCGGCTCCCAACTCTTTCCACACTGCCAGGGCCTGACTGTTGAGCGAGAAGCAGCGATGCCAGGTGGAGATCTGCAGGTACTCACAACCACGCAACAGTTTGAAATGTGAAATGTTGGCCACCTCGAAGCGTCGGAACCCCGCCTGGTAAAGGTGACTGATGGTCTCCATATACAGCGGGATATCCCGGTCGAAGAGCATGAAAGGGATCTGCCAGATTATAAACCCTTCTGAATCTCTCATGCGCGGAATCATAGACAGGAGTTGATGAATGGCGGCTTTGGAGAGAGGCACCAGCACAAAGTCGGCCCCGTTCTGGAGCGGAAAACGCCACTCCTTCGGCTGATCCACGGACACGGTTACGGTTTCTTTCTGCTGAGGGCGCATGGCAGCGGCCTGATACTGGGTAATATCCCGCAGAGCCGCTGAATGGGCGATTGCCATCTGTTCGCGGAAACCGCTGAAAACCGCCTCATTCAATTGCAGATAAAATTGTCGGCGCACATCCTTGAAAACGGCTGTCGGGATCAGTACGGCAGGGAAATCGGGGGCCTCCAGCAGCTCCAGCCTGAAAGGGGTATCACCGCATTTTGAGAACTGGCCAAAGAGCACCGCCTGCATATCACTACTGCGGGCAGGTTCGAGCGGGCCGAGCGGGAAACTGAAGTCATGATGTGTGCCACTGACGTGGACCCGGATGTGAAGTATGGTTCCTTCCAGCGAAAGACGCAGCCTGCATGGCAATGAATCCCCTTTCACCGACTCCAGCCGCCTCTGACAGGCGCTGTCGCTGAGCGTGAATGCCTCACGGGACGAGACCTGGTAGATGGAATCTCCTACGGTAAAACTGAAAGGTGTCTCTACCTCCACAACACTTCCATTCTTAACCACCATCACCTTTTTACCGTTTTGAAACAGGTCCCGCACGGTCCAGGCCTGGCCGGCCATGTCGCTTTTTGGCTGGACGCGCAGCCGGTCGCCCACATGCAGGGAATCACGGGTTTCAAAAGTCAGGCGCTTGCCCCGAATGGCCTTGATCTGCCCGATGAAACGTCCGGTACCCCCCTTCTGCCAGGGGTTGGCTATATCGTCCGGCTGCTGCGAGGAGAGAAAACCCTTGGTCGGAGTGCGGCCAAAAGAGTATTTCAGGATCTCCTTGGCCTCTTTTAGCGCCTCCGGTCGTGTACGCTCAGGGGCGTCCAGCACGAGCCGGTAGGCCTCTACGACATTGGCGACATATTCGGCCGACTTCATGCGCCCTTCGATTTTCAGCGATTTCACTCCGGCTCTGATCAGTTCCGGCAGCATGTCTATTGCTGACAGGTCATTGGTGGAAAAAAAATGCCCCTGCTTACCGCGGTGGCTGTACAGACGACGACAGGGCTGAGCGCAACGGCCACGATTTCCACTGTGTCCTCCCAGGTAGGAAGAGAAGAAGCATTGCCCGGATATGGAAAAACAGAGTGCTCCGTGGACAAAAACCTCGATCTCCACCGGCGTGGCCGCAGCAATGGCTGCCACCTCGTCCAGCGCCAGCTCACGCGCCAGTACTGCCCGCTGAAAACCGAGTTCGTGCAGCATCATCGCCCCGGGTGTGTTGTGGATCGTCATCTGGGTGGAAGCGTGCAGCGGAATGGAGGGGAAATGATTGCGTACCAGCCGAGCCACGGCCAGATCCTGAACTATGACACCATCTGCCCGCATACCCGCCAGAGCGGCCAGAGTCTCCACCAGTTGTGGCAGCTCTTTTTCTTTGATCAGCGTGTTAAGGGTGATGTAGATCCGCCGGTCGTGGGCATGGGCATAGGCCGTCATCCGCTCCATCTGCGGCAGAGTGAAGTTTTTGGCACGGGCACGGGCCGAGAAATCCTGCAATCCGGCATAGACGGCATCAGCCCCCTTCTCCAGGGCGGCGAAGAAGGACTCCAGCGATCCGGCCGGCGCGAGAAGTTCAGGTTTGTGGGGTAATGACACGATTTGTTGAATTCCTTCAGTACGTATGGACTTTCAGAATAATCCGCCGAGACTCCTCTTTCATTATGGTGCCTATGGCAATTCAGTGCTCCCCATCAGGTAGCGATCACACTCCCTCGCAGCGCCTCGACCTTCGTTAAAGGCCCATACTACAAGGCTCTGGCCGCGACGACAGTCACCGGCAGCAAAGACACCCGGGATGCTGGTATGGTACTTGTCAAATTCGGCTTTGATATTACTGCGCTGATCCTGTGCCAGACCGAAAGAGTCGATGAGAAGCTGCTCAGGTCCAAGGAAACCCATTGCCAGCAGCACCAACTGAGCGGGACGCACCTGTTCGGTGCCAATGAGCGGCTGGGGAACGTACTGTCCTTTATCATTCTTTTCCCACGCGACTTCAACGGTATGTACAGCTTTCACGTTCCCCTCCCCGTCCCCATCGAACCTCACAGCGGTCGTCAGGTAGATACGGGGATCAGCGCCGAATATGGCTGCAGCCTCTTCCTGGCCATAATCCACCTTGTGGGTCTTGGGCCATTCCGGCCAGGGGTTGTCGGAAGCGCGCTCATCCGGAAAACGCGGCATGATTTCAAGCTGGCTGACACTGTTACATCCATGACGGAGAGAGGTGCCGACGCAGTCCGTCCCGGTATCTCCGCCACCGATTATTATGACATCCTTTCCCTTGGCTGATATGAATGTATCTTGACTACCCAGCAGGGCTTTTGTGTTGGCAGTCAAAAACTCCATGGCAAAATGAATCCCCTTCAGACCACGACCCTCGATCGGCAGATCGCGCGGCAGCGTGGCACCGGTCGACACCACTACGGCATCAAAATCACTGCGCAGCTTTGCCGCCGGGAGTTCGCTGCCCCCTGCCACCATGTTGCAGACAAAGGTAATCCCTTCTGCTTCCATCAGCTTGATGCGCCGCAGCACTACCAAGTGCTTGTCCAGTTTCATATTGGGGATTCCATACATCAGCAGACCACCCGGCAAATCGGCTCGTTCAAAAACCGTCACGCTGTGACCGGCCCGGTTGAGTTGAACGGCGGCGGAGAGTCCGGCAGGGCCTGACCCGACTACGGCCACTTTTTTCCCGGTGCGGAGTACGGGAGGAGCAGGAACGATCCACCCCTCTTCAAATCCTCTTTCAACAATACTGACTTCAATATTCTTGATCGTAACAGCCGGGTTGATGCTGGCAAGAGTACAGGAGCCTTCGCAGGGGGCCGGGCAGACACGTCCGGTGAACTCCGGAAAGTTATTTGTTTTGAGCAGCCGGTCCAGTGCCTGATGCCAGAGGTTGCGATAGATGAGATCATTCCATTCCGGAATCAGATTGTTGATCGGGCAGCCGCTGGCCATGCCGCTGATCAGCAAACCGCTATGACAGAAAGGTACTCCGCAATCCATACAGCGGGCACCCTGGGTGCGCAGATCCTCATCCGGCATATGCAGGTGGAATTCATTCCAGTCGTTAATACGCTCCAAGGGAGTTCTGTCAGCCGGGACTTCGCGAGTATATTCCATGAATCCAGTTGGTTTTCCCATAATCGTTTCCTATAAAAAAGTTTCTTAGAGTGAGTCCTAATGCCCGCCGATATGCGAGTTTTCCTCAAATGCGGCCGACAGTGCGTCGTCACCGCTGAGACCGGCAGCCCGCGCCCTTTCCAGCGCCTGCAGGACACGCTTATAATCCATCGGCATGACTTTAACAAAACGCGACTGATAGCGCTCCCAGTTGATCAGGATGATCGTAGCGCGGGAACTGTCGGTACATTCGGCATGTTTTTTAATCATAGCCTTGATGGTTGCACGATCATCATCGTCAAGAGTTTCCAGAACCACCACCTCAGTATTGCAGCGGGATGCAAAATCACCGTGTTCGTCAAGAACATAGGCTATGCCACCACTCATGCCGGCTGCGAAGTTGCGGCCGGTACGGCCAAGAATCACGACAGCGCCGCCGGTCATATATTCACAACCGTGATCACCGATCCCTTCAACGACCGCATTGACGCCTGAGTTACGCACGCAGAAGCGTTCGCCGGCCATACCGCGGATATAGGCTGCGCCGCTGGTGGCGCCGTAGAAAGCCACGTTTCCCGTGATGATGTTTTCTTCTGCCTTAAAAGATGATCCCTCCGGAGGATAGACAATGATCGTGCCGCCGCTCAATCCTTTGCCCAGATAGTCGTTGGCATCACCGGACAACTTCAGGGTTATGCCGCGCGGGATGAATGCACCGAAGCTCTGCCCGGCGGACCCGTTAAATGTCAGACAAATCGTATCGTCCGGCAGTCCCCTGGCGCCATGACTGCGGGTGATTTCGTTTCCCAGAATAGTCCCCGCCACGCGATCGATATTAGTTATCGGCAGTTCTGCGTGAACCTTTGCACCCTGTTCGATTGCGGGCCGGCAGATCTCCAGCAGCCTGGTCACATCGATCGTTTTTTCCAGACCGTGGTCCTGTTTTTCAGTACAGTAACGTCCAACATTCAACCCAACTTTAGGCTGGTAAAGTATGTTGGAGAAATCAAGTCCCCGTGCCTTCCAGTGTTCTATGGCCTTGTTAGCCTCAAGCACATCGCAGCGACCGACCATCTCATTCAAGGTACGGAAACCGAGCTGCGCCATTATTTCGCGCAGTTCCTGTGCCACAAAACGCATGAAGTTGACGACGTACTCCGGTTTGCCGCTGAAATTTTTTCGCAGTTCCGGATCCTGAGTCGCCACGCCGGTCGGACAGGTGTTGCTGTGGCAGACACGCATCATGACGCACCCCAGAGTCACCAGTGGAGCGGTGGCAAATCCGAATTCCTCGGCGCCCAGCAGAGCGGCGATGGCAACATCTCGCCCGGTTTTCAGCTGACCATCTGCTTCGATAATGATCCGGCTGCGCAGGTTGTTCAGCAGCAATGTCTGGTGCGTCTCGGCCAGACCGAGTTCCCAGGGCAGACCAGCGTGTTTGATGCTTGAGATAGGCGAAGCGCCGGTTCCACCATCATAACCGCTGATCAGCACGACATCGGCATGGGCCTTGGCTACCCCGGCAGCTATAGTTCCTACGCCAACTTCTGAAACCAGCTTGACGCTGATACGGGCGTGGCGATTGGCGTTTTTCAGATCATAAATCAGCTCGGCCAGATCCTCGATAGAATAGATATCATGGTGCGGCGGTGGCGATACCAAACCGACACCCGGCGTTGTGTGACGTGTTTTTGCAATCCACGGATAAACTTTGTGACCGGGCAACTCCCCACCTTCGCCCGGCTTGGCCCCCTGGGCCATCTTGATCTGAAGCTCTCCGGCATTGGTCAGGTAATCACTGGTGACACCGAAACGTCCCGAGGCTACCTGCTTGATAACGCTGTTCTTTGAATCCCCCTGTTCGTTGGTCCAGGTAAAGCGCTCCGGATCTTCGCCACCCTCGCCGGTATTAGACCTGCCCCCAATCCGGTTCATGGCAATCGCCAGAGCTTCGTGGGCCTCTTTACTGATAGAACCATAGGACATGGCACCGGTCTTGAAACGCTTCATGATGGCTTCAACCGGTTCGACCTCATTGAGCGGTACCGGGGGTATATTGTCCTTGAAGTTCAGCAGGCCGCGCAGGGTATAGTGACACGTATTCTGATCATTGATCAAAGCTGAGAACACTTTGAACTCGCGGTAATCGCCCGCACGGGTTGCCTTCTGGAGGGAGGTGATTGTCAGCGGATTGTACTGGTGCTCCTCGCCGTCTTTGCGCCATTGGTAGACACCGCCCGGGGCGAGGGTTACCTCCGGTGCGACCCGTTCCGGATAGGCACGGGCGTGGCGTTCCATAAGTTCCCGCGCAATGCCGTCAATATCAGTTCCCCCGATACGCGAAGGTGTCCAGGTGAAATAGCGGTCAACTATGCTGCTGTGCAGCCCCACCGCCTCGAAGATCTGGGCGCCACGGTAACTCTGTACGGTGGAGATACCCATTTTAGCCATGGTTTTGACAACGCCCTTGATAGAAGCCTTGACAAAATTCTTGACCGCTTTTCTGTGATCAAGCCCCGGCAGCATCCCTTGCAGGATCATGTCATCCAGCGATTCAAAGGCCAGATACGGGTTGATGGCATTGACACCATAGCCGAGCAATACGGCAAAGTGATGCACTTCGCGCGGTTCGCCGGATTCCAGTATCAGAGAGACCATGGTACGGGTGCCGCTACTGACCAGATGGTGGTGCAGACCGGAAGCCGCCAGCAGTGCGGGAATAGCAACATTGTTTTTATCAACACCGCGGTCGGAGAGAATCAGAATCGTGCTGCCGGATTCTACAGCCACGTCAGCGGCGGCAAAAAACGCCTCAAGTCCCCGTTCCATACCCGCCGCTCCCCGAATGACCGGGAACAACAGCGACAGAGTCGCAGATTTAAAGCCGGGGCGGTCAATCTGACGCAGTTTTTCCAGCTCCTGATTGCAGAGGAGCGGATGCTCAAGCTTGATCCGCCGCGCGTTAATCGCCGTCGGTTCCAGCAGGTTTCCCTCTGAGCCGATCAACGTGACCGTTGAGGTGACAATCTCCTCACGGATCGGATCTATGGGCGGATTGGTGACCTGGGCGAACAGTTGCTTGAAGTAATTGTAGAGCAGCTGGTTCTGGCTTGACAGTACCGCCAGCGGAGTATCAGTGCCCATAGAGCCGAGCGGCTGGATGCCGTCAAGCGCCATCGGTCCCAGAACAACCCGCTGATCCTCATAGGTATAGCCAAAGGCCTGTTGACGCTGAGTCAGGCTGCTCCGGTCAGAGAGGTGCATGTCGGAGGTGCAGGGGAGATCTTCCAGAAGTACATAGTTATCCTGCAGCCACTGGCTGTAAGGGTTGGCTGCCGCCAGTTCACTTTTGATCTCTTCGTCCGGGACAATGCGTCCCTGTTCAGTATCAACCAGAAACATCTGCCCCGGCTGGAGCCGGCCCTTACTGAGTATCCGCTCCGGTTCAATCTGCAGGACGCCTGCTTCGGAGGCCATGATAACCAGATCATCGCTGGTAATGTAGTAGCGAGACGGGCGCAGACCATTGCGGTCAAGCACCGCACCGATGCAGCAGCCATCGGTAAAGGCGATCGCTGCCGGCCCATCCCACGGGGCTATCAGACAGGAATGATATTCATAAAACGCCTTCTTCTCGGCACTCATCTCCGTGTGGTTTTCCCACGGTTCCGGGACCATCATCATGATGGCGTGCGGCAGAGAGCGGCCGCTCATGACCAGCAGTTCAAGGCAGTTGTCGAACATGCCGGAATCAGATCCAGCGGTATTGATAATCGGCAGCAGCTTCTTGATGTCATCACCGAACAGTACGCTGGTAATGTGGTTCTGGCGGGCATTCATCCAGTTGACGTTGCCGCGCAGAGTGTTGATCTCGCCGTTATGAGCGAGGAAATGATAGGGGTGGGCACGATCCCAGCTAGGAAAGGTATTGGTTGAAAAACGGGAATGCACCAGAGCGATGGCACTTTCCATGGCGGGATCACTCAGCTCAGGAAAATATTTATCCACCTGTACCGGCATGAGCATACCTTTGTAGATGATGGTTCGGGTGGAGAGGCTGCAGACATACCAGTGCTCATCAACTCCGGCACGGCGGATCTCGTTGGTCGCCCGCTGGTTGATGATATAGAGTTTGCGGTTGAAGGCCTGCTCATCTGCACACGAAAGCGGGCGTTTGAGGAACAGTTGCCGCACCATCGGCTCCCCCTCCCAGGCGGTGTTCCCGAGAGAGGAATCATCTGTAGGCACGTTGCGCCAGCCAAGAAGCTCCACCCCTTCCTCGACAAGGATTTTTTCCAAAATATGTCGGGCACTGTTGCGCTCGGTAGCTTTTGGCGAGGTAAAAACCATACCTACACCATAATGGAACAGGTTGGGCAACTCAATGCCCAGAGGCGTACAGACTGAACGCAAAAAGCGGTCAGGCATCTGCATGAGAATACCGGCACCGTCTCCGGTGTTCGGTTCACAGCCGCAGGCACCTCGATGATCGAGGTTTACAAGGACTTTAAGCGCCTGGCTGATAATGTTATGGGACTTTTTTCCTTTGATGTTTACGACGAATCCGACGCCGCAGGCATCGTGCTCAAACTGTGGGTCGTAAAGACCCTGCTTTCCCGGTGGTCGTTTGATTTTCATGGAATAGCCCTTGTATGGATTCTTTAGAATTGAATGAAAGCCCGTAAGAATGGAATACACAAATCTTAACATAGCAGGGAGCGTGCCATGCCGGGATTGGTCAAGAAGGCCGGGATGCTTTCAATCAGGATATTGGCTAGTTATGTTCAGGCGTTACAGCGCTGTACTGATGTGTATAATAAATCTGAGTACCTCTATAGAGTTGATTCAGCACATCTATGAGTTCTGATGAGTGGACTATCCCTTTTGTATCGATCATAGGCGACGCTTATATGCTTCTGTCCGATTACACAAAAAAACTTTGTACAACTCTGTTGAGTACAATAACAACTTATTAATAGCTTGACCATGCACTCTTTCAACTACAGATAGCTGCCTAAATAATAGCGTAACTGTCTGATTATAAGGCATATGCTTTTATTTTATACATAATGTTTAGTTCCGGCACAATAACTGCTAAAAAATTACGCACCAATAAATTGCAGGCTGCATTTATATTATGCATATCTGCACTCATTTTACTCACTCGGAGGCATCAATGGCAAAGCTGGATGAAAAAATCGAAGGAATGTATCAGGAAGTGCTGAAACGTAACCCCGGTGAAACTGAATTCCATCAGGCGGTTCTCGAAGTGCTGGAGTCCCTCGGGCCGGTCGTGGTCAAACACCCCGAATATCTGGAGCGCAAAATCATCGAGCGCATCTGTGAACCTGAGCGTCAGATCATCTTCCGGGTGCCCTGGGTTGACGACAAAGGGAAAGTTCAGATCAACCGTGGTTTCCGCGTTGAATTCAGCAGCGCACTTGGTCCATACAAGGGCGGCCTTCGCTTCCACCCTTCAGTATACCTTGGAATCATAAAGTTCCTTGGGTTTGAGCAGATCTTCAAAAATTCTCTGACCGGCCTGCCAATCGGGGGCGGTAAAGGCGGCTCCGATTTCGATCCCAAAGGTAAGTCCGATGACGAAGTGATGCGTTTCTGCCAGAGTTTCATGACCGAACTGTATCGTCACCTGGGTGAACACACCGACGTTCCGGCCGGCGACATCGGCGTAGGCGGCCGTGAAATCGGCTACATGTTCGGCCAGTACAAGCGCATCACCAACCGTTATGAGCCGGGTGTTCTGACCGGCAAGGGTCTCACGTGGGGCGGTTCACTGGTGCGTACCGAAGCAACCGGCTATGGCGCCACCTACTTTGTCAACGAGATGCTGAAAGCCCGCAAGGACTCATTTGACGGCAAAATCTGCACCGTCTCCGGTTCCGGCAATGTTGCCATCTACACCATTGAGAAGATACACCAGTTAGGCGGCAAGTGCGTGGCCTGCTCCGACTCTAACGGAGTAATCTATGACGAAAAAGGGCTTGATCTGGATCTGATCAAACAGCTCAAGGAAGTGGAGCGCCGTCGTATATCTGATTACATCCAAGCCCACAAACATGCCAAATATATCACAAACGGGAACATCTGGGAGATTCCCTGCCAAGTCGCCATGCCGTCGGCTACCCAGAACGAGATCAACGGCAAAGATGCGGCAAACCTGGTTAAAAACGGTTGCTTGGCCGTCGGTGAGGGAGCCAACATGCCGACTACACCTGAAGGAGTCAAGGTCTTTCTGGAGGCCAAGATTGCCTATGGTCCGGGTAAAGCTGCCAACGCCGGCGGGGTCGCGACATCTGCGCTTGAAATGCAGCAGAATGCCGGCCGAGACTCCTGGACTTTCGAGTACACAGAGAAAAAGCTGGAAGATATCATGATCAACATCCACAATAACTGCTTCGAAACCGCTGAAGAGTACGGTGCATCAGGCAATTATGTTCTTGGAGCAAACATCTGCGGTTTTATCAAGGTAGCCAATGCCATGGTTGCTCATGGCCTGATCTGATCTCAACACGTAATACTGATCACAAAAAAAACCCGGCATGTCGCCGGGTTTTTTTTGTGGTCAGGCAATTGTCAAACCGGATTCGGAGGAACCGGTGTTCTTCCGGAAAATCTATTGAGCAGTCCAGCCGCCATCAACCGGAATAGCAGTGCCGGTAATCTGGTCAGCAGCCGGGGAGCAGAGAAAGATCACCAACTGCCCGAGTTGTCCGATTGATACAAACTGCTGCGAGGGCTGTTTCTCCGCCAGCATGCTGCGCCCGCCCGCTTCAACATCAACGCCGAGGGCCTGAGCGCGGGCAACAATCTGCGGCTCGATCAGCTCGGTTCTCGTCCAGCCGGGACAGATGGCATTGCTTGTGATGCCGGAACCGGCCGTCTCCAAGGCGACGACCTTGGTCAGCCCGACCAGACCATGTTTGGCCGAGACATAGGCCGCTTTGTTGACCGAAGCCACCAAACCATGCACCGAAGCGATATTGATGATCCGGCCCCAGCCACTCCGGCGCATATGCGGTACTGCGTGATGGATCGTATAAAAACTGGAGGAGAGGTTGATGGCAATAATAGCAGCCCATCGATCCGGCGGAAACTCCTCAACCGGTGCAGTATACTGGATACCTGCGTTATTCACCAGTATATCGACGCTGCCGAAATCGGCGGCAGTGCTCTCCACCAGTTGAGCGATCTCATCCGGTCGGGTCATATCAGCACCGTGGTAACGTACTGTAACCGCAAACTCCTTTTCGAGACCGGCACGCAATTCTTCGATGCGTCCAGGGTCACCGAGGCCGTTAAGCATGATGTTGCACCCCTGACCGGCCAGCGCACGGACAACGCCGAAACCGATGCCACTGGTTGAGCCGGTTATGAGTGCTGATTTTCCCTTGAGCATGGCCGGTTCTCCTTTATTCCTGCAAACTATTCAGCTTTCCCGTTGGATGAGTTCCTCTATCTCAGAGCGTCGGAGAAATAATCAACTGCGGTTCTGTACATGCCTGAATATCAGCCGGTGTGTAACCGGCCGCTGTCTCCACCAATCGCAGCCCCTCCGGAGTGACGTCCAGCACTGCACGATCGGTTATGATCCGGTTGATTACCCCGCGACCAGTCAGCGGCAGCGTGCATCGGTTGAGAATCTTGGTTTCACCCTGTTTGTTGCAATGTTCCATCAGTACCACAATCCGCTTGGCGCCGTGCACCAGATCCATGGCGCCTCCCATCCCTTTCACCATCTTGCCCGGTATGACCCAGTTGGCCAGGTCGCCGGTGGCAGAGGCCTCCATACCGCCCAGAATGGCCAGATCGATATGCCCTCCCCGGATCATTGCAAACGACTCGGCGCTGCTGAAGGTGCTGGAACCGGAGATCATCGTGATGGTCTCCTTACCGGCGTTGATCAGATCGGGGTCGAGTTCATTCTCGGTCGGATAGGGACCGATGCCGAGTAAACCGTTCTCGGATTGGAGTACTACCCGCGTTCCCTGTGGAATGTAGTTGGCTACCAGAGTCGGCATGCCGATCCCCAGATTGACGTAATATCCGTCTTCTATCTCCTGAGCGGCTCTTTGGGCCATCTCCTCGCGTGTCAAAGCCATTGCACGTATCCTCCAGTGTTGTGACGTAAAATACAGAACCTGCTAAATGTTTTTTGCTTGTGCTTCTTATTTTCGTACTGTGCGGCGTTCGATCCGCTTTTCATGACCTGTGCAGGCAATAATGCGCTGTACGTAGACACTGGGGGTATGAATCTGGTCCGGATCAAGATCGCCGGTCTCCACCAGTTCCTCCACCTCGGCAATCGTTATTCGTCCTGCGGCAGCCATCATCGGATTGAAGTTACGGGCCGTCTTGCGATACACCAGATTACCGAAACGATCTCCCTTCCAGGCTTTGACTAAAGAGAAATCTGCTGTCATGCCGGCTTCCAGCAGATATTCCTTATTGCCGAACACCCGTGTCTCGCGTCCTTCCGCAATCGGGGTCCCAACTCCGGCCGGCGTATAGAAAGCCGGAATTCCTGCTCCTCCAGCCCGAATCCGCTCCGCCAGGGTACCTTGCGGAACCAGTTCCACCTCCAGTTCTCCGGCCAGATACTGGCGCTCGAATTCCTTGTTCTCGCCAACGTAGGAGGAGACCATCTTGCTGATCTGCCTGTTCTGGAGAAGGATTCCCAATCCCCACTCATCAACTCCGCAGTTGTTGGAAATGACCGTCAGATTACGCGTCCCTTTCTCACGAAGTCCCTGAATCAGCTTTTCAGGAATTCCTACCAATCCGAAGCCGCCGGCCATAATGCTTGCGCCGTCACCGATCCCTTCCAGCGCCTCTTGAATGTTTGTGCAGACAACAGCCATGTGCTACCTCCTGAATTTTAAATCACAGCGACTTTTTCAACAGCCTTCCCAGCTCTCCGACAAAACCGCGCCGGAACAAAAGAACACAGATCACGAACGTGCCCCCTATTATTACGGTTATCCAGGACCCTACCGAACTCAATTCAGACTGGAGTGTCACCACCGTAAATGCTCCAACCAGAGGGCCGAGTACCGTACCGACTCCTCCCAGAAGTGTCATGAGAACCACTTCTCCGGAGGTATGCCAACTGACATCGGTCAAGGAGGCAAGCTGAAATACCAGAGACTTCATCGAGCCGGCCATTCCCGAAAGCGCAGCAGATATTACAAAAGCCATCAGCTTGAACCTTTCAACCTTGTATCCCAGTGAAACAGCTCGCGGCTCGTTCTCGCGGATCGCCTTGAGTACCTGACCGAAAGGAGAATGTATAGTCCTGTGGATGATCCAGAAACCGGCACAAAACATGATGAAAATGAAGTAGTAGAGGTTGAGAGCAAGGGGACTCCCGCCAACAGAATAGGCATGGTTTAAATTGATCAACCCGAAGAGCTCACCTCGGGGTATGCCTTGCAGGCCATCCTCACCCCCGGTGAACGGCGCTTTCAGGGCTACGAAGTAAACTATCTGAGCCAATGCCAGAGTGACCATGGCAAAGTAAATCCCCTGCCGCCGAATCGCCAGACTGCCGACAACATACCCCAGCAGACCGGCGAAGAGCGTACCTCCCAGAACTCCCAATTCAGGCGTCACTCCGCTGTTCTTGACGAGGTACCCCGTAATATAGGATGCGCCGCCAAAAAAGGCGGCATGCCCGAAAGAAAGAAGCCCGGTGTAGCCAAGCAGCAGATTGAAGGCACAGGCAAACAGCGCAAAACAGAGCAGCTTCATCATAAATACAGGATAGACAACGAACGGTGCCAGCAGGCCAAGGATTATAAGAATGCTCCAGATTATCTTGTTCATTCAGGACTCCCTGCCGAACAGGCCAGCCGGTTTGACCAGCAGAACAATAACCATTATCAGGAATATCACCGTGCTGGAGGCGGGGGCGTAAACGACCTTTGTGAACCCCTCTACCATTCCGAGCAAAAGACCGGTAACGATAGAACCCATAATTGAACCCATCCCGCCAATGACTACCACGGCAAACACGGTAATGATCATTTCCGAGCCCATGACAGGGCTGACAGAATAGATCGGCGCGGCAAGCACTCCGGCAAAGGCGGCCAGGGCAACGCCATATCCGTATGTAAGGGTTATCATAAGCGGCACATTGACACCAAAGGCCTTCACCAGCTCCGGGTTTTCCGTGCCTGCTCGAAGAAAGGCGCCGAGCTTTGTCCTCTCAATAACGAACCATGTGCCAAAACAGACCAGTAGAGAGATGACAATCACCCAGAGGCGGTATTTCGGGAACATCATGAAACCGAGATTAACAGCACCATTCAATATTTCCGGCTTTGCCTCGTAAGGATCTCCGGAGACATTGAAAAAATTAGTAAAAACCCCTTGAATAATGAGCGCCAGACCAAAGGTGAGCAGCAGGCCGTACAAGTGGTCAAATTTGTACAGCCTGCTCAGCATGGTTTTTTCAATTACGATCCCCAGTGTACCCACCACCAGCGGGGCTACGATCAAGGCCGCCCAGTAATTGAGGTGAAAATCCGGCATCCCGATCAAAGGGCCCAGCGACGTGTAGCCCAGAAGCGCCACATAGGCGCCTAGCATATAGAGCGCCCCGTGGGCAAAGTTGACAATGTTCAGGAGCCCGAAAATCACCGCCAGACCGAGACTCAGAATGGCGTAGAAAACACCGTTGTTGAGCCCCAGCATAACCTGCGACATGACTGTCTGAAATGAAATCTCCATGGCAACTCCCTTGTTATCCTACTTCTTGACCATCGAACATGTGCTCTCGGACAGAGGCTGGAAGGCATCGGCTGCGGGAACTGTTTTGACTATCTTGAGGAGATCCCACTCACCCTTTGACTCGGCAGGCTTCTTCACTTCCATCAGATACATGTCATGCACCATTCGACCGTCAGCCCTGATCTTGCCGTTCACTGCAAAAAAATCGCTGATATCCATTGATTTCAGCTTTGCCATGACCGCATCCGCATCATCCGTACCGGCCGCTTTGATGGCTTTCAGGTAGTTCATGGTGGCAGAATAGGCTCCGGCCTGATCCATGGTCGGCATCGCCTTGTGGATAGCAAAGTAGCGCTTGGCAAAATCGCGGGTCGCTTTATCCCGATCCCAATAGAAACCTGAAGTGAACTGCATCCCCTGCGCAACGCTCAATCCGAGGCTTTTTATGTCGGTATCGAATATCAGCAAACCGACCAATGTCTGTCCTTTTTTGTCAATTCCGAACTCCCGTGCCTGTTTGATCGCATTAGTAGTATCGCCGCCCGCATTGGCCAGACCGATTATCTGAGCTTTGGATGACTGGGCCTGGAGCAGATACGACGAAAAATCGGCCGTTGAAAGAGGGTGCCGCACCGAACCAAGTACCGTTCCTCCCCCTTTTTTCACAAATTTGGTGGTATTTTCCTCCAGAGAGTGGCCAAAAGCGTAATCGGCGGTCAAAAAGAACCAGCTTTTGCCGCCATGCTCAACGACAGCCTGTCCGGTTACCTTTCCCAGAGCGTAGGTATCATAGACGTAGTGAATTCCATAGGGTGTGCAGGCTTTGTTGGTCAACTCCGTGCTGGCTGCTCCGGTATTCATCGTGATCCGCTTCTTTTCTCCACCCAGTTTCTGCACCGCCAAAGCGCAGCCCGAATTCAACAAACCGGTAATCATGTCTACTTTTTCGTTGTCAAACCACTCGCGGGCCTTGGCTGAAGCGATATCGGCCTTATTCTGATGATCAGCACCAATGACCTGGATCGGCTTGCCAAGTACCGTACCACCGAAATCCTTTACCGCCATCTCCACAGCCACCTGAGTCCCTTTGCCTCCGAGTGTTGAGTAGACTCCCGACATGTCGGTCAGCACACCGATTTTTACTACACCATCTGAAATTCCGGCTGCGATGGCCATTGAGCCTGTCAGAAATACAACTGCAGCTGATGCAACTGCCTTAAACAATACTTTTTTCATATTTTTCCCCTTTCTGTTTTATACCGGGCTTACACGCCAAGGTATTTGTTAAGTTTCTCCATGCTGGAGCCAAGTTCATCCCGGGTTATCATTTCTGCTATGACACCATGATCAATCACATAATGGCGGTCAGCCAGGTTAGCGGCAAAATGGAAATTCTGTTCCACTAAAATGATGGTGAACCCTTTTTCCTTCAACTGCCCGATCAGGTGTCTCAGTGTCTGGACAATTACCGGAGCCAAGCCTTCGGTGATTTCATCCAGCAACAGGAGTTTTGCTCCCGTGCGCAGAATTCGTGCCATTGCCAGCATCTGCTGTTCGCCACCCGAAAGACGGGTTCCCATACTGTTCCGCCGCTCCAGCAGGTTGGGGAACATGGCATATATTTCAGGCAGCGGCATTCCGCCCTCTTTAACCACTGGCGGCAGCAGCAGGTTTTCTTCAACGGTAAGACTTGAAAAAATCCCGCGTTCCTCAGGACAGTAACCGATACCGAGGTGAGCAATCTTGTGAGTCGGCATCCTGACAGTTTCGACCCCATTAATCGTGATAGAACCGCTTCGCCGTCCGACCAACCCGATGATCGATTTAAGAATCGTGGTCCGACCGGCTCCGTTTCGCCCCAGAAGTGTGACTACCTCTCCCTCTCCGACGGACAAATCAATGCCATGGAGAATATGGGATTCTCCATAAAAAGCGTGCAGGTCTTCAATCCTCAGCATCTCATTGTGTACTGATTCAGTCATGAGCACTCCCCATATACGCTTCCAGCACCAGCGGATCTTGTGAAACCTCAGCGTACGGGCCTTCCGCCAGAATCGCCCCTCGCTGCAACACGGTTATCCTGTCCGCCAGGGTTGCCACTACCTTTAGGTTATGCTCTACCATCAGGATAGTACGGTTGGTCGAAACTTTCTTCACCAGGGCGGTGATTTTATCCACATCCTCGACACCCATCCCCTGGGTCGGTTCATCCAGCAGCATCAACTCGGGATCCAACGCCAGCGTGGTGGCTATTTCCAATGCCCGTTTGCGACCGTATGCCAGTTCACCGGTTATTTCATCGGCATATTCCATCAGACCGACCGCCTCCAACAGTTCCGTTGCCTTGCCATCCAGTTGTTTCAGGATTGAATCCGATTTCCAGAAATGATAAGAGACGCCCAGCTTACGCTGCAGCGCCAGCCGAACATTCTCATGAGGAGTCAGATTGGGGAAAACCGCAGAAATCTGGAATGAGCGGATCACACCCCGCATGGCAATGTCAGCCGGCATTTCTCCGGTAATATCGGTGCCGTTAAAATGAATCGTCCCGGTAGTCGGAGTCAGAAATTTGGTCAGCAGATTAAAAACGGTTGTTTTACCCGCACCATTCGGGCCGATCAGAGCATGGATACGCCCTCGTTGAATCTTCAGGTTGACGGACGACACAGCCGTGAATCCCTTGAATTCTTTGGAGAGGTTTTTTGTTTCGAGGATGCAGTCGGTCATTTCCATCTCCTCTTTAGTGGGACAAAAGCACCGGGACGGTCATCTCGCGCAATATCTGGGATGCCACCGGTCCAAGTTGTGCCCCGCTCCCGGATGCTGCGCAAAAGGCCCCCATTACCAGCAGGTCGTAACCGCCTTCACATGCCAGGTTCAAAAGACCGTCTGCCGGTGGGGCCGACGTAGCAGGTTGCACCTCTGTCCGGGCCTGGATGCCATGTCGGCGGAGGTGCTCCAGAATGCCGTCCCACGGCTCCTGTGCCACCTCTTCGTCAGAAGCTACGGAAAGCAGCGTCACCTGATCCGCCAGTTTGAGAAACGGGAATGCGTCATGTGCCGCCCGGGCCGCTTCCCGGCCGCGCTTCCAAGCCAGCAGCACCCGCTTTCCGATGGTGGGAAATGTGCCGATAACAGGTATTACCAGGATCGGCCGGCCAGCTCCAAGTACGAGACGTTCCACCAAGGCCGCGTTTCTGCCGCTGCGGCCTGTTTCCTGACCAACAACCACCAGATCGCTGCAATGTGAAAGATTGATAAGCACCTCGCTCAGTCCAACACCAACAACTGTTGATTCGATGCCTCGCCAAGCCGCAGCTACCCCAGTCTCAAGCGCTTTAGTCTCCAGAAGCGCTTTTAATGCCTCTGATGTCTCTTCGTCATTCTGATGCTCCGGCTGGTAATAATTATGGGTCATGATGGAAAGTCCCGTCAGGGAAGCAGCATGGGTTTGCGCCACAACCAGAGCTGCGTCGATCCTCTGTTCACAGGCGGGAGAATCATCAATATGCAGGAGGATATCTTTGATGCTCATGACAACTCCGAATAAAACAAATTTTTATAGAATTCAGCAAGTAGTGTGCCTGCCTTTCCAGCTATACATGATTTATACTTCAACGCACTGTATATATTACGAAATATATTTGAATATTTTTCATAACACAGTAATTAACGTTTCAGGTTGCTTATACCATTCCAAAAATTTGGAATTATTGGAGGTAAATGTTCAGGAGAAGCGGTGATTTCAAGGAGGAGTACATATTATACTGTGCTGAATATAATAGACATATTGATATCAGGCAGAGTGATTCCACGATTATGGAAAAATTTCCACAATTATGGAATCACTCTGATGGGTGAGCAGTGGAGAGCAACAGTCTTGTAATCTCTGTCTCAAGTTCCGCACATAATCGGTCGGCCTGTCGTGGCACGCTGGTTGCCAGCTCTTTTTCCAGGGCTTGAGCGGCGCACTTCAGCGGGTTGGCTGATACGTTGGCGGCTATCCCTTTGATGGTGTGTGCTTCCAGTCTGGCTGCCATGAACTCCCCGTTACTCAGAAAACCGCTCAAAGCTGCGAGCCGTACGGGAAGATCTTCCCGGCTCATCGTGACAATCTCATTGACAAAAACCTGGTCTCCATCAAAGCGATCCAGCAGCTCTGCGTGATTGAACGGAGCTGAAGCCGCGCTGGATGTCGCAACATCACCTTCCGTTTTATCGGGACCGGCGACAACTGTTTTCTTTTGCAGCAGACGCGATACTACTTTCTGCAGTTCCTCCAGTTTGACCGGTTTCGTGGTATAGTCATCCATACCGGCTTCAAGGCATTTTTCCCGAGCCCCCAGCATGGCATCGGCTGTCATGGCTACAATCGGGATGGCATGGTCCAGTACCTTTGAGTCCGGATCCCTGATAACGCGGGTAGCCTCGTACCCGTCCATGACCGGCATCTGGCAGTCCATCAGCACAAGATCGTAGTGGATCAGCTCCAACGCTCTGACCGCCTCATTGCCATCCGCAACGACATCAACCGAAAGTCCCATCTTTTTCAGCAGCGCCACCGCCACCATCTGATTGACGGTATTGTCTTCCGCCAGCAGCACCCGTTTTTTCACTCCTATAGTTGCAGCAATAAGATGGCTGGTCACAATCTGGCTGGTGGCGGTTTCCCCTTGCAAACTGTGTCCGAGCACCATGGCAAGGCAGTTTTTTATCAAATCCTGGCGCATCGGCTTGGTCAGGTAGCCGGAGAAGCCGATCTCTTCCATGTATTGCTGGTTGCCTCGCAATCCCTGGGCGCTGAGCATGATCATTTTCGTCAGAGCAAAAGCAGGCGTGCTCCGGATCCGCCGCCCCAGTTCGACTCCATCCATAACCGGCATCTGATCATCGATAATGATGGCATCAAATTCCACGTTATCCTCGACCCCTTTCTTCAGAATAACCAGGGCCGTTTCACCGTCAGGTGCGGCGGCGTGGCGGCACCCCCATGACTCAAGCAGAGTTGCAAGCAGCAGGCGACTGGTCGCGTTGTCGTCAACGACAAGCACGTTTTTGCCTCTGATATCGAGATGAGGATCAGCAACCGGTACCGGCACAGGCTGTTCTGCGGTTTTTTGCAGCCGAGCTGTGAACCAGAACGTGGAGCCTTCTCCCTCCCTGCTTTCCACACCGATGGCGCCACCCATCAGTTCTGTCAGTTGCCTGCAGATAGCCAGACCGAGGCCGGTACCGCCATATTTGCGGGTGGTAGAACCGTCAGCCTGGGTGAATGGCTCAAAGATTGAGACAAGACGATCCGCCGGGATACCTATTCCGGTATCCTTAATGGAAATGCGCACCATCATGTGAGAATCTGTTTCCGACTCCAGTTCCGCCCTTATGAACACTTCCCCGGAATGGGTAAATTTGATTGCGTTGCCAGCCAGATTGATGATGACCTGCCTGATCCTGCCCGGATCGCCCCGCAGCATATCCGGCAGATGCAGGTCAGTCAGACAGAACAGTTCCAGCCCCTTCTCCCGTGCCCGCATGGAAAGAATCTCGGCCGTTTCGTCAAGAATGTTCCTGATAGTGAAGGTGATCTCTTCAAGATCGAGTTTGTGGGCTTCAATCTTGGAGAAATCGAGGATATCGTTGAGCAGCGCCAACAGGGCTTCGCCGCTGGAACGGATGATGCCGGCGTATTGGGACTGCGTTGGAGTCAGGTTGGTGTCCAGCAGAAGACCGGTCATGCCGATCACACCGTTCATGGGGGTTCGTATCTCATGGCTCATGGTGGCCAGAAATTCGCTCTTGGCTCTGGTGGCCTCTTTTGCCTCTTCCAAAGCAGCTTTGAGCTGGACTTCCGCTGCCATGCGCTGACTTAAATGGATTTTTTTCAATATATGATTCCTGACCCGCATGGCCAGTTCAAGCGGATCATATGGTTTCGTGATGAAATCGTCAGCGCCGTAACCGAGTGAGCGGGTGGCGTCATCACGGTTTCCGGCGGCAATAACCACCGGTATGGAGCAGAGAGGTGGTGATTTCTTCAGTATCGCCAACATCTCTCTGCCGTCCATGACCGGCATTTCCAGGTCCAGCAGAATCAGGTCAACATCACGATGAATATCAAGAAGTTCCAATCCTTCCTGGCCATTTGAAGCCAGAAGGATATTCTCATAATGATCCGTCAGCATCAATTGCAGCATTTCCCGGTTCATCTCCTCATCGTCTACGATCAGGATTTTACCGGTGTGCACGGCATCATCTGTTTCGACATGCTTATTTTTCACGTCATCACTCACTTTGACATTACCCGCTCAATCTCGAGTATCATTTTCTCAATTTCCACCGGTTTTGAAATATAGCCATCAAACCCGTCGGCCGCAAAGCGCGCCTGTTCATCCTTCAGAGCAAAAGCGGTTTGGGCAATGACCGGAAGACGTGCCGTATCTTCTCGATTCCGAATCGCTTTCAGAGCATCTTCGCCATTCATGATCGGCATCTGGATATCCATAAGCACCAGGTCAAACTGGTGTTCTTCAAGTGCCTTGAGAACATCCCGGCCGTTTTCCACGCAGGTCACCGTGTGCCCCATTTTAGGCAGCAGAGCCATCATAAACCTGGTGCTGACCGGATTGTCCTCTGCCAGAAGCACACGCAGCGACCGCGCGGATGTCAGAGATAACTCCAGCGGTGACGGCGCTTCTTCGTGTGTCATCCGGCATGCCACCATAACCGGAAGCAGTAGACGAAAAACAGTTCCGCTCCCTTCCGTGCTCTCTACGTCCAGACTGCCCCCCATCAATTCGGCCATGCGCCGGGAGATGGTCAACCCAAGGCCGGTGCCTGCATATCTACGGGCGGTTGCGCCGTCAACCTGAGTGAAAGAATCAAAAATCATATCCAGTTTGTCAGCTGCAATGCCGATTCCGGTATCGCGTACCGCAAATTCCAGGATCATGGTCGTGCCATGCTGTTCTCTGGCAGCTGCGGTTACGCTCACCCCCCCTGCCGGGGTGAATTTAATGGCATTGCCCACCAGGTTCAGCAGAACTTGCCTCAGGCGGAGCGGATCACCCGTCAGCGCATCCGGAATATCAGGAGAGACAGTTGTGCTGAAAGTCAGCCCTTTTGAATCTGCAGTATGTTGAAAGACAGTAATTATATTATTCATGCAGGAACGGAGGCTGAATTCGATTTGCTCCGGTATCAATTTACCGGCTTCCATTTTGGAAAGGTCTAAGATGTCGTTTATGAGCGTAATCAGGCAATTACCCGAAGATATAATCGTATCGACATACTTTTTCTGTTCTTCATCAAGCCGGGTGAGTTCCAGCAACTGCGCCATACCGGTCACACCATTCATTGGCGTACGCAGCTCGTGGCTCATGTTTGCCAGAAACTCCGATTTTGCCCGATTGGCGGATTCGGCCTGTACTCTTGCTTCAATCAGTTGCCGATTGTAATCTAGGAGTTTCTGTTCTGCCTGCTTTCGTTCTGTGATGTCAATGATGAACCAATCGAGGCTGACAACCTTGCTGGCATGTACGACCGGATGAGCCGAAAACGTATGGTAGCCGATGGTTCCATCTTTCCGAAGGCTTGCGAACTCACCGGACGGGATGGAATGACCATTGAGGAGTTCCGCGACATGACTGAGCGCCGACTTATTCTCTTTGTCGAGCTGCATGATACTGAAGGGCCTGCCGATAACCTCATCCGCAGATTCATAGCCGTGCATCTGCAGCCAGGCGTCATTAACCTCCAGGAATCGCCCTTCCGGATCAATACGAAAGTATCCGGCGGGAGTATATTTGATGATGTTACGCAGGCGTTCCTCATGCTCACTCAGTTTGACATTTGCCTGACGCAGTTCTTCGAGCTGCATCTCCAGCTCAACCTTGTGAACCTGTAGCTCATGCAACATATGTGTTGCATCCATCTCAGCAAAAAGTTCCGCTGCAACTGCCGATTGCATGTTGACCTGTTTTTCTGCGCTTTGCCGCATGCTTGAGACGCCAGTTGTACTCCCGTCAACATTTGTCATGCCGTTACTCCTCTGCCTGCACCCTTCTCTTTCCACTACTCTACGCCTCTTAGTGCCGCGTGGGAAGCACGTTGATCAGCTTCTGCCACCATCAGGCTATATGAATGTAGATCAATAGCAGGTGTATGTCCCATCAAGAGTGAGTCATCGTCGTTTCCTGCCACTCGCTTTTCCGCTGCCGACTTTGCGTCTCTTTCCGGATTGAGCTGCATGATCGCCTCCGCTCATACGCTGCTGCACCCCGGCCAATCGCTTGCCGCGCACCGGGATATGTGGATACTCCTCCGATCCTGCCGTTGTGGCAGAAGGGGTGAACAGAGAGTTTGACGACTGGTGACTGACCAGCACAAATTCGATACGACGAGTGGCGGGGGATACAGACGCCACCCTGATCCTGGCCTTATCCCCCATGCGGAAAACCCTGGCTGTCCGTCGCCCTGTCAGTGAATGCTGTTTCTCGACAAAAGTGTACGTGTCATCAGCCAGGGTCGAGATATGCACCAGTCCTTCAACAAAAAGCTCCTCCAATTCGACAAAGAAGCCGAAGCCGGTCACACCGGCAATGTAACCATCAAAATCATCTCCAACATGCTGCTGCATATACTGGAGCTTCTTCATCTCCACTACGTCCCGTTCAGCCTCCATGGCTACCCTTTCACGCTTGCTGGTATGTTCGGCTATTTCGCTCAACCGTTCGGCAGAAATAGCGAGTCGTTGTGCGGATTCAGCCTCCAGCGCCGCCTTCAAAATCCGATGCACCACCAGATCAGGGTAACGACGGATGGGAGATGTAAAGTGGCAGTAGCAGGCCGACGCCAGTCCGAAGTGTCCCAGGTTCCCGGCAGCGTAGCGGGCCTGCTTCATACAGCGCAGCAAAGCGTAGTTGATCATGCGCTCCTCGGGACGACCATCAGCCTGGGCCAGTAATCGCTGCAGTTCAGTTGGATTGACCTTGTCTTCCACCTGATTGAATTCATAGCCGAAGCCATAGATAAATTCCTGGAAGGTATGTAATTTTGCCGGGTCCGGATTTTCGTGGATGCGGTACAGAAAGGGAATGTTACGCGATGTTATGAAGCGGGCTACCGCTTCGTTGGCGGCCAGCATGAACTCCTCGATCAACTGGTGGGCCAGGTTGCGTTCGGCGCGTATGATTCCTTCGGTCTGACCGGTCAGGCCGAGAACTATTTCTGACTCCGGCAGGTCGAAATCTATACTTCCCCGTTTTTTACGCATCTCCATCAGGATCAGCGCCAGTTCCTTCATTTCCAGCAGCATCGGTGCGACCGAACTCTGTTTATCAGTCACTTCACGCTCTTCGTCCACGATGATCCGCTTCACGATCGTATAGCTCAGACGGGCCGAACTCTTGATAACGCTGGGGTAGAAGACGGACTCAAGCATCGTGCCTGAACGGTCGAAGAGCATTTCTGCCGTCATCGTCAGCCGATCGAGCTGTGGATTGAGCGAACAGATACCGTTCGATAGTCGTTCCGGCAACATCGGAATGCAGCGGTCCGGGAAGTAAACCGAGGTGCCGCGCAGGCAGGCTTCACCATCCAGCATACTCCCTTTCCTTACGTAATGCGACACGTCGGCGATGGAAACCCACAGCCGGAAATTGTCCCTTTCGCGGCGCAGTGAAACGGCATCGTCAAAATCACGGGCCGACTCGCCATCGATGGTCACGGTCGGCATGTGACGCAAATCCACACGTCCCTTCAGATCATCAGGTGAAACCGTTTCGGCAAGCGCATCAGCCTCGGCCAGAACATCTTTGCCGAAGATGTGCGGCAGATCAAAACGGCGAATAACCGATTGCACTTCCACCTCCGGATCATCCGGCCACCCCAGTACCTCCACCACCCGCCCCTCGGCCGGACGACTTCCGGCTGGGTAGGAAGTCAGTTCGGCAACCACCTGATGGCCGTCCTCGGCCTGACCACGACCTTTGGCAGAGATCGCTACCACAAGGTTAAGGCGTTGATCCTCTGATATGACAAATGCGCCTCGCCTGTTCTCTTCGTAACGCCCCACGATACGGGTTGTAGCGCGTTCAATCACACTCACAACACGCCCGTCAAGCTTGTCATCCCCCATGCGGCTTCGTGATGCGCTGGCTTCTACCAGATCACCATGCAGAGCGCCTTTCATATATCTGGAAGGAATAAAGATATCCTCGCCACCGCTATCCGGGGCTACAAAACCGTAGCCGTCGCGGTGCACTGATATCCGGCCGCGTAGAATCTTTCCCTGCCCCGGCAGGATATAGCTGTTCCCTTTCAGGCGCAGCACTTCGCCGTCGTCAACCATATCCTCCAGCAAGTTTTTCAACTCGCGCCTGACGTGCCGCCCGCCAAATTCGTGCAGAAATGATGCAAAACGGGCTGGACCTTTCTGCAGTGAGAGGAACGTCAAAATATGTTTTTTTGTGAGCAGCATGGAAGGCTCCCGGATAAGGATATCGTGATGCAGATCAAATCTATACTGAGTCAGTCCTGCACCCTTGCAAGTATAGTGCTAACAACTTGACAAGCACCCTTGAATCAAGTAAAGAATACGACCAAAATATAAGTCGGTCATTCTTGTTAGCGCCATTTTTCAGACCAGAATAAACAGATGTTCTTTAATAAGAGATATGGCCATATATATACTGCCGATTTAGCTCAGTTGGTAGAGCACATCACTCGTAATGATGAGGTCGTCGGTTCGATTCCGACAATCGGCTCCAATAAAAACAGGCTCTTGCAGAGATATATTGCAGGTGCCTTTTTTATTCACCGTTTACTTTCATACTTTATTTTGATTTCACTCAGGAAATGGTAAAGCGGCGACAACAAGGTGTAACCCTCGCATAATTCGTTAAAAATCTTTCGGGAAAAAAGCTGTGAGCCAACTTCATGATTGGAGACCAGGTGAACGCTCTTTCGTTGATACCACTCCTGCAAAGACTCCGGCAAGGTCGGTTTTAGAAGTCTCTTGTAGCGTTCACCCTCCAGTTTGAAGGTTTGCTGGTTATCGAGAAACGAGATGTTTTTCTGGAATTTCGCCTGTTTGGAGTCAATGAAATCCCGGATATTATTCATCGTCTCTTTGGATGCACTATAGAATCCCATACCATACCGGTATGTATCAGCAGTAAGCTCAAAGAAGTAACAGGGGGAATCTTTCCAATCCGGGCAATTCCGTTTGAAGGTTATCCATAAGCAGGTTTTGTAGGGTGATTTGATATTTGAAAAGCGGGTATCCCGGTAAATACGGGAGATTGTTTTATCAACTGCGGGAATCGTCACGAAATCGGCATCAATAGCCAGCATCGGGGTTGCCAGGTCAGTGACAAGGGCTTTGAGTGGTGTCATCAGATAATCCTCAAAATCCTGCCGATAAGCCTCAAACCAGGCTTTGTTGTTATTGCGCCCCAGACTTTCGAGAAATGCTAAAGAATCAGGGGTGAATCCGTTGAATGCGTTACTCATAACATCTCCTTCTTTGCTGGTTAGTGAAACTCCTCGAACTCACTCATATCCCAGATGGTGCCTCTCCAGTTACATATTCTCCCTTTATCCTGGCATTTCGGGCGTCAGTTAGCCAGGTATCGGCCATCGCTATTTACATGTTTGCCGCACTTGGGGCATTCAGGCTTGGAAATAGCTCGGGCTTTACATTCAAGGCGATTCAGTACAGATATTTATTGTATTATGCCTAAGTTCCTAATTTGTTTGGTGAGCCGCGTTGGGGTCGAACCAACGACCACCTGATTAAAAGACAATACTTCATGCACTTTTCCTGCCATATATTGACCGCATTTATACCTTGATTCAATACAAATATGCTGTAGTTTATAGTATTTATAAGCATTTTGATGCACCACACCATTTAGTCTAATCATTTTTTATGGCAATATAAAAGGATACGAGAGGATACGTGGACTTTTTTCATTCTTGTGGTAGTGGTGGACTTCATGATAAAATCAAAGAAAATAATCCTTCAATATGAAAAAGAGCTGCAAGATAGGCTCAATTCGCTAGTGCCTGGTTGAAAACTTCATTGCACTTCATTGCAAAATCATTTATTCTGGTGTTACTTGGTAGCTAAAAGTAGCAACCACGGAGGAGACCATGCAAGCACAGGCGCAACTGAAACCCATAGGCGTCAAACTTACGCCGGAACTAAAAGACCGGCTCCACCGGATCAGCGAGGCAAAGCATCGCTCTACTCACTGGATTATGAAGGAAGCCATTCAACAGTATGTAGAACGGGAAGAATCTGCAGAGCAGTTCAAACGTGAGACTATTGAATCATGGGAAGAGTATCAACGGGACGGACTGCATATAACACATAAAGAAATGATAGGCTGGTTAAGTTCCTGGGGAACACCTAACGAGACGGAATGCCCGCCATGCCACAAATAATCATTTCTGCAAAAGCTACCAGAGACCTCAAGAAGATCAGGGACTACCTATTACAATTCAATTCAGAGACGGCGCAGAAAGCTGCTGCAACAATCATTGAAGCCGCAAGTCAGTTGCTGGCCCACCCCCTGCTTGGGAAACCCTTAGAGGACGTTCCAGAGTACAGAGAGCTGATAAGACCCTTCGGAGCAGGCTCCTATACCATCCGCTACAGAATAAGCGATGATATGATTGTCGTATTAGGCATAAAGCACAGCAAAGAAAAATCTCTATACACCGTGTAAATATTTGCCGTTAAGAGAATCAGAAATTCCATTTACACCATCACATTTACTGCCGAACGTAACCACCGCAATCCTTTGGATAAATTATGTAGAGGTAATTTATGACACTGCGATTACAAGATTTCAAAGATATGGAACAGTTCCAGATGCTTCAGGATCGATTGAATGAGATCTACTCATTCCCTTCCGGATGACAGGTTTGAATAGTTGCACCATAAAAAATGGAACTACCGAAACAACTGTTGTTATTACAAGTAAGGACAGGAGATTTGTCTGCCACATTTTTCTCATCAGTAATTTCCCTATAGCGTTTCGGGTCACTCTCAGTTTATGCATTTTTGATTATTTCCATAAGCGTTGAGAGTTTGTACGGCTTCTGGATAAATCCCGCAAGCCCTTTACCAGCGAATTTTTGCGTGACCTCATTTTCACTGAAGCCACTTGATATGAATACCTTTACGTCCGGCTTAATTTTCTTTAGCTCTCGGAAACATTGCTCTCCATCCATATGTGGCTTGGTCAGGTCGAGGATCACGAAAGCTATGTCCGGGGTCGTCGTGAATATCTCTACCGCTTGCTGACCGTCGTTCGCTGTAACAGTGCTGAAACCCAGCTCTTTCAGCATTTCGGACCCAATGCCCCTTACCGTCTCTTCATCGTCTACAAGCAGAACTTTTCCTACACCTTTCCATTCATCCAGTTCACTCTCACTGTCCAGTCTCTCAACCGGTTTTCCGGACGCTGGAAGAAGCACTTTTAATGTTGAACCCTTGCCGGGAACGGTTATTAAACTACCACGTGATAGTTCTCAGGGGTAAGAAACCGGCTCCTGGAGGGAGCCAGGTTGGAACAGAGGGGTGGCAATTCCGGAATCGGAGGTGAGACCACTCCTGCATATTAATCGTTGACTTATTCTCTCACTCTCCATCAGTTGAGGTCATCTTTGCTCGTCGAAGGCATTCTTTTGCCGCTCCATGCATGTCAGGGTATGGAGGAAGGAACGGAACTCATCTCTGGGAAACTGGTACGTGTGTGTCAGGCAGTCGTAGAGTTGCCCTGTCTCCGGGTTATGAAAAAGCCCGTTGTCCGGATGATGATTCTGAAACTAAAGCAGCAACGAAGAGAACGATGAGAGACGGGATCGAGATTGCCGCGATCGGCATCATGGATAGCAATGTCCGGTATTACTGGGACAACCACAGAATTATCAAAACCATCCAGGAACTCCCGGCGGCGATGTTCGGAATCATGGAGGGATTGTTGACGAGCACACGAAGATCATTATGACACTACCTGGGAGGTAATAGATGGACAAGTTTGATATTGTGCCGAGTGGTGTTGACAGCACAAAACTATGTGCTATAAATTTTGTAATCGTCTTGTTTGCTGCTCCTTAAGACTTGAATTGTATGACGACTTAAGAAAGGGGGTCATGGTCATCTAAAGGAAAGCAAACTAACGTTGACCCCGCCCAAAGAACGGCGGTTTTTTTATGCATCAATAAATAAATAAAAGGAGACAGCATGTCTGACAAAGAACTGGAAACGAACATTGATTCGACCTTTAACAGCAATGTAAATCGGCGAGACTTTATCAAAGTTTCAGCCGGGGCGGCGGCATTCATAACATTAAGCCCATTGATGTTTGGCTGCGGCACCGTCAGCAGCAGTACTCCAGATGTATCAGGCTATTCGATTGATTCCAGGGTTGTTAAAACAACCGAGAGGATGATCACCTTTCCATACGTTCAGCCTTCTGGAACTCCCGGTCCCGGCGTAATGCCTTTCCCGGCTGATCCGGCAAAAAGCCCCAACGGCGGGACTGCGCTTACCTGGGATAAGCTCAACCAGATTGCAGATTATGACAAATCAGGCTATGGAGCCTGGGCATATATAGATAAACCCCTCCCGATAGTGACGCGAACAGATATCATGCCAGCCGGTTATAATGCTTCACCGGTAAACAAAAAAACAAAGCTGGTCAATTTCTTTGCCATGACCGATGTCCATCTCACCGACAAGGAAGCGCCAAACCAGCTGATCTACGTCCAGCAGAACCTTCCCGGTTACGCCGGGCAAAACAGTTCCATCTACTCGGGAGTCATGCTGTACTCCTCACAAGTTTTTGACGCGGCCATCCAGACTGCAAACGCCCTGCATAAGCAGAATCCCTTTGATTTCTTCATCTCTCTGGGGGATGTCTGCAACTCGACCATGTACAACGAACTGAGGTGGTATCTTGACATAATCGACGGCAAGGTCATAACCCCAAGCTCCGGCGCCCATATCGGGGCCGACTCAATTGACTATCAGAAGCCGTTCAAGGCGGCCGGACTCGACAAATCGATCCCGTTCTACCAGACCCTTGGCAACCATGACCATTTCATGATCGGTTCGTTCCCTGTCTATGAAACCGGCATTGAACAGACCTACATCAGCGATGCGGTCTGGTCGGCTCCCAATGAACTGCTTACCCCGGATTTCACTAAATTCCCGGCCCTCTTTAACAAAAACAATCTTAAAGATACGACCAAGCAACATTTTTACCAGGGTGTCATTGATGGATCAACACCATTAGGCACAATTAAATATGCCGGAGCAGTAGGGAATTACACCACTCCTCCAAAAGTTGCGACCGATCCCAATCGCCGTTCATTGCATAGAACGGAATGGATCCAGGAATTTTTCAATACCACCACCAGCCCGGTCGGCCATGGTTTCAACCTGGTTTCATCCAACAAAAATTTCAACCTGGTGCCAGCCAGTGAAAGAGCCGGTTTTGCCTGCTACAGTTTCGTGCCCAAATCAAATGTGCCGCTCAAGGTTATTGTGCTGGATGATACGCAGCGTGAAGACGACGGCTCTGTCGATATCCACGGCCACGGGTTTCTTGATGCAACCCGCTGGGCTTGGCTGCAGGCTGAACTTGACGACGGTCAGGCAGCCAACCAGCTGATGATCATCGCGGCCCATATCCCTATCGCTGTTGCCAATATCGGTACTGAACTGGAATGGTGGCTTGGCTCTGACGTCGATTCTTCTACCACGATGAAGAACGCCGTGGACCTGACAGGGCTGGTTAATAAACTTCAGAACAGTACGAACCTGCTTATGTGGATATCCGGGCACCGTCATCTCAATCACGTCAAGGCTTTCGTATCGCCTGATCCTGTCAAGGCGCCTGAAAAAGGTTTCTGGCAGGTTGAAAGCTCATCTCTGCGCGATTTCCCGCAGCAGTTCCGCACCTTTGAGATCTTTCTCAACAGCGACTACACGGTGTCAATCGAGGCGGTCAACGTTGATCCGGCCTTTGCAGAGGGGACGCCCGCAGCCACATCCAGAAAGTATGCTATTGCGACACAACAGATTATCCATAGCAATTTAACCACAAATCCGATCAACTATCAGAAATTTACCGGTACGGCTCCTTTACCGCCTATGGACCCGAGCCGCCCCCAGGGTGGCATTCAAACCGCTCCACAGTCCGGAGACGCCAATTTTACTGATCCATCCATCCAGTATGTAGACCTGACCTCGCAAGGCATACCGTACAATGCGTCGTACAATGCCCGTCTGTTCAAGCAGTTGAGCCCGGCAATGAAAGCAAATCTGCAGTCACTCTACCCTGCGCTTTAAGCTGGCTGGAAGTTCGGGAAAAAGGCTCAACATGTTAAGCATTCGTTTGCATGTTGAGCCTTTTCTTAAACGTGATGGAAGCGGACTTGCGGAAGGAGTGGAGATTCTACGTGCTGAACGCAGTGTTCTGGAAAAATACGCCGCGGAGTTAATTTCAAATTCTGGAGTAGAAAGGACAAAGAAATCAAGCCGGCAAATATACTTCTGGTAGTAAAAGTTCCTGTGCGGTTGTGATAATCGCTGTCTGATGTCCTGTCTTTGTCAGGCGGCGTACCTCACTGA
>JBAXVG010000037.1:0-46549 GCA_037129255.1 Desulfuromonadales bacterium | reverse complement strand
GACCTGGAGAGACCTCCTTTATCAATACCTCACCGCACGTTGATGAATTGGACAGTGCAACTCAGAAAAGATGGGCCTGCTTCGTTTTATCGCGCTGATGCAGATGCGGCCAACGGAATAGGTGCCGCCTGCATTGGAGACCCTGGCGCTTGGATGAAAGAACTCAGCAAGACCTGCATTCTCCCGGAACTGGTCTTTTTCGCAACTGAACAGTACCACAAAATGCTGTGATGCTAAATATATTACAATGATATATTTAAAATAAAATAAGTATTCAATATTTTGAATATACTTTTGCAAGAGGCTCAAATGTGTGGACCTTTTAAATGGCAGGCCCTTCTTCAGAAAACGGACCTATGTGCATGATCACTCCTTGGCAATATGTCACATCTGCCGGAACAGATGAGTGTAGCTGCGTCCGACAGCCAACGTTTTTTCATGGTGATGCAACTGAAGGGTCAGGCCGCCGAAATCGCGCGTAACTCTGGCGATTGCCGCCACACGTACTATGGCATTGCGGTGTATTCGCCAGAAACGCTCCGGATCAAGTTCGTCCTCCAGATCTTTCAGCGAAGTGCGGATGACCCGCTCGGACTTCCGGTTGACCACCAAAGTATATTTGTCAGCCGCCCGGAAGTAATCGACCTCATCCACCGGTACCAGTTCGATGTCGTTATGCTGGGAGACCTGCAACCATTGCAGATACTGTTTTTTCGGTTTGATCTGCTCAGACAGTCTTGCAATAAGCGGCGATAAATCAGGGGGAATCTGGGAAAGTCGCGTTTGCAGACGGGCAACGGTGGTGCTTAACCTCCCGGAGGACACCGGTTTGAGCAGGTAGTCCACCGCTGCGCTTTCAAAAGCCTGAACGGCATATTGATCATAAGCGGTGACAAATACGATTCGGGATGCCGTGCCGATCCGTGTGGCCAGCTCAAGTCCGCTCATGCCTGGCATGCGGATGTCCAGAAACGCGACATCCGGACGCCGCTCATCAATCATTCGCAGCGCGTCGGCGGCGTTGTGCGCTTCCGCTGCAATGACCAGTTCCGGCCAGCAGACGGCCAGCAGACGCTTCAGCATGGCGCAGAGGTTCGGTTCGTCATCAACGATTATGGCCGTGGGCTTTCTGTCAGTCATGCTCATTGATTGCCTCCAGTAATCATCGGGATGGTCAGACGTACTGTGGTGCCGTGCGGAGTATTCGGCAGCACCTGGAATGCGGCTTCCCCGTTGTAAAACAGGTTCAGGCGTTCACGAATATTGCTCATGCCGACCCCCATCGGGGTTGAGGATGCAATTCCGTTACCGCTGTCGCTGATTTCAAGTATCAGTGCCCCTCCTGACGAACCGGCTTTTATGACGATGCTTCCACCTTCAGGCTTCGGGTCGATGCCGTGTTGAACGGCATTTTCCACCAGCGGCTGTATGAGCAGCGGGGGTACCATCACGGACAGCAGCTCTGACTGAACCTCAATCCGATAACGCAACCGGGACTCCATCCGCACCGCCATTATATCGAGAAAGGCGCGTACCGTGGCCAGTTCGTCTTCAAGCCTTATCCTGACGCTGCGGGTCTGCTGGAGTGATGCTCGCAGGTAGGTGGTAAAGTCGCTCAGCATCTGTTCGGCCTTTTCCGGTTCGGTCGGAATAAGGCTGAGCACATTGGAAAGGGTATTAAAGAGAAAGTGCGGTTCAATCTGGGCCTGCAGGATTTTAAAGTTAGCCTCGGTCAGGCGCTGTTCGTACGAGATTCGCCCGATCTCTTCCAGACGCAGGGCCGCAGCTGTTTCGGAAATGGTGGTCTGAGAGTAGAAAAAATAGGAAATAGCCGGTCCGCAGATCAGCGAAACCACCAGCAGAGCCAGCAGCAGTCCGGGGTGTTTTTCAAACAGGGAAACAGGATTGAGTCCGTTGGCAAAAGTACCGATCACAATCCCTGTAGCAGTTCCGATCAGAATGGCAGCCAGCGAAGTTTGCCAGTTGAGATTTTCAGCACTGCGCCATTTCATCAGAGAATGAGATGCAAGTGTGATTGACAGGCCGATGGCGAGGCAATAGCGGAGGTTGAAGAAATAACCGCCTTCCAGCAGGTGGTTCAGCAATCCCGCCAGTACGAACATCAGGGTAATGACAATAAAGAGATCCCGCACAATATTTTTTATCGGAGGTGGTGAAGATATGCTTTTCGTACGTCCGCACGAAAGGTGTGTCGGTGGGGTTGTTGTCAGTGGCATCCCCTTTCAATTCGTTTTCATAACTCCAGGGAGGGCGGTTGTAGCGAGGCGGGCTATATATTTGTTTCCAGTCAGCATTCCTGTCGTTCTATTACTATCGAATTATTATCAACAGTGGCTATCCATTTATTGGCAGCGGCCTTGTCATGCTCTTTTTCAATAAATTCCGAGTTGGAAGCGGAGGCCTCCCAGACGGCAAGCCGCCAGGCGGTATCAACGGCTATGGAGAGAGGCTTCATAGATTATTCCTTATTCGCGAATAGCGAATGTCGCAAGAAGATTATTTATCGCAACGTACCAAACGGAAACATTATCATGGTGTGATCATTGGTAATCTGCTGCAATTGCCTGCCATAAGAATTAAATGCCCCCTCGCCCTCAGGGCGATCGCGCCACTCCCGGCAACACCGCCAGACTTTCAGGAAAACGATACAGAATCCGCAGCAGGTTGTCCATGACTCGAAAATATCTCCCCCCATCTCTTGAGCGAAAGCACTCTCCCCAACGACTCTGCCTTGATACGGTATTTCTCATCCGCAGTGATCAGGGTTGCCGACGGGTGGGTCAATGCTGCGGCATGATAGATTGTATCGAAGAGGTGATGATTCAACTGAATTGAAAGCTGAACCGCTTTGAGATAAACGGAACTTCCCGCTGCTTCGGTATGATCGAGTGCCAACAGTTTCCATGTGTGTTGATCCGCCTTGTCCGGCACAATCCGGGCAAGCACTGCCAACACTTCGGCCTGCCAGGTTGGTGGTTGATAGAGTTCTATCCGATCATCCCGATACGCCCGCAAAAGTTCAAGAGCTTCATCCGTGTCTCCTTCATCAGGGGATTCAAAGACAAACCACTTGATTGCCACACTGGCATCGACAACGATGACCGGTTTCACTGCCGCACCTCTTCCCGCGCTGCTTGAACAGAGGCCGACGACACCTGCTGTGCCGTGACACGATCCGCCAGTAATGCATCAACAGACTCTCTGCGGCACTTAAGGCGCAACTTGTGTTCGGCAGCCTGCTGCATCAGTCCGGAGATGACTGCGCTCCGGTTAGCACCCGCAAAAGCAGTGTTGAACAACTCTTTCACTTCATCCGGAATACTGTAATTAACTGTTGCCATACCGATACTCCTTCACAGTTTATATAAATTATTGTATAATATTTTCAATAATATTTGCAATAAAGATCCGTTATCAGCAAAGCTATTACGCCAACGCCCTGACAAACTCCGCAATCCCGATTCTCTTCTTCTCATCCTTCACAATCGCCGCATTCACGGCCCTTGCCACATTCCGGTCAATCCCCGGCAACCGCTTCTCTATCGGGATCGGTTTATCATCACCCAAAATGAACGATATAGGATCACAGGGGCGCTCGCCTCGCCGGACCATGCGGGCGCACTCCTCACGACTGGGGAAGTCATAGGGGAACTGCCCGGTAACGGAGTTGTAAAAAGCAATCACCATGGCATACACTGGTGTTTCTGGCATGCCGAAACCACCTTCCCCGAATTGGGTCAGCAGGCGATAGTCCTTGATCCGCTCCACCGGCAGCTGCCCGCTGACGCATTTCTGAGCGCACGCCGGACATAGGTAGAGTGCAATCGATTTCAATTCATCGGCTTTGCCGTCAGAATCAGCCTGACCTGTGACATCGCATCCACAGTCACAGCAATTCACACTACGCACCGGACGACGTGCCCGCTCATGCTTCGCTTTACAGGCATGCCAATTTCACAATTATTACCAGAACCCCTGCAGTGCAAAATAAATTATGCGTTCTTCCGGAAGCATCTTGTAGGCTGATCCTCGTGCGCCGCCATACTGGCGAATGCCGCTGTCTACGCGGAAGTGATTGCCTGAATAGGCTATTGAAGCGGTTGCAACCAGACCGCCATCCGCCGGAGTGCAGAGAATATCAAGAGCCGGTTCCCAATTTTCTCCCTCCCGGTGATGTGACAGACGGAGCAGCAGGTTTTCTTTCAACAGGTTTGGCCGGTCAAAGTAGCGCAGGTTGTAGGCTATGTTGCCGGCAACCGCTACCACAGGCGCACCCTGGCGGGGCAGGGCAGCCTGCCTTGCTGCCAGGGCTTTCAGATCCCGCCACTCTTCGGCGCTATAGGCTGATGCGTCATACCACGCTTCACCCAACAGAGAAAAACCTGACTCGCCGGTCAGGGTGAATCCGGCCAGCGCCTTTACGCCATGCTCACGTATATAAAGCCGCATGGGATCACTGCTGCTCAAAGGTATTCCGCCAGATCCAACCAGTGAATTATACTTTTGTTCGTACCGCTGCTGATACAGCAGCGAAGCGTGAACTTCGAGGCTTTCCAGCGGAACAGTGCTGATCGCCGCGCCACCTTCAACATGATGGCGCTCGCTCAAGCGCACCACGACGTGCCAGTCCGCTGTACCGTCACGCAGGTAATACTTCAGAGCCACCGATTCATCATTTTTCGCCACTCCTCCCATTCCATGTCCTGGATTGGTATAGATCAGCATCCAGGCTGAATTTCCGGAAAACTTTTCCCACGACAGATAAGGGATACCTTCAAGAGTTGTCACAAAAATCGTCCGGCGGTTTTCCTGCTGCAGCAGATCAAGCGGCCGGAAACCAAACCCCACATCCCAGCTCACTATCTTTTTTCCGAAAGAGAACCGTTCGCCCAGCAGAGAAATATCGTAATTCAGCTCATTGATGGTAACGGCATATTCCGGCTTACTCTGCTCAGTGGCCGTGGTTGCGGCAGTTGCCACCAGATTGACATCCCACGCTCTGGCGCGCAGTTCCAGCTCTTCCCGTGTGCGGCTTTTGCCGAAGCCGCTCTGCCCGGCGCCCAGGGCGAACGGGCTGGCGGTATTGATGGTGTGGTATTCCGGTACGACCCAGCCCTTGACGGACACATCGGTTGCTGCTGCCTGTTTTGTAAAAAGCAGGCTGACTGCCAGGCAAAAAACAGGAAAACGTTTATTAACAGGGATGAACAGGATCGACAGGATAACTCCGCAAAAATCATAACCAAATGTATGTATCCTGTTCATCCTGTCTATCCCTGTTTAATTCTGGTTTTCAGATTTTGCACCATCCAATTATATTTACCGCGACTCATTCCTTCAAATCATTGCGCGTCAGAAACATCGGATTGAAATACTCATCCGGCACGCTGCGCACTTTCCGGGAAAGATAGTTGATCACCGTTTCCCTTCCTGTCTGAATCTGATCCTTGATAGCCATGGCGGTTACCTGCAGACGTCCTTTTGCCGATGCGACGGTAAAGCGCGCCTGTTTCGCCAGTTTGTCGGAAGCAACGTACAAATCTGCCTTGACCGGCCGGGAATCACTTTTGGCGATAAACAGTTCGATGCGCTTGTAGCTTACCCCCTTGTTTTTAGCAACGAGGCTCAGATGCAGGCAAGGGATGCCGTCCAGATCAACCTCACCGGCAGCAGTTCCGTCATAATCCTCACTCCAGCTCATGGTGGCAATATCGCCAACCGAGGCGTCGCCCAACAGCTTCTGCATTGGTGTAATCCGGATCGGCCGCTGGCTCTGCGGCATGATCTGCCAGAAGTCATCCCCCAGCATCAGCACCTTCTGCCCTTTTTCTCCGGCGGACTGCATAAGTACCAGCGAACGGCGACCACTCTTGAGATAAACCGTGTAGCGACGCTCTTTGTCCAAGGCACCGGACTTGAACAGTTTCACCTCCGTCTCAACCTGCATGGAATCCGCCTCCAGCCGATAGCTGTCGGCTTTTTTAAGATACCTGGCGATGTCTCCGGCCTCGGCCTGTAGTGCTATGGTACAGAGCGTGAAGCAAATCACTATTATTCTAGACATGGGTAAGTGCCTCCACTATAGGTTTTGCGGCCATTTTTCTACTGACAGACCACGCTGCGGCAACTGAAAGCAGCACCAGCACCAACGTCGTCAACATATAGAGCAGCGGGGAGAAATTAATCTGCAACGGATAGCCGACTGACCGTCCGGGTGGCGGCGGCATCTGGAAATCGGCAAAGAGAAAGATAATTGTAGTAGAAAGCGCGGCAAGCATGCCACAGAGTGAGCCGGTACCGCCAAGGATCATGCCTTCCAGGGCAAAGACCCGGACAATCTGCTGCGGCAACGTGCCGAGCGCCCGCAGTGTGCCGATTTCCCGCGTTCGCTCCACCACAGCCATGGCCAGTGTGTTTGATATGGCAAAACCTACCATCACGACGATAATAATTCCCAACAGGCCGAAAATCCGGTTATAGAGACTGCGCACCGCCGTGTAGTAATAGGCCTGATCCCGCCAGGTATGCACCGTCTGTTGCGGAAAAAGTGCCGATACCTGAGATTGCATAAGATCAGTCTGCTTCGTATCCTTCAAATATACCGACAGAGTGCTGACCCTGTCAGTCAGCAACAGTTGTTGCGCCGTGGCAATGTTCACGTAAACAAGGCGTTTATCAACATCCGGAACGCCGACACTGACAGTGCCGCACACCGTGACATCCAGCGCATTGAGGCTGCCGGCGGTGGTTGTGGAGAGAAGCGTCAGCACTGACCCGGGTGCCGCCTTCATCTGACGTGCCAGCTCCGTACCGAGCATTATTTCCGCCGGGGCGTCGGCTTTGGCAGTGGCGCTCAGGGTGCTGCCGGAGACAACCGTCAGCGCCGGACCTTTGGTGTAGAATTCGCCGGCAGGGTCAACCCCCATACCGATGAATACTGATGATTTATCACCATTGCTGAGCAGACCGGAAAACTGCACCCGTGGCAGCGCCATACGTACCCCGGTGTCCTGCTCCAGCCGGTTTTTTATTGCGGTGACGTTATCAAGTCCGTACTGCATGGGAGTATCTTCATCGCTGCTAAAGAAATTCCTGCTGGCCACGATAAGATGCCCGCTGTCCCGGGCAGCCATTTCCTGCAGCGATTCGTAGGTGAACAGGGCAAAGCCGCCTCCGACCAGGATTCCGGCCGTGCCGACAGCAGTAATCAGGATGGTGATAATTGATCTGCGCCGGTTTCGCAGGATATTTTTTCCGGCAAAGATGAGCCATTTCATTGCAGTACCCCGTCGTTCATGGTAATCACCCGGTCGCACAGCACGGTCAGGCGCGGGTCGTGAGTAGCGATCAGAAAGGTTGTACCGATCATACGCCCCAGTTCGTGTATGACACCGACGATCTGGCTGGAAGTGGCGCTGTCCAGGTTGGCGGTCGGTTCATCGGCTATGATCAGCTTAGGCATTTTCACCAATGCCCGGGCGATGGCCACCCGCTGCCGCTGCCCGCCGGACAGCTCGTCGGGCCGGCGGCGCTCCAGATCCGCCAGGCCGACTTTCGCCAACATGTCGCTGACCCGCTGTCGCCGCTCATCCGCCGCGACTCCTGAGAGAAACAGCGGGTACTCGACATTTTCAAAGGTCGTCATGACCGGCACCAGATTGAATCCCTGGAAGATAAAACCGATCTTCTCCCGCCGCACCAGGGTCAATGCCTGCTCATCAAACGCTCCCATATCAGCGCCATCAAGCTCGACCTTGCCGCAATCGGGGTAATCCACCAGGCCGCAGATATTGAGCATGGTGGTTTTTCCGCTGCCGGATGGTCCCATCAGTGCGGTAAATTCTCCCGGCTGTATCGACAGAGAGACTTCACGCAACGCGGGTACGCTTGCCTGACCCATCCGGTATGTTTTCGTCACTCCGCTCAGACTAAGCAAAGCTGTATCTTTTCTGGTGGCTGTTGCGGTCATTGCCCCAGCTCCTTCAATCGTGCGTGAACCGTCGCTGACACCTGGCCTAGCGGGTCAAGTTCCAGCGCCCGTTTGAGCTGACGGATCTCTTCCGCGCTCTGCTTGTCGGTCTGCGCTGCAGCAGCTGCCTGGATATGGAATTCAGAACGGATATGCGTCGGCGCAGCGACAAAAGCGCGGCTGTTCATCGTTTCCGTCAGCAGACTTTTCCCGACGGCAAAGCGATGGAAATATTTATCCGGCATTTTCAGAAACGTGCTGATGGCTACCAGTTTTGTCCCGATGCTGACCGGCACCCCCTGGATCATGGTAGTGTCATGTTCCGGGGTAACCATTTTCAACGCCTTGTCGATGACATCCAGCCCCTGCTCGCCCAGTTTCAATTTGTTCCAGGGCAAAAAAGCATCACGCGACTTGATGGTGATGGCGCTGCCGTAATAGGCCAGATAGAGCGGATTGCCGTGTTCCTGCTCCGACAGCATCTTAAATTTCTCTGCCGCCAGCTTGTTATCCTTCTTTGAGCCGTTCAGCCCCCGATCAAACAGAGCCTGGGCTGCCGTAAAGACTTCCGTATGGTCTTGAGCCATTGCCGTACCAGACAGTGCCACTGTGACAAAAAACATTAAACTTCGGGACAATAGTGTGCGCTTCAACATGACTGCACCTCCTCGGGTGTTGGAATATGAGGTGAGCATAGCTGAATTTACGGGAGATGCAGTTGATTTGCGACAAAACGCATACTGGCGGGACGAAGCGAAAAATACCGTGATGAAAGGATAGTACGGAGAATACTTATGTTGCGGAGCTGTCTTACAAAACCACCGGCAGTACACTGCCCGCTTCCGGCATAATGTATGCCCGCCAGTCGGAAGGCATCATACCGGTTGCAATGTTCATTGCTGCTTCCATTGTACCAGCCGGAATCATCCCCATCTCCGTAACCTGTTGTTCAGGCAACTGTGATACCATGATGATACGGAAGCGTTGTGCCTTCTGCAGCAGTGAATAAGCGGTCTGGCCGTTAATCTCGTACTGCGTGCGCAGTGCTGATTCAAACTCAAACAGATTCTTGTAACGAAACCAGTTGAAGAAGGTGGAATTGCCGAATCCGTCACGGCACTCGGCCAGCAGGATCAACACGCCGCCGTCTTTAATCGCCTGAGAGGCGTACTCCATCGACTTGTGAGCCTGAATCAGATTGATGTCTTTGGGGAAACCACCGCAGGATGCGATCACCAGATCGGCCTTTTCCCGCATGGGGAAGGTAAAACGCTCCCGATAAAAACAGCAGCCGGCTTCGTGCGCTTCCCGCCACTCTCCGGCAAAAGCGGCAATAATACGCTTGTCCGGTGTCAGAACAGTATTAAGGATGAAGTCCGGCCTGGCCATGGCACACGCCTCGACCATGGCCTGATGAACGGGATTTCCGTCCAGATTGCCGGTAGTCGCGTACAGATTCTTGCCACTGCCGTTGCCGGGATTCAGCACGGTATAATGACTGGCCATGCAGGCCTGACGGCTGGCGATACCGGGCAGAACACTTTTACGGCCTCCGCCGAAACCGGCAAAGTAGTGAAATCCAATGGCACCGGTCAGAATCAGATGGTCAGCCTCGACCGCCTTGCGATTGAGACTGACCTGAATGCCGTTGGAGGTCGTGCCCACCACAACCAGCTGACGATGGTCGTCGCAGTCGTGGTCGGTAACTCGTATTCGACCATGCAACGTTCCAAGGATTTTTTGATGTTCGTACTCGGTCTGCTTGCGATGAATGCCGAGGGCGATCAGAATCTCCATATCGCAGTCGGCGATGCCCTGGTGGTTAAGCCGCTCCACCAGCAACCGCAGATATATTTCACTGCCGGTATAACGGGTGATGTCGGAAGTAACGACAACGACCTTGTCACCGGGTTTGAACGAAGAAATTATCGGTTGACTGGCATCAAGTGCAGCGGCGACTATCTCTTCCGGGGAATACTCATGGGAATACGAGGGCGGAATTATGACTCCCGCCAGCTGTTCAGGCGGGAGTTCGAGGACAAAAGAGGTTGCACCGTATTTCAGTTGCATCGGTCGTAGTCGATCAAATCCATGCGTCTCCACCGTCATACTCATAATCACCCCCTTTGGATTTAGGGGCAACCTTGAACTTGGCTTCACGGGCAAGACGCTTCATCCGTCCGGCAGCGTTTTCACCAAATCCGGACAGTTTTTCACGAGTCTCACGGCCCGGCATCGGAGCCAGGAGCAGTGCGGCGGCCACACCGATGACTGCGCCGGAAACAAAGGCTACAACAGCCGCAGCAGCGTTATCGTTACAGGTTGTCATGGCATACTCCTTCTATCGCGGTATTAAGATAATTAACGAAACAGCCTTTACTTCTAACACAGCACTCTGGTGGAATCAAAACAAAATTCATGTCCCGGTGACAGGACAGGTAGAAAGACAATCAGCACAGCCCATGCTTGACGAGAAGATCACTGAAACTCTGCTGCATCAATGGTTTGGTGAGATAATCGTCGCACCCTCCATGCATCAGCGCATCAAACATGTCGTCCGGTGAACTGCTGCCGGTCACCATAAAAGCGGTCGCTCGCACGCATCCGGCTGCCGCCTCCATCTCTCTGATTTTTTTGAGAGTTTCGTGTCCGTCCATACCAGGCATGAAGATGTCCATGCAAATCAGGTCAAAATATTCATCAGTGCCGAGAGCCTCTTCAACCAGCTTCAGAGCATCCTCTCCGCTTTCAGCTAATTCTACGGAAGCACGCCCTTCAAGAAAAATGGCAAGCAATTCGCGGTTCATTTCCATGTCGTCAACTATCAAGGCTTTCATGCCCCATCCTCCTGTATACTTGGTCGTTGATTCTGCTGTTCAAGCAAATGCTGTTTCATGAAGGTCTGTTCTATAACGTGCGCCTTGAAAGAGAGCGGAGTCATCCCGAGGAAACGAAACCCCCCTTCAATGGTATTTTCTATCACACTGAAAGGGCCTTTCCGTTCTTCACGAATATTGTCACTGATTATTCCGAGCGTTATACTTACACCCTCGTAAAGCATCTTTTTGATATTTATCTTCGGATTACTCTTCTCATGAGTTCTTGAACGTACTTCATGGGTCTGTTCTGTAATTACGGCGCGTTTTTTTGCAAAATCCTTGATATCGATCGTTCCTTTTGGTGCTGCACTGAACTCCGCAACCAAAAGCTTCAGTTCGTTAAACAGGCGGTTCAGCTCTTCAAGGTCGCCATAGTGAACACCGGCAACCACACGAGTTCGAAGCGATGTTACACTCCCAAGACTACCACACTCAATGCCGGCCAACGCAAAATACTCACCTCCGGTCAATCCCCCCTTGTTGACAGAGATCATACCCAGGCACTTGATGTGAGAACTTCGAATCTCAATTTCTGCAGTAATATCGCCAGCGCATTCGATCAATGCCTCATAGATGAAATTGGCGGATAGTGACCCGCCGCATCTGATTGTACCTGTGCCTTGGCCATTCATGCCACAAAAAGAAATATCCCCATCAGACTCAATTGAACAGTTTCCGATATTCCCGTGAATCTTGATCCCTTTGGTGGCCTTGACAAAAAAACCATCCAGCACATCACCCTTAACCTCGACATATCCTTTGAAAGCAATGTTGCCGACCTTGAAATCAACATCACCGTCGATCTCATAGACATCCTCGACTGAAATCTCACCGTCGCGCAAGCAGACGCGCCCGGCTGCCACAGAAAATATGCTCAGTTCATCGTCGCTCAACCGGACATTCTGCCCCATTGCAAGCTTGATCGGAACGCCGGGCTGCGGTGGAATTATTTTGCCGGCTACAGATCTGCCGGGTGTTCCTGAGCCGGGGGGGATAATGGTCGCGACCAGATTCCCCGCATCAACATTCAGAAAAGACTGTACATGACGTAAATCTACGGTTTGGGCAATTTCTTCATCCGATTCCGATTCCGTTTTAGCAAGGTCGTCGGAAACGCTCAGGATCAGTTGTCCATCTTCGCCGGGGATCATTGGAATCCCCCGTGCAATTAACAGATTGCTCACAGCCTTCGCACTTGCTGCGGAATTAAGAAGAGAAGCCGCTGCCTCCGGAATAATCCACGCTTTTATATTGAGCTGCGACAGATGCTCCTGCAGCTCCGATTCTGTGAGAGGCGTTCCTCCTATAGTTGACGGTTCATAAAAACAATGGCATTCCAAGGCGTCAATGCTGATCTCAAACGTTAGAGTATACCCGTAACGTTTAACTTCGACGCGGGTGACCGACTCGGCACCTTTTATGAACTGATTCTCAGCCATTATACATCCTCTCCGGAGGGAATTTTTGACGATAAACAATTACCAACTATCGTTGCATTATTCATAATGTCACTGAGCTTCGAAAAAACCCAGTGCAGCAACAACTTCGGTAAACTCCCGGTATTCCTGCTGCAGCATGGACAGCAGCTGCGTCGCCTCCGCCAGATCGCCACTCTTGGCAACTTTTTCAATCATTGCAGCCGTCTCATGCATACGCCGCGCTGTGATACTTCCGGCCGATCCCTTGATGGCATGAGCATGCTGCCGCACTCCATCTGCGTCCGCCGCTGCCAGTGCCGAAGCCAACCCTTCCAGATGCGGCGTAACCCCTTTGCAAAAAAGACCAACAAAGCGGGGAATCATTTCCGACCGTCCCCCGAGCCGTTCCATCAGCTCGCTTTGGGCAAACACAGCGACGGATGCATCATGTTCGTTCAGCGACTCTTTCAACGGCGATTCCTGAGGTGTGCCCCCATTCGCTGCTTCATCGGATTCTATCGGACGGTTACAGAATTTATTCAACAGCTGCAACAGCTGGGCAGGCTTGATCGGCTTGGTCAAATAGTCGTCCATCCCGGCACTGAGACATGTCTGACGATCCTCGTTCCCCGCCAGGGCTGTCATGGCTACGATAGGTACAAGTGCACTCCGCCCCATCGTGCGGTCATATTCCCTGATTGCCCGGGTAGCCTGCAGTCCATCCATCTCAGGCATCTGAACATCCATCAACACAAGATCGAACCGTTCGGATTCATATGCTTTAAGAGCCTTCTGCCCATCCTCTACACTTATGATCCGGTGACCGTGAGGTTCCAGAATAGCCTGCACCAAAGCACGGTTTATTTCCACATCATCTGCAAGAAGAATATCCAGCGGAACCTGCCGGAGTTGGCTGGCAGTCAAAGCAGCATCTCTGTCGCTCACCAGCAGAGCTTCATTTCCCACCAGAAAACCGACCGTAAAATGAAAACAGCTCCCAACCCCCAATCGGCTCTCCACCCAGATTTCTCCAGCCATCAACTCCACCAGTTTTTTGCAGATGGCCAAACCGAGTCCGGTTCCTCCATATTTTCTTGTGGTGGAGCTGTCAGCCTGCTCAAACTTGTTGAAGACGCGCCGGCAGGCTTCTTCCGAAATGCCGATACCGGTATCGGTCACGCGAACATGCAGCATGACATGATCTGCCTCCCGGGAGGTCAGGTCAACATCGACCGAAATCCGCCCCGCCTGGCAGAACTTGATCGCATTTCCCACCAGATTGGTCAACACCTGGCGTAGACGTCCCTGATCCCCCACGAGGCAAACCGGAACCTCAGGGCCAATCCGGTGCTCTATCACGAGCCCCTTTTCCTCGGCCCTCACGAACAGGCCACTCAGACAGCGCTCCACCGCATCCCGCAGACTGAACGGATTTTTTTCCAATGTAAATTTTCCGGCTTCGATCTTGGAAAAATCCAGGATATCATTGACAATCATCATCAGGCTTTCGGCGGAATCCTTTATGGCACGCAGAAAAAGCATTTCTTTCTGAGGGGTAAGCCCCCCCTGCAGCATCAACTCCGTCATCCCCATCACCCCGTTCATAGGGGTGCGGATTTCGTGGCTCATGTTAGCCAGAAAATCGCTTTTTGCCAGGCTGGCCGCCTCTGCCTGTCGGCGGGCCTCTTCCAGATCAAGAGTTCTCATCTGTACCCGTTCCTCCAGATGCTGGGTATGATCGCGCAGCATTCCATACAACACGGTACTTTCCAGAGCATAGGCACAGGTATACAGTACTATCGAAAGAGCATTCAGTGCGGCGACATCCATTGCGGTCGAACTGCCCGGCAACGTGCAGGCGAACATCCCCCGGATACGGGACTGGGTGGCCACAACCTGCAACAGAAGGGTTTCTCCCCTATCTGTCGGAACAAGTACCGCCTGATTGCGGTTGAGCGCCCAGGCAAATGTACCATCCATCATGCGCGCCTCAACCAGAGTCTGCAGAGTGTCATACGCCCCGGCAGGATCAGCAACAAGCAGCTCAAAACCACCATCAGGCTGACTGTCAAAAAAACCCATGCTCCGGAACGAAAAAAGCCGCCGAAGCTGGCTGACTGTTGCCCTGAAAATTCCTTCTCCATCCTTGGCACGGCTGAGATCACCCTGAAATTCACTGCTGGAGGCCAGCATTTCCAGGATCGACATGTAGCGCCGATTGGACTCCTCAAGATAACTGACCCGCTCCTCGAGAAATTCCTGCGATCTGGTGACACTCAGGTCAGTCATCGGCCCCACCTGACAAAATAGCAAAAGTCTCAGCAATCTGGGACTCCGATTGTTTCAGAACCAATCCCAGTATATGGGGCGACACCCCCAACCGTTCCCATGCCGGCTCATCAAGCGGCGGTACCCCCCACTCAGCTCCCTGCCCCAGCTCAATAGCCTGACAGACTATATCCGCGATATGGATCAGAGCTGTTTCAAGGCGGAATTGTTCGGCAGATCCGGGATTATGATGACAAGCCACCGGCTCGACAATACTGGCAGGAATCTTCCACTTGTTAAGCAACGTGCCGCCCAAACCGGAATGATCAAAGCCCAGCCGCTCCCGCTCCAGTTCCGGATAAAGCCTGCCGGTATCTCTTTGAGCCTCCAGAAGCTCACGAATCGCCTCGGGGCGGGCTGCAGCCAGCACAACCTGTCCCACATCGTGAAGCATGCCGGCGACAAAAAGCCGTTCCACATTCGACTCGCGCCGGTAGACGGCAAGACTGCGGGCAATGATGCCGCAGGCAATACTATGCCGCCAGAACGAGGTCATATTCAGCAGCTCTTCCGGAATCCCCTTGAATATTCCCATGACCGAAGCTGCCAGCGCCAGATCACGCAATTGTTGGGTACCGATGATGGTAACCGCTTTTGTAATGGAGTCAACCCGTGCATAACAGCCAAACATCGGGCTGTTCGCCAAGCGCAGCAGCCGTGCAGTGAGTCCCAGATCTTCGGTAATAATTTTGGAAATGTCTTCAATAGAGCTGCGGGGGTGGTTGATCGTCTCATTCATACGTTCGTAGAACAATGGGAGAGAATAGACCGTACTGGTCTCTTCCACCAGGCGTTCAAGAGTGGTGGCCGGATAATCAGGCAATGCCATGATGGACCTTCCTCAGTGCAGCAAACCGCATCAGTTCGACAATGGCAGGGTGATCTCGATTCGTATGCCGGAAGAGTGGTATCAAAGCCTGTTCAGCAGCAGCCAACTCCCGTGAATCAACATCCGCCGGCACCTGATCTGCAGTTTCATCACTCCCCTGTCCGGCAATATCGACCTCCGGCACCCCCCACGTGCGAAAGATGACCAGATGTTTTTGAGTCAGCTCCACTCCGGCCCCCAGAAGCATCCGTCCTGATCGGTCATGCACGTCACTCGCCAGGACCATTCCGATTTCAATATTTTCTATGGCAACCTTTCCCACACCCACCCCGTAACAGGAAACTCTTTTTCGAATTATCCTTGTCGGATAAAAGATACCACGGAAAACGTCATTTTAAAAAGCTTCTTTTATAGCACTCTCCTCAGGTGCCTCCTGATCATATCCTCGAAATCCGCATCCCGGCTGCCGGTGTAGACCAGCGAAGAGCCGATCTCGGCGGCCAGGATGGCACACTGGTATTTGCTCGGCAACTTACTCACCCGCATACGAAAGGCAGGTGTTTCCTGCAGCATACGGGGCAGGTGGTTTATAAGCGCCTGACGGAAAGGTGCCTGCAGGCAGAGTTCGGGACGGGCCGAGAAAAACTCGAACAGACGCGAATAGAGACTATTTATGTTCTGGCTGATGATCTCTGATATTTCGCTATAGAGTAGTGTATTTCCTGGCTCTCTGCTCCTCCTGAGTATCAGCAGCGCCTCGTCGGCGGCCCGTTTTTTGAGAATAGCAAGGACATCACCGACGTAGCGCTCCTTGTGATCAAGAAATTCACGCTCTGAAAGCAGCAGATTTGCGATGATCTCGTATGAAGACGAGATGACGCCGCATTTATTGGCCGAGGCATCACGCATGATCACAACGCCGCTCTTCTGCAACTGCACTCTGGCCTCAGGAGTGACAAAAGAGTTGGCCCCTTCAACGATGACGCTGGAGCTGGAAACACCATCCGAATCCAGAAACAATCGCCAGTTCTGGCCATCTATCGTCTCCGGCCTTCCCCCGGCCGGGATAAAGAGATCGGCCTTGACAGTAAGGATCAGACTGTTGTAGAGGCGGTAGAAATCGTCGATATCCAGCCACTCCTCCACCATCTTACCGTTAATAAGACTTACCTTGCGATGAGACTCCTTGAGCCCTTCCATGCGGCGACCGGTCCGGAAAATAATGAAAGCGCCTTCCTGCAGAAAAAGCGGATCAAAGACATCCAGGTCATGATTCAGTACAATTCGGCGCAATCCGTCATGGCTGACACCGCCTGGATCATAGAGTGCAGCCGTGCCGTCAAGAATCAGACGCACCTGCATGCCGGGACAACGCTCAAGCATGATGCGCAGACAGTTGCCGGCCACGTCGCCATTCGGTCCACCGGTCATCTTGAGCGAGAAAATATCATGGTAGATGTTGATGCCAAGCGCATCCGCCATGGTTATTTCAGCGAACGTGACCACCCCGGTGGAAGTAACACCGTATTCTTTGTGGTTGATACCGAAGCGTTTGCTGGACATGATCCCGACACCGAGGATATATCCCCGCTTTCCGGAGAGATTGGCGATAGCCTCGATCATGCCGTCGTGCATATTCTCGTCCGGCCCGATTTCGATCGGTTCGTCGTCACCATAGTAGTCAATGACGCGCCGGTCTCTGGTAATCCCGTCATCGGTAACAAAGATATCCAGAAAAGCATTGGCGATGCCGTACTGCAGTTTGTAGAGCCGGCAATTCTCATCCTCAATATTGGCCTGTTGCAGATCGGAGGCGTCCAGCACCAGCACCATCTTAGAGCCGCCTTCATATATGTCCTTGTTTTTCAAATGCTGGGTGTGGGCCAGTACGTAAACCTCACGGAACAGCGTATTGGCCGATGTTATGTAGTCATCTGCACTTCGGGCAATGACCGTTCGCCAACCACCTCTGGCGATGTCGGAAAAGCCGATGTGATAACCGGCTCCGAAGCGACTGCAGAAAAAGGTAACTCTGAAGGGGAGAACCTCGGGGAGATCCGCAGTGAAATCGTGGGCAAGCAAACGCAGATATGCCGGATCGATTCGAAATGCCAGCGCCTGTTTTTCAACCACAAAAAAATTGGTTTTCAGAGTGTGGGTGACCAGCAGCAGGCAACAGCGATAGACGGCACGGCGGATGTCGTCCAGCCAACGGTGCCCCGTGTTGTAACCTTCCACTGCAATGCGTGCTTCTGTCAAAGCCGTTGCGTAAGACTTTTCCCGGTCAGTCATATCAGGGTCAAAGCGCAGGCGAAACAACCGGATTAAGAGCTGGGCCATCTCGGGATGATCATAAAAAGCTGTCTGGACATCCTCCGGACCAAAACGATCCGGCTGTCCATGTGCCAGGCTGGTGTGGCAGAAGGCAATAAATGAGTCAATCAGTGCGCCATCTTCGCCGCTCAGCAACCCTTTGACGACATACTCGCGGTAAGCCGGCGAAGATATGGCTATGATCTGGGTGGTACAGAGTTCGCGCTTCAGGCGGGAAGCCAGTTTACTCAGTGGAGAGATGTCTTCGCCGTCGCGGCTTATGACAAAAAACGCACCGAGGAAATAGGGATGAACGCCGTTGGAGATCGTCTGACAATAGGCGCGGCGGATACCGATGTTCAACCGGTTGAACACCTCCAGCACCTGTAGCAGAAACTCATCCCTGGGTGGATTACCGACAGCAAACAGTACACGGGTTTCGAAGCGCCCCTCGCGCTCAACCCGGGCAATATCCAGAAAAAGCCCCCCTGCAGCATTGCCGCGCTCAAACAGCCAGATCAGGTATGCAATACGGGAAGAGGGCGACATGCGGATATAATTTTCATTGTTCAGCCAGAGTATCTTCATCAGCCGATCAAGATTTTTCAGGTCAAAATCGGGAAAAGAGCGGCGTATTTCAGAACGAACCTTCCTCAGAAGCGAGTCAGGGATTTCCACCTCCCGCTTCAGATCAATCACATTATTCTGTCGGCGATCGAACTCAAAACGCTGAATTTCAAGTTCATCCTCAATACCCGGCATAGGCGCATTGGAATGCGAGAACATGGCGTACGAAATTTCCCGTTCCCCTACCCGCCGCAATGTTTCATACAGCGAACCGGGGCGGTTGACGCAGGCGATCACCAGCCGTTTATCGCGATCCGCAAGAACAAGATGCCGATTATCGCGCAATTGTGACATTTCCCGCACAAGGAGCTGCAGAGCATCCACTTCGTCTGACATGGCCTGGAAAAAATACGGGCTCATATGCTGCTGGAGCCAGGCTGCGTTCTGTTCTGCAGCAGTTCTGGCCGTATCGGCGTTCCGGCGGATTGTGGCGAGCAGATTCATGAAATGTCCCCCTGTCGATAATTGTTATTTATTGGTGAGTATAGCGTTAATGTCATAATCGGCAAAGTATTTTACTTTCGGTAAAATACTCCTGAGCTTTTCTCCAAAGCTTTTCTTGACCGTAATTGGCTGAATTGCTATAGTCGCACCGCTGAATTTTATTCATTCTTAAACAGGGGTAAACCGTTGCCGGACAAGCTCTGCAAACTGCATAAAGAAGAGAGCGGCGTAGCTGTTCTGACGATTTCGGGGTCGAGTGCCGTCACTTCGCGACTGCTCCTGGAGACTCTGCAGCGCCAGATAGACGGTTTTGCCGCTAACGGCAGTATAAAGGGTATCATCCTGACCGGCACCAGGGATGGCTTCTGTCGCTGTTCCACCGGAGTCGCCTTTGCCCCCTGCGAGGCTTCGGCACTGGCCGGCTTCGGCCAGCAGGTCATGTTCAGCCTGGAAAAATCCGGCAAGCCGTGCATTGCCGTCATATCAGGAGCATGCACCGGTCTGGGATTCGAACTTGCACTGGCCTGCGATTTTATTGTCGCATCTGACTCGGCACGTTTCGGATTCCCCGACATAGCGCATGGGAACATACCTTTTTGCGGCGGCAGCCAGCGTCTGGCTCGGCTGACAGGCAAATCCAAGGCTAAGGAGCTGATCTACAGCGGGGAACTGATCAATGCCGGCGAAGCTCTTCGCGTCGGACTCATCAATCGTCTGTATGCTGACGATGCGTTGTTGCCGAAAGCGCTGGAGCTGATGGCGCACATCTGTACGCGCAGTCCCAACGCCATCCGCATTGGTGGTGAGGTGATCAACGCAGGTTATGATATCGATCTGCAGACCGCCTGCATGCTGGAAAGGGATGCCTTTGCGCTCTGTTTTTCAAGCTTCGATCAACGTGAGGGAATGCAGTCTTTTCTTGACAAGCGCCAGCCACAGTTCAAAGGGGAATAGATGTCTCTCGACAAAGGCTGCACACAGGTTTACACCGGTAACGGTAAAGGCAAGACGACCGCTGCGCTCGGTTTGTCTCTGCGCGCCGTTGGACGCGGCCTCAAGGTATGCTTCTTTCAGTTCATCAAAGGTGGAGGTCCCTACGGTGAACAGTTGATCGCCGAGAAACTGGCGCCGCTCTTTACCATCATCCAGACCGGCCGGCCGGGGTGGGTCAACACCAGGGACATCACCGAAGACCGCCGAGTAGCCCAGGAAGCTCTCGTACAGGCCGGAGAATTGCTGACTTCCGGCGACTACGACCTGTTCATCTGTGACGAGATCAACGGTGCGGTCGGATTTGGACTGCTCGACGTAGAACAGGTGCTGGAGCTGATCAGCTTGAAACCGGAGAAGACCGAACTGGTGCTGACCGGTCGCAACGCTCATGAACGGGTAATAGAAATGGCCGATCTGGTAACCGAGATGCTGGAGGTAAAGCATTATTATAATGTGGGAGTACCTGCGAGAATCGGGATCGAGATGTAATATCCCGCGCCGCTGTTTTGTAGTAATAATTTTTCCAGGAGGGAATATACCATGGCTGAAAGAACTTTGCGGGTACTTGTCGGTAAACCGGGGCTGGACGGACACGATCGTGGCGCAAAAATTATTGCCCGAGCCTTTCGCGACGCCGGTTTCGAAGTCATCTACACCGGCCTGCACCAGACACCGGAGCAGATCGTTGCGGCCGCTATTCAGGAGGATGTGGATTGCGTCGGTCTCTCGATTCTGTCCGGCGCTCACAACACCCTGCTCCCCCGGATCACGCAACTCATCAGGGAAAAAGACGCTGGTGATATCAAGGTTTTCGGTGGTGGCGTCATCCCCGAGGATGACATCCCCGCCCTTAAAGCTGCCGGCATTTGCGAGGTATTCACCCCAGGCACCTCCACCGAAGATATTGTCGGGTGGGTAAAGAACAACGTCCATCCACGAGCGTAAAAAAACAGGGTCAAGTGGCAAGGGTCAAGTAAAATCAAAAACCTTGACCCTTGACCCTTGACCCTTGACTCTTGACCCTTGACCCTTGACCCTTCGAATACATGCCCTATAAAAATCTTCGCATAGAAGTCACGAACCTGGTTTGTTACATCCTGCTTGATGCCGGTTCGCGCTTCAACAAGCTCTCCCTGACAACGATTCGCGAGCTGAAACGTGCTTTTTCACACGTCGAGGAAGATCGCGCGGTCAATGTGATCGTCCTTTCCGGTTATCCGGGAGAGTCATTCGCCGTGGGGGCCGACATAGGCCAGATGGTCCACTTTACTCCTGCGGACGCCTTACATTTCTCCGAACTTGGCCAATCCCTCTTTGAACAGATAGAATCCTGCTCCAAGCCGGTTATCGGAGCATTGAACGGCATCACCATGGGTGGCGGCTGTGATCTGGCCATGGCCTGCGATATCCGCATTGCAATCGCAAATCTGCAGATCGCCCACCCCGGGGCGAAACTCGGGATCATCACCGGTTTCTGCGGCACCCGCAAGTTACCGCGCATGGTTGGTAAGAACTTTGCCCGCGAAATATTCATGACATCCGATCCCTATGCTGCCGAGGATGCTCTGCGGATGGGACTCGTGGACAGGGTATATGACGCACATGAATTCTGGCAGAAGGTGACCTCTTTTGCGGAGAAGATCGCCGGCCATCCTCCGGCATCACTTTCCGCTGCAAAGCGGCTCATCAATGCCGCCGAAGACACCGACCTGCGCACCGGTTGCCTGCTGGAGCGGGAGATGGCGACACATATCAACACATACTGATATCACCGGACGGCGCATAGACGAGCACGATTTCAAACTCTGCAGCAATTCGAAAGGAGAGGCTATGATTCTCGAATTATTGGTGCTGAAATATTGGGGCTATCTGGCCCTTCTTGTTCCTGCGGCCATCCTGTTGTACGAGTCTGTCGTCGTCGTAGGAGGCAATGAAATTGCCCTGATCGAGCGCCGGTGGTTCGGCTGCAAAATGCCTCAGGGGCGGGTTGTAGCTCTTGGCAATGAAGTCGGAATTCAAGCGCGTACACTCGGACCCGGTTTGCACTTTCTGATTCCGTTTATCTACAAGGCGAGCAAAAGTGTCTTCACAGAAATACTTGAAAACGAAATAGGCCTGATCGAGTCGGTGGACGGTTCATCCATTCCTGCCGGGAGGATCTTTGCCGCAGTCGTGGCTGGTCATAATTCCTTTCAGGATGGCGAGGTGTTTATAAAAAACGGCGGGCAGAAAGGGCCACAGATCGAGGTGCTGCCTCCCGGCAAATATCGGATCAACCCCTACCTCTTTAAGCTGACCAAGGGAAATGTCACCGAAATCAAGGATTTTGAAATCGGTATCGTGGAATCGGTTGATGGAGTCGCCATTCCGGAAGGGAAAATCTTTGCCCAGGCGGTGGAAGGGCACTCATCCTTTCAGAACGGCGACGCCTTTATCAATAATGGTGGACAAAAAGGGCCGCAGATAGAAATCATCCCTCCTGGCAACTATCGTATCAACCCCTATCTGTTCAAGGTAACCAAAAGCGCCGCCACAAAAATCAGCGAAGGAGAAATCGGTTTGATTGAGTCTGCCGATGGTTCAGCCATTCCGGCCGGACGCATCTTTGCCAATGTAGTGACCGGCCACAACTCTTTCCAGTCTGGCCAGGATTTCATCAAAAGCGGCGGTCAGAAAGGGCCGCAGACGGAAATTCTGCCACCAGGTGTTTATCGTATTCATCCTAATCTCTTCAAAATCACCAAAGCCAAGGCTGCCGTAATCGCCAAGGGTGAGGTCGGTATGGTCACTGCGCAGGATGGGGCTTCCATCCCGATGGGGCGTCTTTTGGCACAGAGTGTGCCGGGACATTCGAATTACGAGAACGGAGAAGCATTTCTGAAAAACGGCGGACAGAAAGGACCGCAGATTGACGTACTTTTGCCAGGCACCTATCGTATCAATCTTAATCTGTTCCAGGTCCAGATCGCGCCCGCAGTGGTCATTGAAGCCAATAAGGTCGGCCTTGTCACTGCACTGGACGGTATTCCTCTACCGGAACGGGAATACGTGGCCTGTCCCATAACCGGTCATAACGATTACCAGGACGGCTCAGCCTTTCTGACCAGGCAGGGACAGCGAGGCCCGCAACTGGATGTGCTGCGGCCGGGAACTTATTATATCAACCCATTCATGTTCAGTGTAGAAACCGACAATGTCGCCGTTATCGAGCGAGGGCAGGTCGGTGTAGTGGTATCGAACGTCGGCGAAGACCCTACGGAAGAGATGAAAAAGCGTCTCGGCTCAACCCAGGCCGGGGCTTCCATTGAAGAAGGCAAAGAGAAGTACGTCGTGCCGAAAGGGTTCAGGGGCATTCAGGAGGAGGTCGCCGGTCCAGGGCGCTACTACCTCAATCGACGGGCCTTCATGGCGTATATTATCGATACGACCAACATCACCATTGACTGGGATGATCAGGAAAACACCCGCTTCGACCAGCTTACGGTTATCTCCAAGGACGGTTTTCCGATTCAGGTATCGGTCAAGGTTGTTATCCGTGTCCGCCCGGATCAAGCACCCTACATGGTGGCCAAGGTCGGCTCCATCGACAACCTGATTCAGCATGTCATCCATCCGATGATTGACTCTTCATTCAGGAACCAGGCCTCTACCGCCTCGGCCATGAACTTTCTCCAGAGCCGCTCGGAAGAGCAGGCCAAGGCGGAAAACCGTGCTCGTGCCGATCTGGAGAAGTATCATGTGGAGTGCGTATCGGTCCTGATCTGCCAGATCCGCTTGCCTGAAGAACTGATGCAGACCCAGACAAAGCGTATCATTGCCGAGCAGCAGCAGGAGATGTACAAGATGGAGCAGAAATCACAGACGGAACGCACCGAGATGGAGAAAATGCGTGCCACCGCCGACCAGCAGCCGACGCTGGTTGCATCTGAAATCGCCGTGAAAGTGGCTACACAGAAAAAGGCAGAGATGATCACCCTGGCCGAAGGTTCGGCAGAAGCCAAGGCACTTGAAGGTACCGGCGAAGGTAAGCGTCTTAAGGCCATTGGCGACGGCGAAGCATCCAAGATCGCCGCCATCGGCGAAGCTACCGCTCAGGCTTACAGTAAACAGCAGGCGGCAATCGGTGAAGAGGCCATCAAGCAGATCAAAATTGTGGAGCTGATTGCAACCGCCATTGAGAACGGCAGCATCAAGATTGTCCCGGATGTTCTTGTGACCGGCGGAGGCAACGCTGCTGACGGTTTGATGGGTATGTTGACGAAGTTGTTACCAGGAATTGACGTGAAAGACCTACAAAGGAAAACTGGACATTGACGCACTTGTTGTTCGGCGGAAGGCTGCCACAAAAGCATTGATTGGATGTGCCATGACCTCGTTTGGACATCCTTCCTGAACGACAGCGCCACCATCCATAACCACAAGTCGATCCACAATATGAAAAGCCTCAATACGGTCATGGGTTGTTATGATGGCAGCTGTGCCTGATTCGTGCAGAATACGTCCCAGGTCCTCAGCAAGCTGAATGCGGGTAGGCAAATCGAGGCTTGAGAAAGGTTCATCCATCAGGATCAGCTCCGGTCTGACGGCAAAAGCCCGCGCCAGGCTGACACGCTGAGCCTCTCCTCCTGACAGTTTGCGGGCCGAACGTTCTGCCAGATGCCCGACTTTGAGAAGCTCAAGGCTTTCCATGGCTGACCGCCTGGCTTCCATTCTCCCCTTACCACGAATCCGTAATCCTTCAGCCACGTTGTCCAGCACGCACGTGTCAAACAGCAGCGATTCCTGAAAAACCATTGCGATCCTGCGGCGATACCCGGTTTCATCGCCGGGCGTGACGTATTCACCCTTGAATGCGATCGTTCCGTTTTCCCGCCCTATCAGGCAGGCAATCCCCAACAGCAGACTGGATTTACCGGCACCATTTGGACCGATAACGGCAACCTTCTCCTCCGCGACGATTGAAAAATGGGGGAGGTCAAGAACCGGCACACCCCCACGCCGAATCCTCAAGCCTGTTATCTCCAGAATGGGTGTACCGGCACTCATCGCGGGCGTTCCCGCTGCTGGATAACCGTCAGCAGGTAATTCACCCCAAAAGCCAGCGCCAGCAGTATCAACGACAGGGCGATAGCCACATCGAAGTTACCTTTGCCGGTTTCCATTACCGTGGCAGTAGTCAGTACCCGTGTCTGCCCCTTGATATTTCCTCCCACCATGATTGAGGCGCCCACTTCGGATATCACTCCCCCAAAGCCGGCCATGACTGCCGCCAGGAGCGGCAATCGTGCCTCACGCACCAGAATCCAGACCGTCTGCAAACGGGTTGCCCCCAAGGCTCGTACCTGCAATTTGAGATTGGCGGGCAGATTCTGAATCGAAGCTATGGTTATGCCGGTCACTATCGGGGTGGCAATGACCGCTTGAGCAAGAATCATGGCAGAGGGGGTATACAGGATTTCCAGAAAACCGAGCGGCCCGTTGCGCCAGAGGAAGATGGTCACGAAAAGTCCGACCACCACCGGCGGCAGTCCCATACCGGTGTTGACCAGGCTGATAACAAAACGGCGGCCGGGAAAATCGGACATTGCCAGGAGCACTCCCGTTGGGATGCCTATAAAAAGGCTGGTCAGCGTAGCACTGCAGGAAATTTCCAAAGAGAGCAGCGTGACCGCCAGCACCTCGCGGTCGAGAGCAAAAATCAACATTATTGCCGTATGTATTCCATCCAGAATCAGTTCCATCAGAGTCCCAAAGTCAGCATACGAGGAGATGAAGAATACAAAAACCCCTTCTCTCGATAGAAAAGGGGCGCAAACGAACCAACGGCAGAGGCCCGCATGAACCAACTTCCCCTTTTCAAAAGGAGGGCGGCGCTGTTTCCAGCGACACCCGCAGGTCGCAGGCCATGAGGATGTTTCCCTGGTAGGTTGTACGACTCGGAGAGTGGCAATTTGCGGCACTATAGCGTCAAGCGTAGGAAGTTGCAAGTACTAAAAGTCTATGATCACGTACACTTTATTCGGTAGCACGAAATTTGAAAATAAGTGCTTGACACATAATTATTGTTTCTGTATCTCAATGGTGCTACCAATTTCCAAAAAGCGTGCAGCTTGCAAGGAGGGTTTCACCATGCATATGGCAGACGCATTACTGTCCCCGGCGGTTGGCGGGACGCTGTGGGCAGTTTCAGCAGGAACTATCGCTTATTGCTCAAAAAAAATCCGCACAGAGGCGGACGAACGCAGGATACCGCGTATGGGGATTCTGGGCGCATTTATCTTTGCAGCGCAGATGATCAACTTCACCATTCCGATTACCGGTTCCAGCGGTCATCTCGGTGGTGGGCTCATACTATCCATTTTACTCGGCCCGTATGCTGCCTTCCTGACAATCGCCTCAGTATTGGTGGTTCAGGCGCTTTTTTTTGCCGACGGAGGTCTGCTGGCACTGGGGTGCAACATATTCAACCTCGGCTTTTGCCCAGCCTTCATAGCCTACCCGTTAGTCTACAAAAATATTGTCGGCAGCGCTCCTTCTTCGGCTAAAATCACGATCGCATCTATGACAGCGGCTATCATCGGTTTGCAGATGGGAGCCTTCTGGGTGGTATTGGAAACTACTGCGTCCGGAATTTCCGCACTCCCTTTTTGGACCTTCATGCTTATGATGCAGCCGATTCACCTGGCCATCGGTGTTGTCGAAGGTCTGGTCACGGCCTCGATTGTATCGTTTATCTACAAGGCCAATCCGTCAATTTTGCAGTACTCCATGGAAACCTGCCCTATTGCTACTTTTCCCATGCGTGATTTCGCGCTGACATTTCTGGCGGCAGCCCTGGTAGCGGGAGGATTTGGTTCCTGGTTTGCCTCAACAAAACCGGACGGCCTTGAATGGTCGATTACCAGGATAACAGGCAAGGAAAAGTTGAAGGGATCAGAGCAGGGTATATACGGATCGTTGGCTGCTCTTCAGGAAAAGCTCTCATTCTTGCCTGACTATGCATTCCGCACACCAAAGGACTCCAAACCGTCAGAGAAACGTCAATCACAGCTTGCATGGAATGAGCAGGAGAGCAAAGAGAAGAAATCTGAGAGGAGCAGGCTTGGCAAAAGCATTTCCGGTATAGCTGGCGGAACACTGACTCTGGTACTCTCGCTATTAATTGGGTTTGCTCTGAAGAGTAGAAACAGACCACCTGAGCGAAGAGATGATGTCTCTTGAATGCCGACTCCATGTCGCCCTTGAGGCTCTCTCTGACAACGTTAAATTAAGGGTGAGATGCCGGCGAGTTAAAAAACAGTTGACTTGCAGCTTATAGTTGGATATATAACTCATCCCTCACACAATCATTGGGCCTGATTCCTTAAATGGAACATGTGTGATCGGCTGTTACGTCCCCTTCGTCTAGCCTGGCCCAGGACACCGCCCTTTCACGGCGGCGACACCGGTTCAAATCCGGTAGGGGACGCCAAATCTCTAAATGGTCATTTTTCTCCGGAAAAGTGGCCATTTTTTGTTTGTACTCATCGTTGGTAATCGCAATTAAATCAAAGGGTTTCCTGAAGTTTGCGGTCAGTTCACCACCCGCAAAAGTGGAGTTCGAATACACACAATTCAGCAGTTTTCGTTTTTCATCCGAAATCTGCGCAGAGTAAAGACTGGCGGCCTTTTGCGCGAGTTCGAGTACGCGGTTGCTGTCAGTGATTCTTTCCTGATTTTTGGATTGCAATTGCTCTATCTTGAACTTCATATCGGACAAATCTGCTCGATATTTGTTGCTTAATCGTTTGTATTCTTCATCGTCAAGTATCCCGTCCAGCTTGTCGAGGTACATCTTGTCAAGACGGGCTTCCAGCTTCTGTTTTTGCAGGCCAAGCGCCGCTATCTGGGCTTCCCGTTGTGACCTTTCATCGGCGGTTGAAGAATTCATTATCTCAACAATCCAATCCACAACTTCTTTATCAAGCTGGATACGACCCAATGATTCAGTGAATTTCTGATCTATCAATTCTTCACGGCTGTATTTTTCTTGGCATTTGCCCCGGTTGCCGGTGCAATGGTAATAGACATACTTACCTTTTTTGAGTTCGGCAACCATTGCACAACCGCAGTGACCGCAGGTCATAAGACCGTGGAACAGGAAGTCATGCTTCTGGCGTCCGGTTGGGCAGCTGGAGCGTTTGTTCATCATCTGCTGCACCTTTTCGAAGAGGTACTTGCTGATGATGGGGGTATGGTTGCCGTTATACAGGATACCCTTCCAGTAGAAGTCACCATAATAGATGGGATTGTTCAGAAGGTCATACATGGCGCTTTTTGTAAGTTTCTTGCAGCTCTTACGATGTACCAGCCCTATCCTTTCGGCTTCCTTGCATAAGTCTTTCATGGAATGCAGGCCGGTTGCATACATTTCAAACATTCTTGCCACCAGCGGGGCTAATACTTCATCCTGAACAATTATGCGTTTTCCGGAAGGGCCTTCCACGTTCTGAAAGCCGATTGGCGCAAAGGATGGCCAGATACCCTGACGGGCTTTTTCCAGCATACCCTTTTTGGTTTCCTCAGAAAGATTATCCACCATACGTTCAGCCAGAAGCACGTTAAGCCCGTGCACGAATTTGTCATGAGAGCGGGAACTAGACGAGATAACCACATTTTCCTTGGCCAGATGTACCGTAACCCCCAAGTCGCGGATAATGGCAAGGTCATGAATATTTCGGTAGAAGCGGTCGGTTTTTTCCACCAGCACCGTCTGACAGGATGATGTGCCGGATGGCAAGGCCTGCTGACTTTCAAGGAATTGGACCAGCTGGCCGAATTCAGTTCGGCCAGCCGCTTTGGCGCTCTCCACATCCATGTAGGTATGAACAACTTCCATGTCGCGTGAACGGGCGTAGTCATTCAGAAACTTCAATTGGGCATCCAAAGAAAAACCCTCTTCTTGCTGTTCTTTGGAGGATACCCGTATATATATCACCGCCTTGGTTTTAGCCGTTGTTGCCGGTGCTGCTGATAACTGGTTACGCTGTTTATTCATTGTGCCCCCCTTCGGCATGGTCATCGGTTTGTATCTTACTGAATTCCAGGAGATTTGTCACGTTTTGTTCAGAATCCCATCTGTCCAGCAGTTCAAAAAATGTCCTGATGTTGGCCTTCATTTCCCGGTAATCTTCATCAGTAATATCGACACCGCGTTTACTAAAGAAATCCCGCATGTGCGAGCCTCCTTTCGTCGCACGTTACGAATGCATCCGGGCCTCAGCCGGATGCATGATTTCAGAAGTGTGATACGCGGTGCATCACTCAACTGTTATGTGAAATTTGTCGAAATGGCTGGCGGTCACCGTCACCCAATTTCTTAATATAAACGTCGGTCTGATGGGATTTTGGCTGGAAAAATTGATTTGCTTGGTGTCGGATATTGCTGATGATTGCAGTAGACGCAACTATACAGGGAAAAAATAGAGGGGTATTACCTGATGAGCTAGGTTGATCGCTTCGCACCCACGTGCTTTAGGTGCGAAACAGTTTCCTTTTTAGGGGATCGAATTACAATCGCACTATACCATTTTTCGATAATACACGCAACCAATAAATATTCATAACATATTGATTCAACAATACTATTGTTGACAAAATACCCTAAAATATGATAGCAGGCACTGAAGTTTTGCATGAAAATACCGCTGGTTTAGACACTAATCTTATCACGGCAAGGCATCGGTTTTTGTGACGTAAAAAAAACAGGGACAGGCTGCTTGTGGAAGAGTTGGAAAAATTGGGTGTACCCCTATAGTCATCCTGACAGGTTGGACCGGATCGAAGCGAATCGTGAAAATCACATAATCCAGCATGGATGCTTTTCATTTGCGAGGCGCGAAAAATATTTTTCACAAAAAAAGGGGGCCGATACAACTGGCCCCCTTTTTAGTTGGTTGAATCGGGCTATACAGCCCCTGATAAGGTTGGTTTGAAATCGGCTATTTCTTTGAGTAGTGTCTTATTTTACCGGTATCGAAATGGCCAATTTCTTTAGTCAGCTTTTCTTCGGCGGTGTTCCTGACAACTTTGTCCGACATTTTCTTGATGTCGGCATACTCGTCACGAACGTACTCACGCCGCAAGCAATGACTGTTGGCATGATTTGCTTTGGTTCCGCCAAGGCTGCGGATAGTGTTCACCTGTTTATCGTACCCCTGTTTCAGCGACAAGTTTGCAGGAATCAGACCGAACGACCCTTGTGCTGCCTTGATGGCATTGACCTTGTCAAGGATTGCCAGTTGCTCATTGGTGACGATTTCAATTCTCCGTTCTAGGGAATTCTTGGCGAATCCGGCGGTCACCAGCAGATACTGTTTGCCGTCGATCTGTTCAACCCTGTGTTTCCCGATTGATTCCTTAAGGCGTAGTCCGAAATGTTCCTGCATCTCAAATGCAGCGCCCTGCCAAGGGTTTCTGGCATACAGAGCCGCTTTGATATTGGAAAGCATTCCCATATCGGAAGGTGTTTCACAGTTTTTGTAGCGGTCGGTGTTGGGTCTTGTTGCCCCAAGTTCTGAATTGCTTTTGACGATATGTGCTTTGCCAATCGCCCGCGCCAGGATCCGCAGGGCGGTTACATAACCCTGCAGCGTTGACGGTGCGAGTTGTAGTTCTTCACGAAGGTGACGAACATAAGCATCAACATGTTTGGTTTTCATGTCCGTGATGTTGTTCAGCCCCTGCCTCATGGCCATAAATTTGCCAATCGCCTTGAGGTTGGCGAGACGCTTCTGGATCGTCTTGGAGGCCAGGCTCCAGTTTTTACCGACGCGGTCGCGGACCTGTCGTACTATTTTATGTTCATGTGATTTACTCATAAATTACCCCCTGAACTTGGTGCTTTCATGATTGACTGTGTGCTAATCGTTGCACAATCACGAAAGATGCCGCCGCAAACCGGTACGGCGAGTAAGCTTTGTTGAGTGTATGCAGCCTGAAACGTCAGCATTCCTGGGTACTCAATCCAGGTGCCCGGACGAGACGTCCCATCTTCATCATTACTGATGAAAGAAGGAACGCGGCCATACTTTGTCATAAATGACAAAGCCGGTGTCTGCGCGTTGCACGCAGTGAAACAGGCGGGATGTTGGAGCTACAATTTTTTGTCGCTCAGGTTTTGTTGATTGCAAATTGAGGTGGGATTATCAGTTTTGTCGGTAATAATGCAGGGTTTGGTGCTTATGTCGGATGGTGTGCTTTTAGCAGCGTCTGTTTGTAAAATAGAACAAACATACGCTGTGATGGTTCATTGCGTTTTCGCTTCGCTTCAACTTCATGTCCCAGGAAGGTCAAATGCCGATACATTGGCAGGTTTGTCCGAAGGGGTGGTTGGGTGGTGATATTGGTTAATTGGAGGTGGCGGTTGCCGCTATTGTCCGTCACGGTAATTCTGTGCCGGATATGTGTAAATTCAAAAACGCTCTTGGGGATTGTGGTTTGTGGTTTGTGGTTTGATTATCGGAAGGGGGCGGGATACTTTCCGCATTATATGGATCAGCTACTATGTGACTTCCTGTTTGGATACACTACTCCCTTTGTGATGCAAAAGTTGTGTACCTGAACAGGTTGGTATTGTCGCAGGGGCGGCAACATTCTAATAAAAGAGGGAAGTAAATCCAAAGACCTTGACACCTGAACAACCGGTATCGCAGTCTTTTTATATATGTTAAGAGTATTCAAAAATCTCATGGCAGCTAAATTCATATTGAGAAAAACAGCAGCTACCCGACAATACTCATCATGAAGAGCATATTATGGCAAATTTTTTATAATGTCAAGATAATAATACAATAAAATAATGCAATTTATCAGCAATATTAAGTTGTTACGCATATTTAAGTGCCATAATACAGTTGACAAAATCACGGTAATTGATATCAGAAATTCTGATTTACTTAAAAGAATCAAAGCATTAAACTATGCGACAAAAATTGTCGCACAATACTGATTTGTTCTTGACACAGGAGCAGTTATGGAGCGTGACCGAATCGTTAACCGGATATTTTCAGAACGCATGAAATCAACAAAAGCGGGTTTATACTACATGGCTTTTCCCTGAGAGGTTATTCGTGACCACCTTCTACCGTAACCTGATGATACTGCGGCTGATACCGCGTTATCCCGATAAGATTGACAGCACCACTATTGCTATGTTGATGAAACGCGATGGTATAAGCATCCATCACCGATCCATCCAACGCGACCTTGAAAAACTTTCCCAATCATTTCCCATCACCTGCGATAAGCTGCACAAACCCTACGGCTGGTCATGGACTGCCGATAGCCCTTCTTTGGACATTCCGGCTATGACACCTTCGGCAGTACTGGCTTACAGGATGATGGCGGACTTCATGACCGATCAGTTCCCCAAAGAGATCCACGACCAACTGAAACCGCACTTCCGTTATGCTAATGGCCTGATGAACCAGACCGGTAATGAAACTTTCACGGAATGGCCGAACAAGGTTAGGACTATCGGAAGAAGCCAACCGTTGTTGCCGCCCAATATACCGGCGCAGGTATTTGCCGTTGTTGCAGATTCACTGTTGGAAGGAAAACGTTTAAGTGTCTTCTACCGGAAGCGGGGCGAAAAAGAACCGGTATTATGGTTTGTCAACCCGCTCGGAATAGTTCTGCATGACCGGATGATAAGTTTGATCTGTACGGTAGACAACAACCGGCAATTAGAGGACGTCCACCAGATATCGTTACACCGCATCGTTGAAGCCATGCCACAAAATGAACCGGCACTGTCACCGGAGGGATTCAATCTGGATGAATACATCGCATCCGGAGCATTCGGCAAACATACCGGAGATGAAACAATCCGGCTGAAAGCTCTTTTTGAACAGGATGCAGCTATCCAGCTTGAAGATACACCGCTGTCGGAAGGCCAACAGTTAACCAATCAGGCTGATGGCAATGTGTTGGTGGAGGCCACGGTTGCCGATACACGGCAGTTGCGCCAGTGGCTGTTGGGCATTGGAGGCAGGATTGAAGTGCTGGAACCGCTCGATTTGCGGGAGGAGTTAAAAGAACAGGCCATCAAAATGGTATCAAAATACGCTTGATAGTTCTTGCGACAAGAATTGTCGCTTAAAATATCCCGCATTACTCAACGTCTATTACAGCCTGATTATCACAGCGCAACTCAAGACCACCCCACCTAAGACATCCACGTACAAAATAAATCCTTCCAACAGGACAGAGGCAATCGCATCACACCGCTTCCACTCCACTCCGTTACGTCCGTAACGCACAATAAAGCCGCGCGAAACGGGCTGCCCTGCATTCCATTCCATCAGCGTCATGCTCATAAAGGCAAATACGCCCTGCAACGTGTGAAGCAGCTACACCTTGCCGGACAGAGGCAGCGCAAAACATTACCCGCCAAGGATAGCGCCCGGATGTCATGCCGCAAGAAGACGGAATCGCGGCCATCCGTTCACATACCTTGCATGTAATGTATTGCACCCGCAGGCAACGACGCCCGGCAAAACTGATACAGACCAGTATTGCAGGGCATAGGCAACATCAAACATCAGAAAAGACTTACCAGGTGCGCCTCTCTATCGAGGCGTTTTCTATTTCAAGGCACCTTGCTTTCTCATTCCCTCCTTACCGGCCACCAGGAGTCACGCCAATCCGCTTCGATCCTCTCAAAAAAATCGGTTCCCCCACGTGTGGTCTCCCCCAATTTTTCTGATCGTCCTTGCTGAACACTTCGTTTTGTCATGCCCCCCGGCAGCCGTCCAGTCCGTCAATCGGCGTTGCGGCTAATCAGTTACTTGGTTTTTGTCCGTGCCGGTCGTGCCCGACCTTGAGTTTCGTGCCCCTGTCAGTGCGAAGGGGCGACGGAAACTCAAGGAACAAGGGCACGCCACCAAAGCCCGCACGGACAAAAACGAACTACTCAGAGCCAAGGGGGCTCGGGAAATCTAAGGATCAAAAGGGGAGAAATCATGAAGAAAAACACAACTACCAAAATTAATAGAATGAAATCATCCAACGTTGTCGGGAAGACGGCTTCCGCAATCCTTTTCCTGCTGTCACTGGTTATCGTGTACGAGCTGGTCAAGCATGGCCAGACCACCCTGGGAGCCTACATGTTCTTGAGCCAGATGATGGAAAAGCTCCACCACCTTGGCAAAGGCAGCGAAGCGGCTGAACACATAGTCCATATAAACGCCCACGGCCCTCAGGGCCACTAAAAGGAGATAGGACAATCCGGCCGGGGGAGCAATCCCCCCCCCGGTAGCCGGGTGAAAATCATTACGCTACCGTAAATAGCGGCGGCCCGCTTCGCGGGCGTAAGTGTGATTTCAAAAAAAACGCGCTGTAACTGATTTGGGTATCAGTGACAGCGCGAGAGAAGAGGATTAATCTTGAGCATAAAGACATTCGCATTACACCACTTCCATTTCTCTACAGATGCCCCGACATGCACATGAAGCTGTGCTCTTTCGTGACATCCTTCGTTCATTTCAGTGGCATCATGCTCACCGAGAGCGGTAAACGCCCCGCAAAACGGATAAGCCCGTATTGCAGGGCAGAGGCCAGGCGTCGGGTTTTGTGCGTCCGGAAATGCACAATAAGCCCTGTCAATGATTATGATGTTGTTCTTCAATCCGAATTTGATTTTGTTTATTGGGGAGGGTGGCGGGATACTTTTCCGCATCTGCGTGGACCATTACCACGCAGTGCGGTAGGTTTTGTTTCTTGCCTCTGTTTCTTGCAGTGTTTATTGGCGGATGGCTACCCGGTCGGAGACCGTTTCTTGCCCATCCGCGTTTCTTGCTGTTGTTGATTGGGCCTGTTGATTGCTTTTGTTTCTTGCATTTAAGCCGTTGAGAGGGATTTTAGGGTGGTACGCCCAAATACATAAGGTAAGTCTGTTTTTTGCGGTTCTTTTACGAGATGAATTATCCAATTGGCGATTGGACATTGACGCAACGACACCCTTCCTCCAAAGATTGGCTAAATCCTTGTGGTGAGGGCGGCAGTAATTCGATGTGATTAATGCACCAACGCCCACAGCCTAACCGGCGGTATTGGCCTGTCATGGTGCTGGTTGAAACTTCGCTTTCTCGCTTATGTTTACATTATTACTATCTTCCACACCCACTCCACCACCGAAATTCCCATATATGCCGCCAGGGTCCAATAAATGTTAGAGACTGCAACACTGCTAAGGAAAATGCGCCAATCTCTGGCTGACATGCCGTTATACTGATGGCTGCCGTGGCGCAGGAAGACCATAGTGATGAAAGCATCTTCCTTGATGGAGAGGAAGAGAAAAGCTACCGAGTCACTTCGCCGTAGCATCCAGGCAGTAAAACGGCCTAACTTGCTATAACCCTGATAATCCTTCATTCCCTTGATTGTCTCAATGCCCAGCCAGTCTCGCTTGGACCAGTCGTAGAATTTAACCAGAATGACGCACGCCAGCAGCGACAGGAACATCATAATTGCGCCGCCGGTTATGATGCCAAACCGGTATATGACTAAGGGATAGAGGAGATAGTCGAAGGAATAGCTTATGAGGCTTTTTATAGAGATGCCGCAGGTGAGTTCGGCTATGCGGGTTGCTGCTTTCATCGATAAATTACACCTTGCTGCATGATTTGGTTTCCATTGGTATTTTTCGCAGTTCTGGCACCATGATATGCAAGTTTTTCCGCCAGTAGGCTGGGTTCTTCCAGTCATTACCAGTGATGGTTTTCCTACATTCTGTCGAACCGCACCGGCACCTGAGCTTAAAGCTCGGGTTTGTTATTAACAATCCGTAGTCGTAGGAAAGTTCCTCGCCAGACCTCACGTAGCTAATTGTAATGAAGTTCCCCTGTTCATCAAACCCCACGTTGCCAGAACAGTTGTGGTTCATATGCCACGGAAGCGACAGGTAATTGATATCGTCAGGCCCCCAGAAGCCTTCTTCTGCGGTAGCACAATATTTGTCGATCATCTGTTTGGTCAGGTTATCCAGCATTGCATACACTTCCCATGAGTACAGTTTCTCTCCAAGCCGGTCGCTGAGACCGATGATAGTTCCTTTTTTGAGGTTCCGTACAGCAAACAAACCTATCTGCCCTTCAAGCATAATTGAGCAACGAATCTCAATTAAAGCTTGCGGGTAGCCCCCCCCCCCCCTTATCATATCTGCCTCCACATATAATGCGTTATAAATGCTCTATCTATTGGAATTTATCCTGCGCAACTCACGCCTCCTTAAACGTTCAATCTTCTCCTGCAAATCCCTCGTCTCCAATTTTGGACTTATCCATGAAAATGCGAATTCAGACATACCCCTCAATCTCCTGCGCATCTCTTCAGCTCAGAATCAGCTTACTCTCCTGCCAATATTCGTTTGAATCGCCAAACCACAGCCGTAAATCAGCGCCGTGTATCTTCTTCAGCTCACGCTCCCAGAAGGACCGCATGGCACTCAATAAATCGCCATCGGCAGAAATATTTTCCGCACAAAAACAACTCTTGTGAACCATCATGCCAATAAGTTCTTTCTCTTCATCATTGGTATAGCTTACACGCGGATAAATGGGGTATGTCAGGCAGTCTAGCGGTTTTACACCAATATCCAGTACGCACCCTTTGCCGTCCTCCAGAAACGGACAAGATTCCGCGATGGAGATCCGCTCGACGTTGCCGTTTTTGCATTTTCCGCATGGCTTGATGAATGTCAGCTGTTCTAGTGTTATTGGCAATTTATTCAACTCAGATTGGAATACGGTGACTTCTTCTTCTTTACAACAGACCCCCTTGCAGCTGTTGCAATGCTTGCTGAACAGCTTGATCAGACGTCTTCTTGCCCCCCCCCCCCCCGAGATGGAGGTGCGTCTCTCCCTGACCGTTTTCAGCGCAGAGACTGGATAGCACCAACAGGATATGTCCTCCAGCTCAACCTCTGAATAAATTTTAGCCACGAGTGGTGACACACCCAACGCGTTACGGACATCGGCAAAAGCAGGATAGACGACATCTGCCGCAAAATCAGATTCCGCATTGTTGGTTACAAAGTTTTCTAGAAGAACGCCAAAACAGGTGAACAGAGCAAGGAGTCTGCGGTAATTCTCCAGTGCGGTGATACTTTGGGCCTGTATCCAGTCAGAGAGGTCATATACCTCGTGCTTGCCGACATGCTCAACTGTCAGGTTACGATGAAAATCCACCATATTCTCTCCCCACAAGGTTTGAATATGCTTGAATGCCCTGTTGTCACTGGCCTTGATGTCAATGATCTTTTCACAGCAGGTGATCGCCGCACCGTTCTTGTCGCGCCCCTGAAATATTCGTAACTTTGCCAAACCAAGCTTGTCCACACTGCGGGTGCAAAAGCGGTCTTCATGATATTCAAGCCCCAGCGGCCTTAGCCCGACTTCGTGCGCCAGTTCGCGGAAGCGCAAATATTCGAGGTTGGGAGATATGATATTTCTGAAAAGGACTGCTCTGGGTTCGTTTTTCAGAACTTCAGGCACATTACAGCCGAGGTACTCTTCGACACGTCTTTTTAATTGTGCGTCGTTCCAGCGCTTCCAGACTTCATTTTTCGCTTTTTCCAATGGGGTATACAAACTTTTCCTCCCGTCAGATCATCAGATTGGCTGACCGCCATCTCCCATATGAAGTATTTTCTGCCGACTTCATCAGGCATATTTGTAATCGTTTCCACATCTACAGCCGATTGATTCGTGAGAAATCTGGGGGATTTTCCAGTCATTGCTTTAAATAGTTGAGATGTTCAGCGAGAGAGCTGATAAAATTAATCTCACAAGTGGGTGTTACTCGCCGGATCAGGCCCAAACTGCTCAATCTCCCTGATTACCGTCCGCACCTTCTCCGCCAACCTGTTTTCGACAAAACCTGCCGTCTCTAACAGATATGCCTTTACGTTACCATTCAGGACATACTGCTCGATTATTTTGATGTCTGACTCGCTTATCCTGACATGTGTTTTTACGAGACCCTGCCTTATCATCTCGGGGTCAAAAAACTGCAAGGCATAGTATGCTCTGAAACGGACACGTTCATACGAAACACCAAGAGCGGTTAGGATGGTTGCCACGGCCAATGGAGAGTTGAGATTTGCCCCCACCCAGTAGAGCCAGTTCCCGCCATTATGAAGAGCCGCCAGCAAAAGAAAACTGCGCAAAGGTTCTTCAGTTGTAACAACATTCGCTGGCGGATGCCTGATTAGCCCGCAAAGACCATTGGAAAGATTTTCCACATGGTGGTAGGGCCTCTGTGTCCGCTCCCATATATCGGCGATATCCGAAAGTTCAAAAATCTCAGGTAGTATTGCTGATGACGACATTTTCCGGTTTTGCGCCAGGGTACCATCGTTAGTGAAGACAGGCGCAGTGCCGAGAGGTGGCCGTACATATCTTGGGGCATTGTAGAAGTGCCGCAACAGTTCTTCGATACTTGTCAAAAAATCATCGTCTTTGCTAAAATTGGCGAAATATTTTCCTTTCAGAAAACGGGGAATAGCAACAATCCGATCCTGATGTCGCAGAATTGGCACAAACTTGGATTTCGAGGAAATCCTGTCAAACATCTCGCCGGTTATAATCTGCTTTTCCCAGCCCACACCGCCTTTTGAACCATTTGCGCTTTCTGCATAACCGGGAGTGCAAACCATCAACACATAGTCGGAATCGTAAATACTCTCCTCCATGTACTGATTCGCATCCATCCCAAGTGTCAGATCCCATTGATCTAGACGTGTCAGGACTCCGGCGGTCTGGAGATGCTCTGCCAGACCCCTGACCCAGGTTTTGTGTGTCTCGGAATCATGCGAATAGCTGATAAAGCAGGTTGGTCGAGTGGTTTCCATAATATCAGTCCCCAATACATCCACCGAGTTTCAGGTGAACGAAATATTCGCAAAATCAATAATTATTTGCCGCCAAGGTAAGTCTTTGAATTTTTGAAATCCTTTTCATCCATTGCCTGTATGAACATTTCCGCTTTGTAGCGACGTTTAAACAGTTCACTTTCATCAATCATCTGGCGCTCATATTGATAAACAGCGTGTTGAAGTATTCGTGCCGCCGACATAAACTTGTGATACATACGCGAAGGCTGGGCGAAACCAAGGATACCAAAGCAAATGGCTGACATTACCGCCGATAGCTTGGAAAGAGGATAATCTGTAGCGGCATAACAAGACGATGCAACGCCAAGAACTCCGCAACAATAATGAACCGTCAAAGCAATATTTGCCGTTAAATTCCAGTCATTTAACTTTTGCACATCTGGTTTTTGGGCTTCTGGCATGCTTGTGCTCCATTTACCACATATATTATTGTCATAATTAACACGTCACAAACCAGCCTTTACTCCTTCCGCACACGCGCATGTTGAATTCACAATCAAATTCATCACTTGGAATTTCACTAAGCAGTCATAAGAACACCGCAGTATCGGCAATGTCACGGCAGATGGAATCAGCAGAGCTCAACTTTGTACTCCACCTGAAACACAACTATTGAAGTGTAATTTAGTGCTTATTACGTGAAATTTCAGTCAAAATACATTTTTATCATTGTTTAGTCAATTATAATACAATGATTTGTATGTAACTATTCTTGCGCTTTCCCCTGAAAATTCGACAACTAAAAGGGGAATGACAAAATGCAAGCTGCGACTGAATTGTTGGGTTCACGTATAAGAGAGTTAAGGAAAGCACAAGGGATAGCACAGGAACATCTTGCGGAAGTTCTGGGTATTGAGCAACAATACATGAGCCGCATTGAACTTGGCAAAAGTTATCCCTCCCTTGACCGATTGATGCGGATTGCCGATGTTCTGAAGGTTCCTCTGATGAGTCTTTTCGATTTCATACACTTGTCAGACGAGGAAACAAGGGCTCAGAGCCTTGAGGATATGTTGAAAGGGCTAGACGAAGAAAAGCAGCAGTTGGCTTACCGGGTTTGCAGAGCTGTGATTAAGGAGATTAGGGAGAGATAACGCCACTATTTCTGGGCATTTTGATTTTTAGTGGAATTCTTTTTCAGTATAAGCCGTTGTGACATTTTACCAAAGCAAAACAATAACGATAAGGCAGCCAGAGTAGCAACCGCTTCAAAGCCTGATTAATTTTTCATTAGGAGTCTGTCGGACTTGCGGCATTTTGCCAAGAGTGGTGTAAATACCCGAATTAAATTGAACAGAAAGTGGGGGTATATTTTAAAATTCAGTTGATACAAATCCGAAATTGCCAAGTTAATTGGACGCATGCTTGTCGAAGCCTGATTTTCAGTTTTCTCTTATTATCCCGCATATTTTGTGTAGTCACGTTTTCTTGTGGCTATACAAAATGCGCGGAACCGCTTGCTAAAGCGGATCAAACAGCCAAATGTTCAGCTCAAAATAATCAGTGAATAAAAGTTCATTTAATTTGTTAATCAACAAGTGGTTTCCGAATAGCACTTCTGTTAGTAGCAACTGTAAGTTTTGCTGAAGAAAACGATGAACATAACCAGCAACCCCGAATGACAGAAAAGACCAGGAACGAGAGCTTCCGGCCCTTTTCTCTTAAGATACCCCGCCATAGGACAGAAATCTGCTGAGTGCATAAGCATAAGCCAAATTACTAGTCTAGCCTGCTGTCTGCATAAAATTGAATGCCAAAATCTTCCGACAAAGACTCGCAGATGGCAGTGTTTATATGCTCTTTATAATCGACACTCTGTGATGGTTGCCACCCCCCCCCCTTAATGTTGATAATAACTCTCCCATCATAAGGGCCAGAAACCAAACCAGACTTTAGCATATATTGAATTCAACATCTTTGCGGGTGTGTAGGGTGTACCCGCTGCCGATCATTTCCCCGCCACAATTTCAATACCTCCTTTCTCTGATTGCAATTAATGCTAAAAGATTGTAAAATTAACAGTTGAATAAAATTTGAAACGTGTAGGTTGACGATTCACTCCGGCTTTGCCCCACCATTAAATTCAAAATAGTATGTGGTCTATATAATTTTTATTTACAGAAGTCAGTTTTGTACGGCGTATGTGTGTCAAGAATGCAAGTGTAAACCTCGATTCTTCCTGATTTTAATTGAAGCAAGATTTGGAAAGTGCCCAATGTGCTTTATAATACAAAAACACAGAAGCATTTAAATTTGATGTTTTTTTATTGACTTTTATGGACACGAAGGATAACCTGCTGCGAAATGCCCCTGTTTAATTGCTAACATATTGAAATCAGAGAGCTTTTAGCTTTTGCCCTAGAAAGGCGAGAAAATCATGTTGAGAAATTTGCAGGCTTGTACGTCAGCTGCTTATAAGAAGCTACAGGAACAAGGCAAAGAAATACTCCTGCAAGAAGCTAATGAAATCCAGCGTCAGGTATCCCTTCGTTGGAGAGAAATTCAGGCCGGTCAAAATATGGCTGTTTCCAAACTGAAGTCCTCACGATATAAGGGTTGATTGCTCCAGACTTAGACACTTCTATGTCGGCAAATGCCACAAGCCCGATTACTCCCATCAAGCTTACAATTATTAATGGCTCCCACATGGATGAGGTTATTTCTATGTGGGATGCTGATTTGCAGTTTGACTCTTCAAAACTCCCTTTGTTAGCATCGAACAAAAATCCCTTCTATAAATATTTAGTAAAAAACATTGCGCCAGACCCGATTAGAAGCATTTTTGCTGCCGTCAGAAAGCGCTTTGGGGCATTCGGTTTATTTGAAGGCCCCTATATGGATTTGGAATTTTGGGACAGTCACATAGGGTTTTATGGCTATAGTTTTATGCGTTATCCCTTGGAGTGCCAACGACTGCATTTCTTTTCTGGGGATGAAGCGAAAGCCAACGCATTAAAAGAGCTACTGGAATCAGGAAAATCGGAACAAGAAATATATTCCGAACTAGATGTGTCATATACAGGGTATTGCGTATTAAGGCCGACTCCGTCATATGTTGTTGGAAGAACCGCCATTAAATTCGACAATTCTGCGCCTGATGAAGTGCGTAGTGAAGTGCAAACTACGGAAGCAGAGAAAAAAGGATTGCCGTATTTAAAATCGTTTCAATGCTGCAAGGCGAATCTCCTTAATGCATCATTTGAGATCATTACTCCAGAATTCGTTCAGCAAGACCCCAATCTAGGATTATGCGCTACTGCATCCTTATGGGTATCTACTAACTTAATGGCAAGGAATTTTGGGACAAATCATTTTCGCTACGGCAAGATAACTAGACAGGCTAATAGCTCCACCTATAAAGAGCCGGACATCAATCTAATATATGATTCCCTAAGTGATGAAAAAGGGCTGTCCATTTCTGAAATTATTAATGCATTAGGTGCAACCGGTGCGACTCCTCTTGTAATTACTCCTTCATCTACTGAAACCCCTGAACAGACTTTTTCTCGACTATCTCACGAAATCTATTCTTTTTCAGAATCCGGGTTTCCCGTTTTGCTTTGTATAGAAAATGAGAAAACTCTCGATGGTCATGTAGTGACAGTAGTCGGCCATTTATTACCGCTTGAGTTTGACAAGCCAAATATTTTACCTGCATCAGTATTTTTAGAGCGAACAGCAACGAATGAATTAGCAGGACACTACTTACTCAGCAATATTGTCAAAAGTTACTATGTGCATGATGATTCTTATGGGCCCTTCAATCGTGTTGAATTGCTTAATGATTTTAAAAGTATGAGTCTGCAAAATGGACAATGTGAACCTATTGTAAAAGTTAGGATTGGTCGTTTACAAAATGACAGGAGTATATTTAATTTAAAAGCAGCCCTGATTCCAGTACCTGTTCCCGTTAGAAATCTTGCTTGGCGTCAAATGAGTTCTTTACTGGTACGATTCAACAGGGATTGGGGAAGTGAATTTCAAAAAAACAATCCCTCCGTGATTTTTATATGGCGTTCACTATTAATATCAGGGTCTGAATTTAAACGTTCCTTATCAATCAGGAAGTATTCAGATAATCTCAAGCGATGGTATGCAAAACTACACTTGCCAAAGTACATTTGGTTGTACGAATTGTCTCTTGATGAAGCAGAAAGTGTAAATAGATTTTTCCCAAAAAACGGAAAGCGAATGATTTATGGTGAATATTTATTCGACGCAACAAGTCCAAACACCGATGTAACACTTATAGCCGAAAGAATAGGTGGATATTTCAGAGATTACAGTATGCAAATTGATACCTACAATGAGGATAAGAATTCTCACGAAGCAGAATACGAATGTTATTATGACTTCAAGGAGGAGTTAGCATATGCCAAAATGGAAAGATCAAAAAAAAAAGTACAAGGGAATTGAAATTCAAAAAGATACTCCAAAAGAAATTGTCGAAATTCTTGTCAAGAATCAAAAATTCTTTCCATTCCATTATTATGGTATTATCTGCTGGATTTTAGCTATAGGTTGCGTTTTTTTGAAATTTGAACAAGGGAAGATTGTTGTATCACTATTAGAGTTTGGGAAAATTACCGGCGGCATAAGTGCATTTTTGATTTTTGTAGGAGGGTATTTATTTTTTTTGCAATATAAACAGACGACTATAAAAACCAATAAATAGGCAATTATTTAGCTAGTGTTAATTGTGTGCTTTGAGCGCACATAATGTCTTTGACCCTGCCCTGCAATATGGAGCTTTATTTTCAGTGACATTAATGTCAAATTCTCACCTGAATGCAGTGAGTCCGCAAATGAGTATATCGGCATCTCAGTAGCACAAACATCTGGTTTACCACCGTAAATTGATGTCCTACCTGACCTAAATGAGTAGCCTGTAATCAGTCCACCAAGACGTATTATTGTTTTGAGTACTGAAAATGCTGGTGCTTCAAAGTCCAGTTCCCCGCCAACATAAAAATCTGCTGCATCTTCATCCCCAGGAAAGTCTTGCTCAGGAAGTCTATCTCTAACAAAGTGAATTAGCCAGTCAGTGTGATCGTGTCGCATAACTTCCTCAATACGCTGTCAATTTGGAGCATGCACATATATACTATATGACTAAGGCGTATATTCTGATTTTATATACATCCTATAAAGTTATGCGGTTATGACGTACTATGTCATAAGACTGTGGTACATTCGCCGTGGAGGTGAATATGCCTATTTTAGCTATCAACGGTATCGGTGAAAAGATGTGGGCACGGCAGGTGGTGTCACGTAATGTTGGCCCATTTTCCTGCCCCAGTTGCAAGGCAGAAATGCTTTTTGTGGATGCAAGCCTGAAGGTGAAACATTTCCGGCACAGGGTAGCATGTGAATGCGACACCGAACCAGAGACCGTTGAACACGTTCGTGGGAAAGAATCTGTCTATGACGTGCTCAAGGCATATTTTAGCGGTCAGGTTGAGGTTGAGGACCCTATCGGGCGCTTGAAGGCTGATGTTCATTGGATAATTGACGGTAGGAAGGTTGCCTTCGAGATCCAGGCGACCAATTATGATTCTTCCGTGTTTGATGAGAAAATCGCCTATTACACCCGTAAGGGATACCTCACGGCTTATCTGTTTGTCGGCGACAATTTCTGCAAGGAAGTCCGTACCAACGTTTATTCTCTTAAGGAAATCGAGAAGCGGATATTCGTAGATAAGCACTACGGGAACTCTGTCATTGGCGGATATCTGGAATCCGATGAAGTGTACCTGCCATGCTTCACTCATAAACTGGCAAAAGGTCGAGACGGCCACTGCGAGAGCCGATTTATTATCTGGCGGAGTGCAACAAAGAGGGTTTCACTGGTAAATTTCCTGAAAACTGTCCAGAACCACAACATCACACAAGCTTACAAGTTACCGGCCTGCAACCATGTTTTCAAACGTGTCGAGAAAAACGAGCAGAAGCTTGTCCGTTACAAGGAAACTTGCGAAGACTGTGACAAGTTTATCAGGTGGATACCGAACAAAGAGGCGGTTGCGATGGGTTTACAGTTTTGACCCTTGGGGCTTTCACGTTGGTCATTAATTGATTCTATCAATAGTCTTCAGAGTGACGTCCTGAGTTAAGCTTAGAACACACGGCATATAAAATAAGGGTGCTCGTAAAGCACCCTCCATCCTCCGGCAGAGCCGGGGAATTACCTAAAGGAATTAATATGATTAAGTGTTTATGGGAAAAAGCACCGGAAAAATATTGCCAAAATAAGCCCCTACGGTGTAGGTTGAGGTAGTTTTTTATGCTCTTTGTTCCACCAGGAAGCTGAAAAAAATTTTGCAGTTGGAAACCAACGCTCATGGTCTTAAACACTGTGGCTATAATTGGAAGCTTCAGGCAGCAATATAAAGCTGTCCTCAGTGCTATTAATTCATTTACTGAGGCAGGATTAGTTGTGACCTCACCACTAGGTACCACAATATTAGAAAATGGTGTGTCATTTGTCCGATTTGAGTCAGATCCCGCGAATTGGGTAAATCACCACATTCAAACCGTATCCCTGCACCGCATATTAAGGGCAGATTTTGTTTTTGTTGTTGCTCCGAATGGTTATGTTGGCAAAACTACATGTTACGAAGTCGGTCGTATAGTACAGGCAAAACGACCAGTTTATTTCAGTTCATATCCCGATGATCTTCCCATATATATTCCAGGTGAACACATAAAAACCAAAGAAGAGATAATTGCCGGTATAAACCAAGGCACATTTATTGCCCAGGCTCTGTATGTTGACCCTAATATTGAAGCAACGAAATACGAGCACGATCTTTTACTAGGAATTTACAGAGAAGATGAAACTTTCTACCAATAAAGAAATAAAGCGGAAAAAAAGAATTGTCCTGTGTGGTAGCATGTCATTCTACCCTGAAATGCTGACTCAAGCTAAAATTCTAAAGGAATCTGGAATTGACACAGTTGTTCCGATCTCCGAATCCCCGTATCATCTATCAGTTTCTGAATTATCCTTTCAAGTATTTAAGCGTAAAGCTTCGATGAAGCACATAAGAAAAATCAGGGACAACGCTTTGACTTTTGGCATACTTGTTATGAATTTAGATAAGCATGGAATTCCGAATTATATCGGGCCAAACACTTTTGCCGAAATCGCTGTAGCGGTGACACATTATAAAAAAATCTATCTTTTTCAAGGTATGCCTGCATTTTACCGAGACGAATTGGTCGCATGGGATGTTATTTGTCTGGACGGAGATTTGAATAGAATCATAAAAGATTATTGGACTGCAGAAGAGCAAATAAATAAGCAGGGACTGCAACTTGAGCTGTTTGAAGGAAATACAGAATGACTCTGTCAACCCGCCTATGTGGTCGAGTGCTCTTGCATTTCTTTGATGTTCATTTTTTAGAGGAAAAAGGATATACAGGCGGTAGATTATCACATATTGAACACGAATGTAATATGGCCACGAGAATTGCCATTCTTGCTGCAGATGAAGTTCTTATCCCCGCAGCTTCTTTTTTTGAATCCCCTCTTTGTTACAAGATTGTACACCAATTCAAAGATTTATACTCCTTTGGAATTATTAAGCTTATTGGCAGTGGATCATCAGTTATCGAATATTTTGATGACAAGCTTCGTCAATATGAAAAAAAGTCCCAACAATACAAGATTTACAATGAAAATCAGAAGCGTCATCCAGAACTACTTCCACCCTTTCTTTCCCGCAAGAGCAGTGCTTCCAAAGACATTAAAGATGGATGGATTGCTAGATTAGATGGAAATGGTCTGAGTGA
>JBAXVG010000036.1:0-50972 GCA_037129255.1 Desulfuromonadales bacterium | reverse complement strand
AGCTTCTGGCCTATCATATTGCCGTGCTGAAGGGGACCGATGTCGATCAGCCGCGTAATCTGGCCAAGAGTGTTACAGTGGAATAACAACTACAGCATCTTCCGCAAATACTGTCCCGTATACGACTTCGTCACCCTGGCCACCTGCTCCGGGGTACCGGCTGCAATGATCTCGCCCCCCCGGTCGCCCCCTTCCGGCCCCAGATCGATGATCCAGTCGGCGGTCTTGATCACGTCCAGATTGTGCTCGATAATGACGACGGTATTACCGGCATCCACCAGTCGCTGGATCACTTCCAGCAGCTTGGCGATGTCGTGGAAATGCAGACCGGTGGTCGGCTCATCCAGGATATAGATCGTGCGGCCGGTGGCCCGTTTTGAGAGTTCTTTGGACAGTTTGACCCGCTGGGCCTCGCCCCCCGAGAGCGTGGTGGCCGATTGCCCCAGCTTGATATAGCCAAGACCTACCTCCTCCAGCGTGGCCAGCTTGTTCTTTATCCTGGGAATGGCTCCCATAAACTCCAGCGCCTGTGAAACCGTCATGTCCAGCACCTCGGCAATGGACTTGCCTTTATAATGTACCTCCAGCGTTTCGCGGTTGTAGCGCGCCCCCTTGCAAACCTCGCACTCTACGTAGACATCCGGCAGAAAGTGCATCTCGATCTTGATGATGCCATCGCCTGAGCAGGCCTCGCAGCGCCCCCCCTTCACGTTGAACGAATATCGACCCGGTTTGTATCCCCTTAATTTTGATTCGGGCAGGTTTGAGAACAGGTCGCGTATATCGCCGAAGACAGCGGTATAGGTGGCCGGGTTTGAACGCGGAGTGCGGCCGATTGGCGACTGATCGATGTTGATGACCTTGTCGAGGTGCTCAAGCCCCAGCACGTCTTTCACTGCTCCGGCTTTCTCGCGGTTGCGGTACAGACGCTGGCCGAGCACTTTGTGCAGGGTGTCGATAACCAGTGTGGACTTGCCTGAACCGGATACACCGGTAATGCAGGTCATGACTCCCAGTGGAATATCAACAGAGACGTTTTTGAGATTATTCTCTGATGCTTCGATGATGCGAAGTGATTTATCACCCTTGCGTCGTTTCTTTGGTACCGGAATGGTCAAATCTCCTGACAGATATCGTCCTGTCAGTGAAGCCGGATTTTTCATCACCTCGTCCGGAGTTCCCTGAGCAACCACCTCTCCGCCATGCACTCCGGCACCCGGTCCCATGTCGATCAGGTGATCCGCCTCCAGAATCGTTTCCTCGTCATGTTCAACCACCAGCACAGTGTTGCCCAGATCGCGCAACCGCTTGAGAGTGCCCAGCAAACGCACGTTATCCCGCTGATGCAGACCGATAGAGGGTTCGTCAAGGATATAGAGAACGCCCACCAGACTGGAGCCGATCTGGGTTGCCAAGCGGATGCGTTGTCCCTCGCCTCCTGATAACGAGCCGGAGGTACGGTCCAGCGAAAGATAATCCAGGCCGACGTTGACCAGAAAGGAAAGTCGCTCACGGATTTCCTTCAGTATCCGGCGGGCGATCTCCTGTTCTTTGTCGGAAAGCCTGAGTCCCTCGAAAAAGAGCAGACAATCTCTGATGGAGAGCGCCGTAACATCCCTGATGGCGCGTCCCCCCACCAGCACATGCAGCGCTTCGGGTTTGAGGCGGGCTCCGAGGCAGGTCGGGCAAGGCATGATGTTCATGTACTTTTCCAGTTCTTCGCGGGATGCATCTGATTCGGTCTCACGCCAGCGCCGCTCCAGATTGTTCAATACCCCTTCGAACTCCTTTCGGTAGGTGTGGCGGCGCCCACCATCCTCTTCCCACCAGAATTCGATTTTTTCTCCTTTTGAGCCGGACAGGATCATGTCGCGCACCTGTTGCGGCAGCTCCTTGAAGGGCTTCCGGATGTCGAATTTGTAAGCCTTGGCCAAGGCATCCAGAATCAGGTGGAACCACCCCGAGAGCCGCTTCTCCCACGGAGCGATAGCCCCTTCACGCAGCGACAGTTCCGGGTTGGGAATCACCAGCTCGGCGTCAAAGTACATGCGGGTGCCGAGACCGGTGCATTCCGGGCAGGCGCCGTGAGGATTGTTAAAGGAGAACAGCCGCGGGGTGATCTCCTGATAGGATACACCACAGTCGATACAGGCCAGTTTTTCTGAGAAGATGAGGGACTGTGCTGTTTCCCCCTCACCCCGGCCCTCTCCCCCAGGGAGCCCAGGGAGAGGGGGAATATTTTCCCTCTCTCTGAGGGAGAGCGGGGGCGCGGGCCGGGTGAGGGAAATTTTTACCACCCCTTCAGCATGGTGCAGGGCGGTCTCCAGCGAATCGGCCAGGCGGCGCTGCACCCCCTCTTTGAGCACGATCCGGTCCACCACAATATCTATGTCATGCTTTTTCTTTTTGTCCAGTTCGATCTCATCGGCCAGTTCGCGCAGCGTACCGTCCACGACAACCCGGGTAAAACCTTCCTTCCGAAGCTGGGTAAGCTCTTTTTTGTACTCCCCCTTCCGGCCGCGAATCATGGGAGCAAGCAAGGTCAGTTTCGTGCCGACCGGCAGCAGCATGATCTGATCCACCATCTGGGAAACGGTCTGGGATGTGATCTCCCTGCCGCAGGATATGCAGTGAGGATGACCGATGCGGGCGAACAGCAGGCGCAGGTAATCGTAGATCTCGGTAACTGTGCCGACGGTAGAACGAGGATTCCTGCTGGTAGTCTTCTGCTCGATGGATATGGCCGGGGAAAGTCCCTCGATCGACTCGACGTCCGGCTTCTCCATCTGCTCCAAAAACTGGCGTGCATAAGCCGAGAGCGACTCGACATAGCGACGCTGTCCTTCTGCGTAAATGGTGTCGAAGGCCAGGGTCGATTTGCCGGAACCGGAGATGCCGGTGATGACCACCAGCTGATCGCGTGGAATTTCGACGTCAATGCATTTGAGATTGTGCTCGCAAGCACCTTTGATGATAATCTTGTCGTGGGCCATGTGATTCCTTCTGTCGCGAATTGATATCCGAATATAGCACATATCGATTTTATGAATGTTACCAAAATATATCGATCATCCGGTTCCGGTTCGTGCTGCAGTGGGTTGAGGGATTTCATTTTCAACCATGAATTTTATTGTATGTCCACTGTTTATTGTGTATACCTACGGCGCGAAAAACTGCATAAATAGTTCAATCTGTATGTTGCTTTATTTAGTACCACTACTACCGGAAGATGTATGGGCACGAGAGATGAAACTTTCCCCGGGCAGAGTCCATCAGCGATCAGACGGTCATGTAGACCCAGTCGTCCTTAACGGACACGACTGCCGTGAACAGCGTAAAGACGCCGACGTGTTCCGACCAGCGGTTAGCCCGCTGTCGGTCAGATGCTGCTCATGGGCCGGCGGGATTTTCAAGGAAGTGACAGATCGACTGCTGGCGGGCGCGGGGCTCGCCCTCCTCACTCCTCTGTTGCTCCTCATTGCAATCGTGGTGAAGCTTGATTCGAAGGGGCCTGTGCTCTTCAAGCAGACGCGCATAGGAAAGAGAGGCCGCCCGTTTACCTTTTATAAGTTCCGGGGCATGTACGTAAACGCCATTGAGCGCTTTCCCGAACTTTATGACTACAACTACTCACCTGAGAAGATTCAGACTCTGCGTTTCCACTCAAAGCACGATCCGCGCATCACACGGACAGGATCCTTTCTGCGCCGTACCAGCCTTGACGAACTTCCAAATCTCATCAACGTTCTGTTAGGGGATATGAGTCTGGTGGGACCGCGCCCTGAAATACCGGAACTTGTCCCTTACTACGGCGAAGCTGCCGATACGATCCTTAGCGTCAAGCCGGGTGTAACCTCGCTGGGGAAGCTTGTCGGGCGTGACAATATCACGTTCTTCGAGACGCTCGATCTCGATCTCGAGTACGTGCGCACGCGCAGTGTCGTGAGGGATTTTTGGATACTCTATGCCACCGTCTTCATGGTACTGACCGGGAAGAATATCGGTCACTAAGCGGATGGCGAAGGTAAATAAGCTGCCCGAGGTGCTCGCCATGCGTTATGTTTTCTGTCTCATTTGTCTCCTTGCTCTTTTGTTGCTTGCCGGTTGCGCTTTTGTCAATGTGCCGCTCCTGTCTCCCCCGAGTCCGCTTGAAGAGCAGCTGCTGGAAGGAGAAGGGTCCAAAAAAATCCTGCTGCTGGACATCAGCGGCACCATCTCGGAGGAGGGAAAATCGGGTGGGCTGCTGGGCCGCTCAAGCGCTTCCATGGTTTCCCTGATCCGTGAATCACTGCACAAGGCCGAAAAAGACAAGGATCTGGCCGGCATCATCCTGCGCATCAACTCTCCCGGTGGTACTGTGACTGCCAGTGACATCATCCATCACGACATCAGTGAATTCAAAAAACGCACGAAGATTCCCGTGCAGGCCTGCATAATGAGTACCGGAACATCAGGTGGCTATTACGTTGCAGCGGCTGCCGACCGGATCACGGCCCATCCCACAGCCATAACCGGCAGCATCGGCGTCATCCTGATGAAATTCAACGTGGAAGGCCTGATGGGCAAGATCGGTGTAGAAGAGCAGACCATCAAGTCCGGCGACAAGAAGGATATTTTGTCCCCCTTCCGCAAGGCCACACCAGAGGAGATCAGGCTTGGCCAGGAGATCATTGATCAACTTTACGGAAGGTTTCTGGATGTCGTCATGGCCAGGCCCGGCAACACCCTGGTGCGGGAGGAGCTGCAGAAAATCGCCGATGGCCGTATCTACACCGCCGGACAGGCGCTTAAGAACAAATTGATCGACTCTACCGGTTATCTGGATGATGTCATCAGAGGTATGCGCGAAAGCCTCGGTGATAAAAATGCGCGGATAGTCAGCTACTTCCGACCCGGAAACTATAAGGGGAGCATCTACGCAGGTACTGTCGAGAAAGAAGGACTGGCCGAATTACTGACCGGCGGGGCGGATGTCCTGTCAGGTGGCGGGTTCATGTATCTGTGGAGGCCGTGAAAATACCCGGTTTCATCGGGTTTTTCAGCCTTATTTCAACGGGTAGTCCGACATCCGCACAAACCGGAAGCCGCGCCGTTTCAGTTCCGGAACAGCCGCCATGATCCCGGTTCCGGTGCCGCTTTCCGGATGGTTCATATGCAACAGGGCGATATCGCCCGGCGTAGCCTTTAAGAGAGCCGCCCTGACCTGTTCCGCTCCGAAGGTTGCCCCGGCGTCACCCAGGATTGAATACCCTGCCACCTGATGTCCCAAGGCATTGGCTATCTCGACCGCCACTTCATCGTAGTAGGCGGTACCGGAGCGGTAGAGCCCCGGCCGCTTCCCGGTACTGTCCTCTATCTTGCGGGCATTCAGCTCGATTTCATCCACCAGTTCTCCGACATTTTTCGTTCCGGCGATTCCGTAAACCGACCGACCGCTGATTGAAGCCGGTTTGTGCCACATCCCGTGGTTGGCGATCTCGAACAGCGGGTTCTGCGACAGTGTGCGGAACAGTTCAGGATTGGCGTCGATCCAGCGGGCATTTATAAACAGAGTGGCCGGGATCTGCTCCTGTGTCAAAAAATCGATCAGTCGTACATCGGCGCCTTTTCCTTTCACGCTGCCACAGGCGTCCAGAGTCAGGGCAATGACCTTGTCGCGAGTATCCAGGCGAGTGCGCACACCGGGTATATGCTCGCCCCATTTGATAGCTTTTCTGCCTGTAAAACGCTGCACGATCTGCTGTTTCAGATTTTCCGGAGCTGGTTGTGGAATTTCGGCGGCTTTCAGGGACGAGACAAGAAGGGATACCATGCACAGAATCAGAAAGTGCCTGATCATAACTCAGCGGTTGACTAAATCAAGCTGATAGCGGGTGTGCAGTAGAGTAATCATGGCGTTGGTGCCTTTGAAAGCTTTCCGGAGCCGTTCACGTTCCTTTTCGGAAAGTACCAGAGGATCAACAAAATTTGTCGGCTCCTTCCCGTATGACACGTCATGGAGTTGCCGTTCCAGCCGCATCTTCATCAGGAAGGTGAAAGAATCTCTGATGGGATCCAGGTCGTTGGCGGATACGAAATTCAGATGACGGAGTCGTTCTATCTTGTCCCAGGTCGTCCCGCTCATTATGCCTGCCTCAAGTGCCAGCAGGCCAATACCACGTGTCAGGGCAAACAATCCCCCTTTTTTCAGATCCAGCTTGCCACACTGCTCTCCCGTTTTTTCAACCAGAAAACGTCCGAACATGCCGATCGGCGCTTTGAATCCGGAGATAGTGCGCGCCATGTTCGGAAAAAAGATGGGGTTGAAGCGGGTGCATTCGCAAAGATGGGTCCGTAGCTCTTCTTCAAAAGCAGTATCTCCATGCAGTACCCGCAAATCCTGGAAAACTCCGAAAAAAACGGTCTGATCCGGGCCGGGCATGGTTATCCATTGTTCTGTCAAGTACTTCCATTCCGACAGGCTGTGACACCATGCGGGATTGTTGGCCATCATGTTGCCCGGGCAGAGCGGCACTCCGACACTTTCCAGCGCAATAACGATGCGTTCGGCAAAACGGTGCACCTCGGCCAGTTTGTCGGGCGGAAGATCATCCCGGTAAACAATGGCGCTATCCTGGTCGGTACGAAGAGTCTGTTCCTCACGCCCCTCGCTTCCCAGCAGGAGGAAGGCAGCTTCATCCGGAAGCCGGATACTTTCGCAGCAATCCAGAATAAAAATCAGACGCCTGGTCATGGCATCATTAAAGTGCGCTATGAGCTGGATCAGGCTTTGCACGTCCGCGTTGGTCTCGACTGCATACTGCAGCATACCGGTCATTTTCTGCCCGAGCAGGGTCAGTTGCTCGATAGTGGTGGCTGATTCTATCTCCTGTACCAGATACAGCGGGCTGTGGGTCTGAATACGGAAAAGATCGGTATCGGTCATCACTCCGACTACCTGATCGAATTCGTCGAGCACCACCAGCCGGTGAATATTGTGCTTGGCCATCAGAAAAATGGCTTTGAAGAGATAGTCGCTGCGGCGGATGGTGATGAGCCTGACCTTCATGATGTCACGCACGAGCAGTTTCGCGATGTCACGAGTTCCATCTGCAATCAGGTCACGCAGATCGCGCAGGGAAACGACTCCGACCGGAGTTGTTCCTTCAACGACGACGATGCCGGAGATATTCTCCTTCTTCATTATACTGGCCATTTCCGTCAGCCCCATTTCAGCCGGGCATGTGATCGCCGGGCGATGGCAGATGGTACCGACCGTAATAAAGAAAAAACTGTTTTCGCTGATGATAGGCATGTATAACCCTCCGGTCTGTTCTTCACGATAATCTGCAGGCGAAATCAGATCATGTTACAGAGATGCCTCGCCGGTATAAGGAATTTTTTTCTGGAGTTGCATGGTTGAACGGCCATCAAAACGGCCTCCCTCTGTAATCGTAAGGCGTGCCGAAAAGATATCACCGCATACTTCGCCTTTGCTCTGGATATCCACTCCGTCCGTAGCATGAATAGATCCAATCAGCCTGCCACCGATAACAATTTCGCGAACAGTGGCATCTCCGGCCAGATTCCCGGTCTCGCCTATCACAAGGCAGTCGGCGGCCACGTTTCCCTCAACATGTCCGTCGATTTTCACCGTTCCCTTGGAGACCAGATCACCCTTCAGAGTCGATTCGGGTCCGATGATCGTTTCAAGTTTGGGCTGTCGTTTTGAGAACATTCATTCCCCCCATATCACCGAACATGTACATCAAGTAACTCGCAGCGGTATCAGCTGTTGCCCGCCCCTTCAAAAGAGAGGGGATTTACGCATTTTCCGTTTTTCCAGATTTCATAGTGTACGTGCGGGCCGGTTGTCACCCCGGTTGAGCCGGTCGTGGCGATCTCCTGGCCCCGTTTTACGGTCTGCCCTACCTGAACCTGGTTTTTTGTATTATGCGCATAGACGGTGCTGAATCCATGACCGTGCTCGATTACTACGATATTTCCATTTCCATTGCTCCATCCCGCAAAACTGATAATGCCGTCTGCCGTGGCATGTATCGGAGTTCCCCGTGGGGCGTTCAGATCTATACCGGAGTGAAACTTCATTCCTCCGTATCGGGGATGAAGGCGCATTCCGAATTCGGAACTGAGTCGACCTTCGACCGGTTGTCCCTGAGGAGTTGCCCGATACACGTCACGCTCTTTCGCCAGATATTCCCGGATTTCGGAGACTGTTGCCATGGATTCTGCAACCTGAAGTTTCAACTCCTCGATATTAATGGAGCCGCCACTCTTTGGGTCGTCCATGGCTTCCAGAACCTTCTTACGGGAGCCCAACGAGAAAATACGCTTGAATTCCGATTCGGATTGCTTGAGCGAATTTATTGTGGATTTCATTTCCTGGTACTGACCGGACATAAGGGTATACTTCTGTTTCATCACGTAGAAATCCAGTGCGTGATATGTCAGGGAAATCGTATAAAGGGATCCGATGCCGGAAAATATCAGCAGCAGTCCCAGCAGGGCATACGGCATCCTGAAACTGAGGGAGGCGCCTTTGGAGTGCGGAACCAGCATAATGGTGACTGTGGTGGAGAGTTTCTTGAACAGCGGTCGCAATTTCTGCATACGGATTTCCTCCAGGCCCTGATAAACAGGATAGGATAGGGGGAGACTGTATAGCACGTTTTTAAATATGTTTCAAAACATCTTTTCCCGCCGAACCAATCTGGTTGATAAGCAGCTGGCGAACAGGTAGAGTAGGCGCAGAATCCGTAACTGAAGGGGGGTACCAGTGGCGCGACACCTGCCAAAAATGATTTATGCCGACGAAAAGGGGAATATTTTCGATCATCCCGAACTCTGCATGGCCGGAATGAACGGGATTGTGCCGCTGTTGCCGGAAGATGTAGAGTTGATACCGATTCCGGATGACAGCAGGCTCTTCACCATGCCCGACATGCCGCCTATCGCCTGGGATGCCCGCAAACAGAGCTTTGTCACGGTTGAAAGCATTCGAGAGAGGAAGCGGACGACTCGCGTCCAGGCTGTGTCTGCCTTTATGGCACCCGGTTACATGCGCACCCTGCTGCCGGCTTGTGACTATTCTTCAAAAAAATGCCGACTGCCGCTCTGGTCCTACACCGCCGTAGGATGGGACGAACAACGGGATTGTTTCGTGGTGGCAGCCAGCAAGGTGGACAGCAACAGCAATTGGAACCCGGTCAACTATGACGATCGCACTCTCGATCCGCTGGTGCGGCAGATGCTGAAGGAAATGCCGGACAACCGTTTGCTGGAGCAGTTATCACGCTGCGCCGTTGACTATCATTGCTTTGCCGCCAAAAACCTTTTCTACCGCCGCTGGGAAGCGCCGCTCCCGACCTCGCCGGTCTGCAATTCGGCCTGCCTGGGATGCATCAGCCTGCAGTCATCTGAATGTTGCCCGGCCAACCACGAAAGGATCAACTTTGTCCCCACCCCCGCAGAACTGTGCGAAATAGCCCTGCCGCACCTGGAAAAGGCCGAGCAGGCTATAGTTTCCTACGGACAGGGATGCGAAGGTGATCCTATCCTGCAGGCCGACGTCATCGCCGAGGCGACCCGCACCTTGAAGAAGGGCACTTCGCGCGGCACGGTTAACTTCAACTCAAACGGTTCCCTGCCTGACAAAATTTCAATGCTGTGCGACGCGGGCATGGATTCCTTCCGCTTTTCAATGAATTCGGTACGGGAGGAACTCTACAATCGCTATTACCGGCCTAACGGGTATGTTTTTGCGGATGTCATCCGTTCAGTGAACAGGGCCAGACAGGCAGGCCGCTTCACCATGATCAACTATCTGGTGTCGCCAGGTGTTAGCGATGCTCCTGATGAAGTCGAGGCGCTGCTCACGTTTGTGGGAGAGACCAATCTGGACATGATCCAGATGCGCAACCTGTCAATAGATCCTGATTATTACAACCGTGAGATGGGTGTCAAGCGGAAAGGAATCGGTATGTACCGTCTGCTGCAACGGCTGAAACAGGAATTCCCGAGGCTGCAGTTCGGGTATTACAATCGTTGCAAAGAGAACTTTTATCCGCCGGACAGGGAGAAAAGCTGGCCGGTGAAGTGAATAAACTCATAAAATCATACACCCTGATATAAAAAACGGGGAAGGCCGAAGCCTTCCCCGTGATATCATATACAGCAGGCGTATGTTGTATCAGTGGTCAATAGCCTTGGCCATGCCGAGGCCGGTGTTCTGACGGACATAGACCTCGTCGAACATCTCTTCGGAACGACGGCTGGGGAACATCAGGGCGCCCAGGATAGCAGCGATGAAGCCCAGCGGGATGGAGATGATGCCCGGATTTTTCAACTTCAGGATCGGCTTGTCAAGACCCATGATGGACTTGCCATCCTTGTTTTTCTCGTAATCGGTCTTGGCTTTGGCAAGCGCCTTGGAGTCTTTCTCGTCAAGTGCAGCGCCTGGAGGCAGCGCAGCCTGTTTCTTCTCCAGGGCGGTGATAGCCTTCTGGGCACCGGCTGCCACTACTTTAGGATAGGTCATGTTGGGGGAAACCATGACCAGCCCGATGGAGGCGATTGTGCCGACCACCAGACCGGCAATGACACCGCCGGTGTTCATCTTGCGCCAGAAGAGTGACAGGATGACGACCGGCAGGTTGCCGGATGACGCCACGGCAAAGGCCAGGGCTACCAGATGGGCAACGTTGGCTTTCTCGGCAATGATACCGATGGTAATACCTGCAGCTCCCACGACAAGCGAGGTAATGCGGGCGGCCATGACCTGCTCATGCTGATCGGCGTGGCCGTCTTTGATTACGTTGACATAGATGTCATGGGCGATGGCGGCCGAAGCAGCCAGAACCAGACCGGAGACAACTGCCAGGATAGTGGCGAAGGCGACCGAGCAGAGAAACGCCAGGAAGATGTCGCCAATGATCGGAGCGATGTCTGCGCCCAACTGTTGAGCCAGTAGCAGGGTACACATGTTGCCGCCCGGGTCAACCTGGATAATGCCCTGAGGCGTGACGTTGATGGCGCCGCCGAAGCCCAGAAGGGTTGTCAGAACGTAGAAGCCGCCGATGATCCACATGGCAATGATAACCGACTTGCGGGCTGCCTGAGCGGTCGGCACGGTGAAGAAGCGCATCAGGATGTGCGGCATGCCGGCGGTGCCGAATACGAGGGCCATGCCGAGCGAGATCTGATCGAGCGGCGCCTTCATGAACAGGGCTGGCTCAAGGAAACGTTGCCCTGCATCTGTCCCGCTGATTGTGATACCGTCCCTCAGCAACATTTTGGAAACGTGATCCTGGATATCGGGGCTGTTGACAATCTGATCAAAAAACGTGATCGGGTTGAAGCCGGCTTTGGCCATTACCATGAACGACAGCAGGAATGCGCCGGACATGAGCAGTCCGGCCTTGATGATCTGGACCCAGGTCGTAGCCATCATACCACCGAAGACGACGTAGCCGACCATCAGGATGCCGACGCCGATGATGGCGGTCTTGTAGGGGACGCCGACCAGCAGGGCCATCAGTTTACCTGCGCCAACCATCTGGGCGGTCAGGTAGAAGGTGGAAACAGCCACCGTCGCCAGGGCGGCAACGGCTCGAACCGGCTTGGGATCGGTACGGAAGGAGAGGATATCTCCCATGGTGTATTTGCCGGCGTTGCGGCAAGGCTCGGCTACGATCAGAAGAACGGTGATGTAGGCCACCAGCCAGCCGACCGAGTACATGAACCCGTCATAGCCGTAGAGCGAAATCATGCCGGAAATCCCCAGGAAGGAGGCTGCCGACATGTAGTCGCCGGCGATGGCCCAGCCGTTCTGGGTGCCGGTGATGCCGCCGCCGGCGGCGTAGAAGTCAGCCGTGGTCTTGGTGCGCCTGGCGGCCCAGACAACAACTCCCAGTGTGATGGAGATGATGACGGCGAACATGGTGAGTGTGATGACTCTGTTGGCCTTCAGTTCTTTTTTCGGTTTGATCGGAGCGGCCGGAGCGGCGACCGGAACAGGTGCCGGTGCGGCTGGAGCGGCTACGGCGGGCGTTCCGGCTGCCGGGACAGCTGCTGCTGCAGTAGATGTCGCCGGGGTTGCTTCCGGAGCAGCCGATACCTTCTTGGGCTCTTCAGCAAAGGCGGCTGCGGCAAAGGTAAGGGCCAGACTGGTGGCAATGATGATATTCTTAAAAGTCATGTCGTATCCTCCTTTTCTAAAGATGTAATTCTTCGATGAGTTCTCTGGTCATTCTGTCAAAATCCTTGTTGGCGACATGGGCATAGTAATGGGCCAGCCCCCAGGAGACGAAAAACTGTGACAGGGCGAAAATATAGCCAAAATTGATAACGCCGATGATCTTGATCTTGAATAGTCCCGGTGCGTAGGCTGCCCCGATGGGGAGCAGGAAGTAGTAAACACATGAAAATATCCACCAGCCGAACAGGAATGCAGATTTCTTGTGATGCAGTTCAACAAACTTCGGGTTCTTGGCGATTGCTGCCCAATCGTACTTTTTTTCTGCCATTGTTTGGGTCCTTTCTTTCAAAAATTGTTGACGCGTCTAGTCAAACTTCCCGGCTCCTCTGTACATTATCTCCTTTCTGAGTAATGAATTTCACCCCACAGGCATATATCTGAAATGGAAAAATATTCGGGTGATCATGATACGTAGTTTTATATTTTGTCAACACTATTTTTAACTTCTGAAAGAAAGACGGTATTTTATTTTGAGCAGATACGGAAACAGCCTTTCCCCGGTGCGTAAAAGAACAGTGCCGGTGCACAGCGCCTTTAGCACGACATCACGTACAGAATTCTATAACGTGTTGGTTTTCAATAATTGTTTGACTAAGACATGATCAGGGTGATACTATCACGCTTTCGATAAACGATCGCCGTCCACTAAAATGCCGGGTCCGGAGCGGAAGGAACATGGTATGCTAAAATCGAAACTTACCCGCAAGATTCTCCTCATAATTGCTCTGAGCCTGTTTGCAGGTTTTTCAGTAATGGGTCCTCTTGCTATATACCTTCAGTACACGGCTACCACTGAACTTCAGAAAACAAATGCACGACAGCTGGCGGCGGCGGTTGTTCATGAAGTAATCACGCTTATGAAAATTGGCGATATCAAAGAATTTAATAAATTCGCCGAGGAGATCAAGAAAAAAGGCGGGATAGCCTCGGTAAGGCTCTTCAACAACGACGGCAAAGAGTATGGAAGCGGCGCTGTCAGCGCTGAGATGCGAAGCGCTCTGGCAATCTCAAGGGAAATCGACTTCCGTGAGGTTAAGGATGGTGTTCGGGTAATCAGTCTGGCGGTGCCTCTGGCCAACGAAGAACGATGTCGCGGATGTCATCCGGCCGGTCCGAAGCATAACGGCGGTGTTCTATTGAGTTCATCGCTTGAGGAAGGGTTCGCGAGCGCATTCAGGCAGACGACGATATTGTCGGCAGTGGGAGTCTTCTTTTTCTTTGCCATGCTGATTGCCATGTATCTTTTCTTCAGCCGCACTGTGGTTGCCCAGATATTGGAACTGAACAGGCAGTTGGCTGACCTGTCCGAGGGTGAGGGTGATCTGACCAGGGTGATGTCTGTCCGCAGCAATGACGAGATTGGAATGCTGGGCAATCAGGTAAACAGGTTGACCTCCAAACTGAGAGATATCATCTCAAATCTTTATGACCAGACATGTGTGATCGGAACCTCAGTTTGCGAACTTTCGGCCGGTACTGACAAGGCCCTGAAAATATCCGTTGATCAGAAGGACAAGGCCGATTCGGTTGCCACAGCCTCCCGGGAGATGACCATGACGATCAACGAAGTTTCAAGCAACAGCCACAGGGCGGCAGCATTCTCCGCAGAGGTTGACGGTTGCGCGAATATCGGCATGGAGGTTGTCGAAGATACCTGGCGTTGCATGGAGCAGATCTGCAAGAGCGTGAAGGGAACGCTGGAGACTGTCAGAAAGCTGGAGACATCGTCGGTGCAGATAGGCGAGGTGGTGGTACTTATCGAAGATATTGCGGACCAGACCAATCTGCTGGCTCTCAACGCATCAATTGAGGCGGCCCGTGCCGGAGACGCCGGCAAGGGATTCGCTGTTGTGGCCAGTGAGGTTAAGAATCTTGCTGAAAAAACTACCCGTTCGACCCGTGAGATAGAACGGATTGTCGCCAGTATCCAGCAGGAAAGCCGTAGAGCGGCAACCATGATCAACGAGGAAACCACGCTGGTTCAGACCGGGCTTGACAGGGCTGCAAGTGCGCGGCGGGAACTGGAGAAGATAAAGAACCACGTTCAAGAATCAAAAACGATGATCGAACAGATCGCAACTGCTGCGGAGGAGCAGAACGCTACGACCAGTGACATCACTGAAAAAATCAACAGTGTTTCAAGTACCGCCGCACAAAACTTTGAAATAATGAAATCCACCACCGATTCGTTCGTTGCATTTTCAGACGTGGTGGAACAGATATACAACACGGTTGGCAGATTCAGTGTTGGCAATTATCATGATTCAATCAAGCAACATATACGTGATGCGAACGAGCGCGTGACCGAAACAATCGAAAAGGCTCTCAAGGACGGTTCGCTGACGCTGGATGCGCTTTTTGACCGCACATACGTCCCGATTTCCAATACAAACCCGCCGAAATTCACGTCACGATTTGACACCTTCTTTGACCGAATGATATCACCGATTCAGGAAGATATCGTAAAGAGGGACGATAAGATGCTCTTTGCCATTGCCGTGGATAATAACGGCTATCTTCCCTGCCATAACCTGCGTTATTGCAAGCCTCTGACCGGCGATCCGGAGTTCGACAAAAACAATAACCGTACCAAGCGTATGTTCAATGACCGTACCGGTATCCGTTGCGCCCGCAACACGGACGGCTTTCTTCTGCAGACCTACCGTAGAGATACCGGCGAAGTGCTGAATGACATGTCATTCCCGATCTTCATTAACGGCCGGCATTGGGGGGGATTCCGCATCGGCTATGTCGCTCCAGTCAAATCTAAAATCGCGTCTTGAAGTCCCCGCTGTTTGAACATGGCGGAAATGTCTTCGCGGTTGCCTGCCGATTGGGCGTGGCGCCCGATGAAATTGCCGATTTTTCGGCCAGTATCAATCCTCTCGGTCTCTCGCCCTTGGTGAAAAAATCGATCATTGACGCAGTAGATAGTCTTGTACATTACCCGGACATTTGTCATAAGGAACTCAAAGACGCCTTGGCACGCTACCATGGGATCTCTCCTGAAAATATTTTTGTCGCAAACGGTGCCACTGAAATCATTTATCATCTCCCGGCTCTGCTCTCCGGGAAACGCGCCCTGATTGTTTCGCCTTCCTTCAGCGAATACGAACATGCACTGCTTCTGCATCAGTGGGAAGTGCATCACTTCATTCTTTCGCCGCAAACAGATTTCACCCTTGATATGGAGACTCTTGAACATACCCTGGCCGAGGGCTACGACGTTCTCTATCTCTGCAACCCCGGTAACCCCAGCGGCACCCTCTATCCGATTGACATTATCGAAGAGGTTTGCACCATCTGTATGGCGAAAAATGTATTTCTGGTACTGGATGAAGCGTTTATGGACTTCAGTGAGCGGGACTCTGCCATGCAACTTATCTGCAAAGTAAAGAATGGCGTCCTTCTGCGTTCAATGACCAAATTTTTTTCCATTCCTGGACTGAGGCTGGGTTACGCTGTAACCAGTCCCACGCTGGCAGACCGGCTCGATAACATAGGCGGCCCCTGGAATGTCAATACGCTTGCATTGGTGGCTGGAGTGACGGCGCTTAATGATGTAGATCACAACATGAAAACCGTCGCGTACATCCGGAGTGAACGTATCATTTTTTCCGAACGTCTCTCCCGGTTTCCCCTGCTCAAGGTTTATCCTTCCAGCACCAACTTTCTGCTGATTGAAATAGCCGGCGGACTTACTGCACGAGAGTTGAAAACATGCCTGGAACCGCAACGGGTGCTGATCCGCGACTGCTCGTCTTTCTTAGGCCTGACCCCACACTTTTTCCGGGTGGCACTACGTACAGAAAAAGAAAATGATCTTCTGATAGCCTGCTTAGAGAATTTTTTTGTACATGGCAACCTGGAGTGATAATTGCGCAGAGGAGAAAAGCAGACGATAAACTCAACGCCCCACCAGGAGAACCCGGTGGGGCGTTTATTCTGTTCTGCAGATGATCGGATTATTTTTTTGTCAGAGGGTTCGTCTGTTTCCAGTAAATACCAAGAACTTCTTGTTCATTAGCATTCAGCGTGGCTCCGCGCTTCAACATCTCCTTCTGGATCTTGATCATATCTTTACCTGAAGATCGCGCTGCATCGATTTTATCTTTGGAATGGCATTTCGTACATTTTTTGTCGATTATGCCGTGAGCCTGCTCAAAGTCACCACCCTTTACGTTGCCAAGGTTGGCTCCCGACTGAGGCTGCTTGTCTGCAGACAGAGCGAGGCCGGCGGTCAAAGACATCAAAACAATTGAAAGTGGCAGGCTGCGTTTCATGGGTGCTCCTTACTGGTGATAAAATAACGGATTGTCGGCAAAATATATCAGGCAACATCCACTCATAATCTAAATAGCTCGACGTTGCTTACTCTCTTACAAACGTATCCTGATCAGATTCATGTACCATCCCCATGATGTGGGCATATTCAGATTCGATAAGAGCATAATGCACTTGAGTCTCCAGCACGACCCGCTCAAAAACTGCTTTCACGGCAGGGTCCACAACACCCTGAGCAAGTTGAGTGTACTGGCCGATGCACTCTTTTTCCTCAACCAGCGCAAGTTCCAGAGCTTTCTGCTCCAACATGTCCTCACTGATGGCTTTTTCAAGCTTCATATAGGTTGGGTTTTTGGTATCGACCGGAGAGCTGAGATAAGATGCAAGATCCCCAAATTCGGAACCTTTGTAGTGATCAAAAAAAGCCTTGAGATGCCCGACCTCTTCATTTGCAAGCATTTCAAGAACTTTTCTTGCTCTCTCATTCTTGGCAACAGAAGCCGCCCTGCGATAGAAATCCATGCTGTCCTTCTCTGTCTTGATTGCCAAACCAACTGCTTCTTGAAGCGTATACTCCTTACCCATAAGCCCTCCTAAGAATATATAAGTGTATACAGTATAGTCATGATTCCCGTTTGGTCAACATTTTTGTAATAAACGATATTAGTGTTTATAAAAAAACTTGACAAGACGAATATGATACCGTACATTTTCATTAGAAATTAACGCAGTATGTTTCATTAAGCAGAAGCAGGCGGATTACATAGTTCAATGAAGACGATTTATGTACTTTCAGATTCCACCGGGGAGACCGCAGAGCGAGTTATTCGTGCCGCGCTTTCCCAGTTTTATGACGAGAATGTTCGGGTTCACAGGCTTTTCAAGGTGCGCTCGCAGGCTGATGTTCAGCAGGCCATGTCAGTGGCGATACACGAACCCGGCATGATTGTGTACACAATTGTTGATCACCTGCTGGCTGAGGCTGTTGAGCGCGTGGCAGAGGAGGCCGGACTGGTAACTGTTGACCTGCTCAGTCCACTCATTTACAGCCTGTCCCGCTATCTCGGGGCCACGTCGCTGGAAAAACCCGGTTTGCTTCACCGTATTGACACAGACTATCACAAGCGTATTGAGGCGGTCAACTTCACCGTCAAGCATGACGATGGCCAGGAAACACGCAATCTGCACAAGGCTGACCTTGTTCTTGTCGGTGTTTCCCGATCATCAAAGACTCCGCTTTCCATGTACCTCGCTCATAAAGGATACAGGGTGGCAAACGTTCCTCTGGTATTTGGAATTGCGCCGCCCAGGGAACTTTTCGAAATAGACCAGAGTAAAATAGTTGGCCTGCTCATAGACCCGAAACGGCTGGTCGAGATTCGTACCTCGCGACTCATCAACATGCGACAAAGCAATCGTGGCAGTTACAATGACTACCATCAGGTGGAGGAAGAGCTGGCTGCCTGCAAACAGCTTTATCGTCAGCACAGCGATTGGTTTGTCCTGAATATTACTAACAAGTCGGTTGAAGAGGCCGCTTCGGAGATAATGCGTCGTATGGATATCGCGATCACCCAGTGAGAGAAATAAACTTCAGAGTAAAGTTTGTTAAATATCATTAAAAAGGAGACTGAGATGAAAGTTCTGATCGTTGAAGATGAAAAAAAAGTTGCCAGTTTCATAAAACGCGGACTTGCAGATGATAATTACGATGTCACTGTCAGTCATGACGGGGAAGATGGCCTCAAGCAGACGTTAACCGGCGATTTTAATCTGATCATACTGGACGTGAGCCTTCCCAAAAAAGACGGGATAGTGGTTGTTAATGAGTTACGTGCAGCCGGCAGCCGTGTACCGGTTCTGCTGCTTACCGCCAGAGATGCAATTGAAGATGTGGTTGCCGGTCTCGACGCAGGATCTGATGACTACCTCAAGAAGCCTTTTGTCTTCGCTGAACTGCAGGCGAGGGTCAGAGCACTTATCAGGCGAGGTGGATTTGATCGCGGGGCCGAAATCCGTTTTGCCGACTTGCGACTTGACCCGGTCAGTCACCATGTCTGGAGGGGGCAGACCGCGATCACACTTACTGCCAAAGAGTATGCCTTACTCGCATACATGGTGCGAAATGCCGGTACCGTACTCAGCAGAGCCAATATTGCCGACAACTGTTGGGAATATCCATTTGAAACTTTTACCAACATCATTGATGTATATATCAACTATCTCCGCAAGAAGGTTGACGGCCGGTTCCCCATCAAACTTATTCATACTGTCCGTGGTCAGGGTTATATTCTGAAAGAGGGTTAGGGGGGTTGATTTTTCAGGTGTGATTGATTATCTTGCATCCGGGAATAGTCAGAGGCGGTGTCGTGACTCATACGATCCCGCCTCTGTCTGTTCAAACAATCTATCTGAGAAACATGGAGGTCGGATTATGTTAAAATCAAAAGTCTCATCAGCTCGTTTTCTTGTACCTTTACTTGTGAGTGTTCTGGCGATGCCGGGCTTCTTGTCCGCCAAAACGATCAGCCCCGATTTTGTGGAACTGGCAAAAAAACTGAATCCGACAGTCGTAAATATCCGCACAGCAAAGAATATCAAACCCAAACAGCGTCAGCAGCACCGTCAGCAGAATCCCTTCGGCAATAATCTGTTTGATGATTTTTTCAACCGTTTCTTTGATGAAATGCCTCAACAGCGACCGCGCCGCGAACAGAATCTTGGCACAGGCTTTATTATCAGTCCCGATGGCTACATACTGACGAATAATCATGTTGTAAACGGTGCAGATGAGGTTATGGTCAAACTCTCTGATGGCAGAGAAGTCAAAGGGGAGATCAAAGGTGTGGACGAGAAGGTTGATTTGGCTCTGATCAAGATCAGCGATAAGGAAAAGCTCCCTTTTGCTGAATTGGGTGACAGTGATGCACTTGAGGTCGGGGAGTGGGTCATGGCCATTGGCAATCCTTTTGGACTGTCGCACACCGTTACCGCTGGCATCGTCAGCGCAAAGGGGCGCGTAATCGGTAGCGGCCCCTACGATGACTACATTCAGACTGATGCCTCAATCAATCCCGGCAACTCGGGCGGACCGCTCTTCAGCGCGCAGGGGAAGGTGATCGGTATTAATACGGCTATAATAGCCGGAGGTGGTGGTGGGATTGGATTTGCCATCCCGATCAGTATGGCAAAGACGGTGGTCAGCCAGTTGCGCGATTCCGGAAAAGTAACAAGGGGATACCTTGGTGTCCGTTTCCAGCCATTAACGCCCGATCTGGCTAAAACGTTCGGGCTTGATTCCGACAAAGGCGCCCTTATAGCAGCGGTTGAGAAGGATACTCCGGCTGAACGGGCCGGGCTTAAGGCTGGAGATGTCATCCTGGAATTTGATGGTAAACCGATTATTGAGGGAAATGAACTGCCGCGTCTTGTCGCTGCGACGCCGGTCGACAAGCAGGTCAAGCTGGTGATCTTCCGCGATGGCAAGAAACTGGATGTTCCGTTAGTAGTCGGCAAACTGAAGGACGGAGGCACGGGCTCTCCATCGGGAAGCAGTAATGAAAGCGACAAGATCGGCATAACGGTTGAAGAGCTTAAAAAAGAAATGGCAGATCGTCTGGGGATCCGTGATTCCAAAGGGTTAGTGATTACTGAGGTCAAACCGGGATCTCCGGCTGAAGATGCAGGTGTCTCGCCGGGCTCAATTGTCATAGAGATCAACGGCCAGCGTCCCGAGACACTCGCTGCTTTCAGCGCCATAACCGCAAAACTGAAAAAGGGCGATGTAGTGCGCCTCCTGCTCAGGAGGCCTGATGGCAGCGCATATTACGTTGCCGTCAAGGTTGAGCAGCTGCCGTAATGTCTTCCAGCTACGTTCAGCCACTTCGAAATCTGATCCAGTTCTGTTATTTCAGTTTCATGCTCTGGCTGGGCGTACGGTTTTATCAATTTGTAATGAATGTCCGTGCAGGGGGAAGTTCTTCGTTTACCGTGCGCCCTGACGGAATTGACGGTTTTTTGCCTATATCCGGCCTGATGGGTACCACTGCATGGCTCAAAGGTTACGGTATCAATTCCATCCATCCGGCTGCGGTGGTGGTTTTTGTGACGGTGCTTGTGGGAGCGTTGTTATTGCGACGCTCCTTCTGTTCCTGGATCTGCCCGATTGCCATGGTCTCGGAAATTCTTTGGAAGTCAGGCTACAGGATTTTCCGTAGAAATCCGAAACCGCCACGCTGGCTGGATAGTATAGTGCGCGGTCTGAAATATCTTTTGCTGGTCTTTTTTCTCTACTTCATAGTTGTTGCGATGTCGCCCAGGGCGCTGCAGGCTTTCATCCTGTCCGACTATCACAAAATTGCCGATGTGCGTCTGCTGGACTTCTTTCTGCATCTTTCTCCGCTTGCGACGGGTGTGATTCTGGTTTTACTGGCACTGTCGGTGTTGCTGCGCAACCCGTTCTGTCGCTATCTCTGTCCTTATGGTGCGCTGCTCGGGCTGATAGCGATGCTCTCACCGCTGCGGGTAACACGTGACAAAGACAGATGCATTTCGTGTGGAATCTGTAACCTGGTCTGTCCGAGCTACATTGATGTCATGCACAAACAGAGTGTGAACTCCCCCGAGTGTATCGGTTGCTGGCGATGTGTCAGTCACTGCCGTTTCAATGAGGCGCTTTCCATGCGCAGCTTCAGCGGGTTCGCCGTACCGGGAGTTATTTTTGCTCTGCTGGCCGTACTCCTTTTCTGGGGTGGTACGAAGGTAGGAAGATTGAGTGGCTACTGGCATACGTCATTAACATTGGAAGAATACATCCATATGCTGGGCAAGTAACTGAAAGGAAGTACATTATTAATGGGAGTTTATGCCAATACGGTCAGTATCACCCAGTTCTCCATAACCGGCGAGCTGCCGAAAAGCGATCAGTTTGAATGGTTTTCACAAAAACTGTCCAGCCACGGTTTCCAGTCTATCGAGAATTCTGCCGAAGAACTTTCGGAGGGGTGGGCAGAGGTCGACCGCCCCGATGAAGCCTCATTCGAAAGCCCCACCGATTTCTGGCGTGATAACTATCTGGTATTCTCACTGCGTCGTGATCAGCGCAAGATCCCGGCTGCGATACTGAAGTCTCATTCCGGGCGGGAAGAGAGTGCTTTTCTGGCATTGCATCCCAATCTTCGAAGTACTCCCAAGCAAAAACGCGAAGAGATCAGGGAGCAGGTACAATTGCGGCTTTTGACAAAATGTCTGCCGGTTCCCGCCAGTGTGGACGTGGTCTGGGACCTGAAGGGCGGTGTGCTCACTCTCTTCGGTTCGGGCAGCAAGATGATCGAGCGCTTTGAGGAAATATTCCGGAAAACCTTTGAAGGTTTCAGTCCGGTAATAATCCACCCGTATGCCCGTGCCGGAATGCTTCTGGAGGGGCAGATGCTCGATAAGCTGGAGGCTGCCAACCAGGCAGGTTCGGATTCTGTGGTGGCGCTTATCAGAGATAACCAGTGGCTGGGGTGGGAGTTCATGCTCTGGTTGCTGCAGCGCGGTGTAAACGGTGAGGGTGAGTTTTCGGTCTGTCGTCCGGGACATTTTACACTCGGTGAGCCATTCAGCGCCTGGATCGACGAGCGTCTGCAGTTTCAGGGTGGCGGCGAGGAAGGCGGCATTCAGAAAGTCACCGTCTCAGGCTCCCAGGACAGTTATCTGGAAGCCATCTCGGCCCTCAAGGGGGGCAAACGCATCACCAGCGCCACAATTTGCATTGAAAAAGATGAGAACTCCTGGAAGCTGACACTGAAGGGTGACACGTTCGGTTTTGCCTCCTTCAAATGTCCCCAGGTGCGTATTGAAAAAGATACCACCGTGGACCAGATGAGCGAACGGGAAGCAGTATTTTTTGAGCGTATGTTTCTTATGGAGCAGGGCATACAGCTCTTTGACAGCCTGTTTGTCTCTTTTCTAAAGGAGCGCCTGAGTGATTCGTGGGGTGGGCGTTTGCTGGCCGTGCAGGCCTGGCTGGAAGGAAAGGGATAAAGTCCGGGTTTAATCCCGTCGAATTTGACAGGATTAAAAAACTGGCAGGACCCGTTAATCGATGCAACCGGGCGGTCTTTTGATCGCCTTTTTTGCATTACGTTTTCTTGACGGCCAATGCAAATAGTAATACATTTATCCAAAAACGTACTACGAGGCATGTTATGACACACGCTGCAAAAGTATCAACCAAGGGGCAGATTGTTATTCCAGGCCCGATGCGGAAGAAACACCGTCTTGAGCCTGGGACACAGGTTGATGTTTATGAGTACGGCAATGTGATCTGCATTGCTCCCCACATTGCCGAGCCAATCACCGCCGCCTACGGAATTCTCCCGTCAGTTCCTTCGCTGGCCGACGAACTGCTGCTTGATCGTATGAATGAAAAATCCCGGTGATGCCGCTTTTGATCGATAGCTTTGCGCTGCTTCGCTTTCTGCAGAAAGAGAAAGGGAGCGATAAGGTGTATGAACTTTTGAAAATGGCTGCTGAAAAACAGATTCCCTTCCTGCTTAACGTGATCAACTTTGGAGAGGTGCTCTACACAACTCAGCGCAGATTCGGCCCGCAAGCCAGGATGCAGGTTTTCGTTGCCGTACAGCAGATGGGCATCATTATCCTTCCCTGTCCGGACAATCTCGTCTATAGAGCAGCAGAGTTGAAGGCCGGATATCCCATGTCATTTGCCGATACATTTGCACTGGCTTCTGCGATTGAGCATAAAGCCTGCCTCGTCACCGGCGATCCTGAGTTTCGACAGGTTGAGCATCTGGTCAGGATAGAGTGGTTTTAGACTTGTGGATATCATCTGTTTTGCCAGTTTCCGTTGAACGGATTTATCCCTTCAACTTCGCTCAGGACAGGATGAAACGTAAGTTGTTTTGGTCCTAGCAAAAAAGTATGAAGCTTCGGATGTGCTCCAAATCGCATATTGTAACCCCAGTGAATACTCCTGGATTGAGGTTGACGGTGAAAAATGCTCTATTCCTGATGAGGTTCTCTCACATATCAAGATGCTTGTCATGAAGTTTGGAACGTCATGAACCGTTACCAGCGGGGAGATGAACAACCTGTCCCGTGCGAAATTTGCGGTGATATGTTTTATCTTGATGTTGAACCGAGTCAAGGCATGGAAACCGGCATATTCGGACGGTGTTGTTGGCATTGTCTTTCAGGCCAACCTAAGAAGCCACAACAGCTCCACGGTTACATCCTGAAGCCGTAATATTACTTAACCGCAAGCGACAACCAACGGTAGCACCGGTCAAATATCTTGACTAGGTTCACTAATATGTTAACATTGACTACATGGGACGCATAGACTTTTACAAAACGGTCACTGGTGTTTCACAGGTTGAAGATTTTCTCGACACGCTTTCCGACACCCAAACCAAAAAAATATTGTGGGTGTTGAAACTGGTAAGAGACCTCAATCCCGTGCCGTCCCAATATTTTATAAAGCTTGTGAATACTGACGATATATGGGAAGTAAGAGTGCAAGTAGGCGGCAATATATTTCGACTTCTCGGTTTTATTGAAAGTAACCGCCTTGTGATTCTGACCAATGGTTTTCAGAAAAAGACACAAAAGACACCTCAGAATGAGATAAAACTAGCTGAATCCAGAAAACGCGAACACCAAGGCAGGGAGGTAATAAATAATGGATGATCTTGATCGCTATATTGAAAAAAGGAAAAATCAGTCTGCGGAGTTTACTGAATCTTTCGATACTGGATACGAAGAATTCAAAATTGGCGCTATGCTCCGGCAGGCACGAGAGCAAGCAGGCATAACCCAGGAAGAGCTGGCTATGCGTATTCACACACGAAAATCTGCAATTTCACGAATAGAAAATCATGCCGACGACATCCGACTTTCGACTCTTCGCAACATTGCCCTTGCTTTGGGCAAACACCTAGAGGTGCGAGTGGCATAGCAAAATTTCAGAACAGAGGCGGGACAAATGAGAGGCTGTTTTTTAGAGATGATTCGGAAAATAGCCTCTTCCTGCATTTATATTTAGACCTATAATTCTGGAACCTCATAAAATAAAAGCGAAAAACAGAATTTCCAACCAGAAAGTTAGACCCGCCAAAAACAAAAACCGGCGGGTCAACTTCATGCCTGTTCGCCTGGGTACTGGCTGAAGGAATGAAAGGCAAGGCTGACAAGGGCAAGAGCGGCTACATCAAGACCACCGACCTGGTGGATTATGTGGAGACCGAAGTGCCGGAAGTAGCTGAGAAGCATTTCAAACGCAAGCAGTACCCGACCACCGCCGTAAGTGGGCAGGGATTTCCAATCGGGAAAAGATATGAATGACAAAGCATGAAAGGGAATAGCCTTAGAAATAAGAGAGAGCAACTTTCCATTTTTTAGAAGTGTAAGGAAGAAATGGGGAACCGCTGAAAAGATGACTCCCCGTTTTTTACTTTGGCATTATCTGTTTAATTTTATTCGTTATATTTCGGGCAATAAAAAACCCCGGGATCGTCACCGACACAAGGTCGGGAGAGGATTTCTCCGGGGGCTGCATTCAAATAGTAGCTTTTACGGGTGGTACATGCAAGCATATTTTTCAGATCAACTTCGCCTGGCAATCTCGCATGAACGCCTCGACGCATTCCGACAACGCGGCACGAGCAGTGAAGATGCGGAGTTGTTTGCCCATTATGCCTGGAACATGGCATTGTCGGAAAGCCTTTACACCCCGCTTCAATGTTTGGAAGTCAGTCTCCGTAATGGAATTCATGATGCCGCTACGGCATATTTCAAAACCGATACATGGTTTGATCTTCCAGGCATACTGTATCCCCCAGAATCCAATAAGGTGCAGGAAGCAAAAGAAACGCTTTTCAAAGGTAAGAAGCTGCTCAACGCTGCAAGAGTAATCCCGGAACTCACTTTCGGTTTTTGGACAAGCCTGTTTGATGTGCGGTACGAAAAAATATTCTGGCCGTGGTTACTGAAGCCGGTTGTCCCCAATATCCCACGCCACCTCAGAATCAGAAAAAATCTCTCCAAAAGACTCAATCGGATCCGAATACTTAGAAACCGGATATTTCATCATGAACCAATCTGGCATTGGCGTGACCTCCAAAGCCAACATACTGATGCTCTCGAAGCAATTTCGTGGGTAAATCCAGCCATGAGAATATTCGTGGAACAATTCGACCGATTTGAAGAGATTTATAAAAATGGGATAGGCGAGTATCGTAATATTATCAATGTATTACAGCAAGAGAATATCTCCAGGATATGAATGACAAAATATGAGGTACCACTTTGAAATTTATCGATGAAGTAACCATGCTTGCCTCTTCAGGCCATGGCGGTGCCGGTTGTGTAGCATTCAGGCACGAGAAGTTTATTGAATTTGGAGGCCCCAGCGGTGGTGACGGCGGCAAAGGCGGGGACGTGCTCTTCCTGGCGACCTCCGGTCTCTCCACCCTGCTGGAACTCCGGCACAAGCCGCATCAGAAAGCCGGGAAAGGTCATAATGGCATGGGCAAAAACCGCCATGGCGCAGCCGGTAAAGATCTTGTTATCAAGGTACCGATCGGGACGGTTATAAAAGATGCCGATACCGATGATGTCCTGGCCGACCTGACGGAGGACGGTCAAACAGTCGTGTTGTTGAAGGGGGGACGTGGTGGGCAGGGTAATGCCCGTTTTGCGAGCGCCACCAACAAGGCGCCCAAATTTGCTCAGCCGGGTGAGGATCTGGAAGAGCGTAAACTCAGACTGGAGCTCAAACTGATGGCAGATGTGGGGTTGCTGGGATTACCCAACTCCGGCAAGTCGTCCCTGATCAGCAAGGTTTCAGCCGCCCGCCCCAAAATAGCCGATTATCCGTTCACTACGATGGTCCCATCTCTGGGGGTTGTCCCCTATAAAAATTACCGCTCTTTTGTGATGGCCGATATACCCGGCATAATCAAGGGGGCGCATGACGGAGCCGGGCTGGGCCATCGTTTCCTGAAACATCTGGAACGTTCCGGGATATTACTGCATCTCTTAGACATATCCTGGATGCCGGATCGCGAGCCGCTGGCTGAATTCGAGTCGATCAATCACGAGTTGGCGCTTTTCAGCCCCGAGCTGGCGGCCAAGGAGCAGGTGGTGGTGATCACGAAGATCGACTTGCCGCAGACACGGGAGGCACTTCCCGGAATCAGGACCTGGTTTGAAGAACATGGCATAAAGGTCTTTCCAATATCGTCCGCTACCGGTGAAGGTATCGAGGCCCTGCTGGACGAGATAGCCCGAAGGTTGTGGGGCAAAGCTGAAGAGGTCTGGTGATGCGCAAGGAGATACTTAAAGGCGTAAAACGTATTGTGATAAAAATCGGCAGCCGTGTGTTGACCGGCGCTGACGGTGCTTTGGATATGGCTGTCATCGGCCGGATCTGTTCTGACATCGCTGCCCTGCGTGAACAGGGGTTGCAGATTGTGCTGGTCTCTTCCGGCGCCATTGCTGCCGGTCGCAGCGAACTTGGGCTGTTGGAAAAGCCCAGGACGATACCGCACAAACAGGCGGCAGCGGCGGTCGGTCAAACCCGCCTGATGCGGGCTTACGAGGAAGCGTTGTCGCCGCACAATCTCAAAGCGGCGCAGCTACTGTTGACCAGCGAAGATCTGGCGAGCCGTCAGCGCTTTCTGAATGCCCGTGCCACACTGGATGCCCTGCTTGATTTCGGCATTATTCCCATCATTAACGAGAACGATACCGTGGTCGTGGATGAAATCAAGTTCGGCGACAACGACAACCTGTCGGCTCTGGTGACCAACGTGGCCGAGGCACATCTCCTCTTGATCCTGACCGACATTGAAGGTTTTTACACTGCTGATCCGTCCACTGTTCCGGACGCAAAACTGATTCCGCTGGTCAGAAGTATTACCCGCGAAATTGAGCGGGCCGCCGGAGAGTCCGGCTCCAGCATCGGTACCGGCGGTATGGCCACCAAGATAGCTGCCGCCAGGAAGGCCGGCAGGAACGGTGTTGCTACCATCATAGTATCAGGGAAACGGGAGCGGATCATTCTGGCCGCAATGCGGGGCGATGAGGTCGGCACCCTTTTCCTCCCTTCACGGAATGGTCTTAACCGCCGCAAACACTGGATAGCCTTTACCCTCAAACCGGCTGGCAGGATCTTTGTGGATGACGGTGCGCGTGATGTGCTGCTGAAGAAGGGTAAAAGCCTTCTGCCGTCGGGAGTGTCCCGGGCGGAAGGTCGTTTCGAAAGGGGTGCCAGCGTGCGGATATGCGGAACAGATGGTAAAGAATTCGCCCGTGGTCTCTCAGATTATTCCGGCACGGAAATTGCCCGGATTGCCGGTAAGCAGAGCTCCGAAATTGAAGCCGTTCTCGGATATCACTATGGCGATGTGGTTGTTCATCGGGATAATCTGGTGGTCTTGCAGGAAGTGAATACCTAACCGCGGCTTTTTTCAAAAACATCCGCAAAGTCGTCTTTTATCTCACGGAAGGCCGCCAGAATCTGCGGATCAAAATGTTCAGGCATGGTACGTCCGTCTCCATTCAAAATAATGTCGCAGCTCTTGGCATGATCAAAGGCATGCTTGTAAACCCGGCTGTTGCGAAGCGCGTCATATTGGTCAACCAGCATGACAATCCTCCCCTCCAGGGGTATCTCCGCCCCTTTCAATCCGATCGGATAGCCGGTGCCATCCCAACGCTCATGGTGGGTTGCCGCGATAATAGCGCCCATTTTGAGCATACGGTGCGATGACCCTCTCAGGATGCGTTCGCCGATGACAGTATGCTGTTTGATGGTGAGGAACTCTTCTCTGGTCAGGGGGGCAGGTTTCAGCAGAATCGAATCGGGGATCCCGATTTTCCCGACATCGTGCATGGCGCTGGCCACCGATATGTCTTCAACAAAATCACCATCCATATGCAGATGCATGGACAGCAGCTTTGCGTACATGCCGATCCGGGCAATATGAAGGCCGGTATCCTCGTCGCGCAATTCGGCAGCGGCGGTGAGGCGTTCGATAATTTCGCGGCTCATTTTGGTGATCTCACCCAGTGCGGTGTTCAGTTCAGCGGTGCGTTTCTCAACAGTGTTCTCAAGCTCGATCTTGTAATTTTTTTCGATTTGGGTAAGGCGTTTGAAATTGACTCCCTTTTCGACGGTATGGATAAGATAAGGGGGACGATACGGCTTGATAATAAAGTCGAAAGCGCCTTTCTGGATGGCCTTGACCGCCACATCCAGATCAGCATAGGCGGTCATCAGTACGACCGGGGTCTCGTGATCCAGAAATCGGATTTTCTCCAGCAGTTCCAATCCGTCCATGACAGGCATGTTGATGTCGGTCAGCACCAGATCGACCGGTTCCATGACAAATTGCTTGATCGCGTCTTTTCCGTTTGAAAATGAACAGATATCGAAACCGTATTCTGTCAGAAACGTCGTAACACTTTCCAGGACGAAACGATCGTCATCAACCACAAAAATCCTGCCTGATACATTAGTGCCCATCTTCCATCACCTCCCGGATTTTCATAAGAAGTTCCTTGGGAGTGAACGGCTTGGCCAGGTAGCTCATCCCCTGCACCAGCCTCCCCTGATCGATAACCACGTCTTTGCTGCAACCGCTGCAAAACAGAATTTTCATCGACGGGTCAATTGCCCGTACAGCATCGTAGACCTCACGCCCCTTCAGTTCAGGCATAATTACATCCAGCAGCATCAGGTTTATGCGATCACGGTTAACCTTGAATATTTCCAGCGCTTCCTTGCCGTCCCTGGCCTCCAGGACATAATAGCCGAATTCTTCCAGTATCTCTTTTGCAAGAACACGTGCGGTATCATTGTCATCCGCCACCAGGATTACATCTTTTTCCGGGTCCGGCCGGCTACTTTCTCCCGCACCATATGTTCTGTCCTCAACAGACGTCGCCTCGGTCAGGAGAGGGAAATACAGGTGGAAGGTGGTGCCGATGCCTATAGTGCTATGGCAGGTGATATAACCGTTGTGTTTCTTGACAATGCCATACACGATGGAAAGACCAAGGCCGGTTCCCTTATCAAGCTCTTTGGTCGTATAAAATGGTTCAAAGATATGCTTGACGATTTCGGTACTCATCCCCTCACCGTTGTCGGTAAAGGTCAGCATGGCATAGCCTCCGGGCAGCCCGAATCCTCTTGCCTGCACGAAATCGGAATCTATGCTGATCGCCTCGGTCGTAATTACTATCGAACCACCCGGTGAAAGGGCATCCTTGGCGTTGGTCGCCAGATTCATCAGTACCTGCTCGATCTGGACACTGTCAGCCATGACCGGCAGGTTCTGCGGCGTCAGGATAATTTCCAGTTTGATATCCTCGCTTATCAGGCGCAACAGAAGTTGGTGAACACGACCGAGGATCTCGTTGAGATCGACCTTGGCCGGATTACTGTTCTGTTTACGGCTGTAGGCCAGCAGCCCCTGGGTTAAACTGGCGCCCCGTTCAGCAGTTGCCGCAATCTGCTCGGCGTTCCTCTTGAGAGGGCTGTTGTCAGGAAGTTTGAGCTGCATGATACTGGAGTAGCCGATGATGGCAGTCAAAATGTTGTTGAAATCATGGGCGATACCGCCCGCGAGTTGTCCGATGGCCTCCATCTTCTGCGAGTGGTGTAACTGGTTCTCAAGCTGCTTGCGCTCGGTTATGTCTTCCTTTATGGCAATAAAGTGGGTCATGTTTGTGCTGTCATCCCGGATTGGTGAGATGTACACCTGTTCCCAATACAGGTCACCATCTTTCTTGCGGTTATGAAATTCTCCTCGCCACTCGCCACCGGATAGAATTGTCTCCCATAACTCCCGATACTCCTCGTCTCTGGTCTCACCCGACTTGAGTATTCTCGAGTTGAGACCAAGCACCTCTTCCAGACTGTAGCCGGTCAGTCTGGTAAAATGAGAGTTAACATATTCTATGTTGCCGGCAGTATCGGTGATAACTATAGACACCGGACTCTGTTCCACAGCTACTGAAAGCTTTCGCAGGGTCGCCTCGGCCTTGATCCTTTCGGACAGTTCCCGTTGCGATTTCTCATTCAGACGGGCATTTTCAAGAGCCAGAGATGCAAGTTCACCAAACTGAACCAGAAGTTCCAGCTGCTCATCACGTAAGAGGACTCCTTCTTCGACAAAAGCAACTCCGAGAACTCCGACAATCTCTTCCCCGGATTTAAGCGGTACTCCTGCCATGCCCCTCAGCACATCCCGGTCCGGATCAGGCAGACGACCTTCCCATCGGCTGTAATCGTCTATATGAAAAAGTTTGCCGGTATCCCAGATGCGTCCGGCGATACCCTCACCCGGTCTGATCGGATAATGGTGCAGGTGGTTATAAATGCCGCTCTGGAACACCATCTCCATTTCTGTTCCGGCACTGTTTTTGAGGTATACATAGCTATGCTCCGTGCCGACCAGAGTTCCGACACGGGTAACAATGGCCTGTAGCAGACCGGTCACGTCAAATCGGCTGATCAACCCCAGGGTAGTATCGTGCAATGCCTGCAGGTATTCGTTCTGGCGTTGGAGTTGTGCATCGGCACGTTCATACCTTGCCAGATCGCTTTCCAGTTTACTCCGCTGAAGATTGCTGTCACTTACGATCTCACTAAAGTTGATGACCGGCTCTGTGATTCTTTTCAAATAAAACCGCATGAGCAAGAACATCACACATGAAAAGATCGGCAGAACAGTCAGAAAAATATTTTCGAGTTTATCCGCCATGCCGGATACGTTCTGAAACTGTTGAACGGATATCGTCTCTTTGATGAAGTTCTGCAAAAGGGAATAGATCAGGAAGACAAGAGCGGTTAACGCAATAGTGACTGCAAGAGGGAAAAGCAGAGTAATTTTGGTTTTGAAGTCAAGTCGGAGCATAATCGCTACCTGGTGCCCTGTCGTGTCGATAACTCATTGATCCAAACAATAACACAGTATTGCAGAATTAAGTACTATCTAAATCATAAGTGGATGCTCATTTGATCATCTTCCGTTTTCAACGCAGGGAATGTCAGATTCTTGTTAACTTTTCTTTGGACAAGAGCTGAGCCATCAAGTAGTATAGCGGCATTTTGGAAGTCAAGAGGTATTTTTTTTGGACAAACTTATCATAAAGGGCGGGAAAAAATTAAAGGGCGAGGTAACGGTCAGTGGTTCAAAGAATGCCGCCCTCCCAATCTTTGTTGCCACGATCCTGGCGCCGGGGATGAGCCAGATCAGCAATGTGCCGTTTCTGCGGGATATCAATACGACAATAAAGGTGCTGAACTCACTGGGTGCAAAGGTTGAGGGAAGCGGGCATGTCGTAAAGATCGACACCTCCGACATCAACAGTTATGAAGCCACCTATGAGCTGGTCAAAACCATGCGTGCATCTGTACTGGTTCTGGGGCCGCTTCTGGCACGTTTTGGCAAGGCGCGCGTTTCGCTGCCGGGGGGCTGCGCTATTGGAGCCCGCCCTATCAACCTGCATTTGAAGGGTTTGCAGGCGCTGGGTGCCGAAATTCTCCTTGAACATGGTTATGTCGAGGCGAAATGCAAACGGCTCAAAGGGGCACGCATCAATTTTGACGTCTCAACCGTTGGCGGTACCGAGCACCTGATGATGGCGGCCGCCACAGCCAAAGGTGACACGGTGCTCGAAAACGCGGCCCGAGAGCCTGAAATCGTCGATCTTGCCTGCTATTTGAACCGTATGGGCGCCAAAATTGAAGGCGCCGGCACTGATACCATCCACATTCAGGGTGTGACGGAGCTTTCCGCTGCAAATTATGAGGTCATGCCGGACCGCATTGAAGCTGGTACCTTTATGATTGCCGCAGCTATTACCGGAGGCGATATCAAAATCAACGGAATGAAGCTTGAGCATCTGGATGCTCTGGCCTTCAAGATGCAGGACGCCGGGGTTGAAATCTCCAACCGTGACGGAGTGGTGCGTGTCAAGGGGCCAAAAAAAATCAGGGGTGTCAACATCAAGACCCGTCCTTACCCCGGTTTCCCTACCGACATGCAGGCTCAGTTCATGGCGCTGATGTGCGTTGCTGACGGGGCCAGCGTCATCTCGGAAAACATTTTTGAAAATCGATTCATGCATGTTTCGGAATTACTGCGCTTCGGAGCTGATATCACTGTTGAAGGTAATACTGCGACCGTCAAGGGGGTCAAAAAACTATCCGGAGCTCCGGTCATGGCTACCGACCTGCGCGCCTCGGCCTCACTGATTCTGGCTGGACTGGCGGCCGACAGCACCTCCGAGGTGTCCCGTATTTATCACGTGGACCGCGGATACGAATCGATCGAAAAAAAGCTGGCCGGACTGGGCGCGGATATTGTGAGAGTGAAAGAATGAACGACTGGATTACCATAGCGATCCCCAAGGGGCGCATTCTGGAAGAGTCGGTCGAACTGTTCGGCCGGATCGGCATTGATTGCCGCGAACTGCTCTCCGACTCGCGCAAGCTGATCTTCGAGAACCTTGAGCAGCGGATGCGCTATATGATTGTACGGGCCACCGACGTACCGACGTACGTTGAATATGGCAGCGCCGACCTGGGGATAGTCGGCAGGGACACCCTGATGGAGCAGGGACGGGATGTCTACGAACCACTGGACCTCAAATTCGGTTATTGCCGCATGATGGTGGCCGAACCGGCAATTCTGGCGAAAGGCGACAATCCATCATCCTGGTCACATGTGCGTATTGCCACCAAGTATCCTCACATAACCGAACGTTATTTTGCCTCCAAGGGTATCCAGGTGGAAATTATCAAGCTCTACGGCTCAGTCGAACTGGCCCCGCTTGCAGGGCTCTCCGAGAGAATTGTAGATCTGGTTTCGACCGGCGAGACCATGCGGCAAAACGGGCTGGTTGAAGTGGAAACCATTGCCGAGATCACCGCCAGATTGATTGTCAACCGGGCCAGTCTGAAGACCAGGCACAAGCGGATATCAGAAATTATCAAGAGGCTGGAAGAAATCCTGTGACGGACGAAGGGAGGGCATCATGCGGAGAAGTATCCGAATTGCGTGCGTGATTATCTGTTCCGGGCTGGCGGCCTGCTGCACGGCTCCGACTGACAAAACTCCCGATGCGGGAATCTCACGCAGTCAGAAGGCCTCTCCTGCAACGGTCCCCACCTTTCCCAAGCTTGATGTATGGTTAGCCGAGAGCAGGCTGGTCATCAACACTGCCCAGCCGGGGGTAGTGGAGTACAATGAAGCTTTTGCACAGGGAGCGGCGCTGGCATATGGGGAAGGGTATCCGGTTACCGAAGCGGAAGGAGCAGGACAGAAGCGCCTTACCGCCATCCGGGCGGCTGAGGTCGTGGCACAGCGTAATCTGGCCGAATATTTCGCCCGGCATACCATCGACGGCGAGCTCAAATTCAGTAGTTACACTACGCGCCTGGAAGCTTTTCTGAAGGGGGCGTACGTCGTTGCCAGCGAATACAATGCCGACCTGGAAAAAGCGGCGGTTTTGATAAAGCTGGATCTGAAAGGTGCAAAAGGATTTGCCAAGTAAACCCACGTAATTTTCCGGAGTTGTACCATGCTTTTCCTGGATATTAACGATGCCGATTTCGGCCTGAAATTTGACACCATCCTCTCCCGGGGAGAAGAAGCCGGTCGTGAGGTCGAACAGGTTGTACTCGATATTATTGCCGATGTGCGCCGGCGGGGTGATGCTGCCGTACTGGAGTTTTCCAGGCGTTTTGACCGTCTGGAGGCGGCCTCCCCGGCGGAACTGGAGCTCTCCTCCCGTGAGATTGAAGCCGCTTTTGCAAAGGTTTCTGCCGATGATATCGCTGCCCTCAAGCTGGCGGTCGACCGGGTGAGGCGCTTCCACGAAAAGCAGAAGCAGCAGACCTGGCTTTCGACCGAAGAACCGGATATCATGCTGGGGCAGAAGATAACGCCGCTGGAGCGGGTCGGTATCTATGTGCCTGGCGGCAAAGCCAGCTATCCCAGCAGCGTAATCATGAACGCCGTTCCGGCCAAAGTTGCCGGAGTCGGAGAGATCATCATGGTCGTCCCTACGCCGGGGGGTGAGATCAACCCTCATGTACTGGTGGCAGCCGGCCTCTCCGGTGTTGACCGCATCTTCCGCATCGGCGGGGCCCAGGCCATAGCGGCCCTTGCCTACGGTACCGCGACTGTTCCGAAAGTGGACAAAATCACCGGGCCGGGCAATATTTATGTAGCAACAGCCAAGAAGCTGGTTTTTGGGCAGGCAGGTATCGACATGATTGCCGGGCCAAGCGAAATACTGGTAATAAGCGACGGTAGCGGAAATCCCGCGCACATCGCAGCAGATCTGCTATCCCAGGCGGAACATGATGAATTGGCATCCTCGATACTCATAACCACTGACCGTCGTTTCGGCGCACAGGTGGCAGCAGAGGTGGAGCGCCAGCTGTCATGCCTCTCACGCGAGACAATCGCCCGTGCTTCGTGGGAGAAATACGGTGCCGTTATTGCGTCGGACACCATTGAAGAAGCCATCGCATTCTCCAACCGGATCGCGCCGGAACACCTGGAACTGGCGGTAGCCGATCCGTTTGCCATCCTGCCTCGAATCACCAATGCCGGTGCCATCTTCATGGGTCACTGGACACCCGAAGCGGCCGGGGACTATCTGGCCGGTCCAAATCATACCTTGCCGACAGGCGGTACGTCCCGCTTTTTCTCGCCGCTTTCGGTGGATGACTTTGTCAAGAAATCCTCAATCGTCTATTTCTCCGAAGGCGGATTGAAGCGTCTGGGGTCGGAAATTGTCAGAATCGCGGAGTTGGAAGGGCTGCAGGCGCACGGCAGATCGGTCTCCCTGCGGTTGGGGTAGTACGGACAAATCGCAGGTCTGGTCATGCTCTCATCGCAAGTGCCTCAAAGCTCTCAACGGACAGCGGCCGACTGAAGAAGAAGCCTTGATAGGCATGACAGCCTGACCCGGCCAGAAAATCCTGTTGCGCTTCGGTTTCCACCCCCACTGCGGTTACACCTAAACCGAGACTCCGGGCAAGCGCAATAACCGTTTTGGCAATGGAGGCATCGTTGGGATCGACGAGCACGTCACGCACGAATGACTGGTCAATCTTCAACTGATCCAGCGGCAGCCGTTTCAGGTAAGATAGCGAGGAATAGCCGGTACCGAAATCATCCAGAGAGAAGCCCACTCCCCTGGCTTTCAGAACAAGCATCTTTTCGATAATCTCCTCTACATTTGATAACAGCAGACTCTCCGTCAGTTCAAGTTTTAGTAGCTGCGGATTGGCGCCGGTGGTATGCAGTACCTCCACTACCTGATCCACGAAGTCGGCTTGCCGGAACTGGTGGGCGCTGACATTCACCGCAACGGTGAGATGGGACATTTTTGGCCGGTCAGCCCATTTGGCCAGTTGAGCGCAGGCGGTTTCCAGCACCCAGCGGCCTAAAGGCAGAATCAGCCTGGTCTCTTCGGCCAGTGGAATGAATGCGGCAGGCGATATCAGGCCACGTTGAGGATGTTGCCAGCGCACCAGAGCTTCAGATCCCGTCAGATGACCATCAGCAATTTGAGCCTGATAGTTGAGAAAGAACTGTCTCTCCTGAACAGCTTTGCGCAGATCCTTTTCCAGGGCGGCACGCTCCATCACGACAGTCTCCATTTCCGGATCAAAGAAACGCACGGTGTTGCGCCCCGCCTCCTTTGATCTGTACATGGCTATGTCAGCCTGTCTCAACAGTACCTCGATCTCTGCCTGAAGGCCGTTAAACAAGGTTATACCTATACTTGGTGTGTTGTGGTGCGTAATTCCTCTTAGCAGATAAGGCTGGTTGAGCGTGGCAATAACTTTATCACCGACAATTTCGGTCTGGCTGGCGGCGGCTCTCTCGTCGGTACTCAAGTTCGCCAGCATGACCACAAATTCGTCACCACCCAGTCGTGCTGTGGTATCACCTGCACGAACACATGTAGTCAGACGCTCTGCTACCTGCTGCAGCAACAGGTCACCCATATCATGACCAAGTGTGTCGTTAATCGTTTTAAAATTGTCGAGGTCAATGAACAGCAACGCACCGTAACTGCCGTTACGGGAACTGGCGGTCATGGCCTGTGTCAGGCGATCGAGCAGGAGGATGCGGTTGGGCAGGCCTGTCAGCTGGTCAAAGAAGGCCAGCTCTTTGATCCTTTCTTCCGCCCGCTTCCGCTCGATATATGCCATGCCGGATCTGATCAAGTATTGGACCCGGTACGGGAGCACCAGCCATTGAATAGGTTTTGTTACAAAATCGGTCGCGCCGGACCGGTAGGCTGCGGTAATCGACTCCAGATCATCAAGCCCTGTCATTATCAGGATCGGCACATCGGCGCCATCAGGCGTACTTCGTATCTCCTGGCATGTCTGGAAGCCATCCATGCCCGGCATCATTACATCAAGAAGGATAATGTCAGGGTTGAATGTGTCAAACAGGGCAATGGCGTCAAGACCGTTATCGACAACAGTTACCTCAAAACCTGCCTGTTCCAGAGTTTCGTGGGCAAGTATCCGAACGGCGAAATCATCATCAACGACCAATACTTTACCGAAGAATTCTTTTTGTTCATTACTCATGGGTAGATGCCTTTGCTCCTGATAAATCCGTGATGTCAGTCAGAAACTACATACTCCGTCACTCTCGTCCGGTTCCAGCGCTTCACGTAAGGCGGAACAGGTAGCGTCGAGTTCACTTTCGGCCCTTCTCAAAAGTGCCGGCGCATCTTCAAGGGTGTTCGATTTTCCCAGTAGCTCAAGCTCTGCGCAGGTTCTTCCGAAAAGTACTGCTCCTATGGCCATGCTGCTTGACTTCATGGAATGGGCTGCACTTCTCAATGCTGCTCCATCAGCGGTGTTGACGGCCGTCCCGGCGCGTTCCAGTAATCCCGGTACTGTGGTGAGATAAGCCGTTATCAACGTTCTGCGGATACTCGGTTTTCCCGCTTTCTGAAGCACATTCAGAGTCTCAAGCACGCTCCAGTCAACCGCGTCCGGTTGCCCGCCACTCCCTGGTGTGTCTGTCGTACGTATGTTCACAACCATGTCCAGCCACCTGTTTTTGAAGGTATGATCAGTCTGATTCCGGTAACCAGCGTTGCAGCACATTTTTAAAATGTTGTATTGTGAACGGCTTTGGCAAAAAATCATCAATACCGGCCTTACGGCACTCCTCTTGATTGTCCGGCATGGAATCCCCGGTCATGGCAATGATAATGCTCGGCCGATGGCAGAGCATGGAGGAAACGGAGCTTTCGAGAGTCCGAATATGGCGGGTTGCCTCATACCCATCCATTTCCGGCATATTGCAATCCATCAGTATCAGATCGTACTGTTGCACGTTACATGCCTCACATGCCTGCCTTCCGGTGGTTACGAACACTGCTTCGGGATATTCCAGCGAGTCAAGCATGATCTTGATAAGTTCAACATTAAAAGGATTATCTTCTGCTACCAGCAGTCGCACATCTGATTTCGCAACTATACTGTTATTCAATTGATTTCCTTTCATAAAGCTGCAAACGTTGACTATGCGAGAAATATGGTCTCCGGAACAAAAATAACAGGATGTTTACATAGCATAGCTTCATTGCTGCGTCCATCGCGAATTGATGTCGGATATATCCGGTACCCGGTGTTCTGCCACAGAATAAAACCCCTCCCGTCAACCCGCAAGATATGCTATGGTTGCATAATTTTACCAAAGGATAGTTCATGCTGATCCCTATCAAATCCGCCTCGTTCCTGCCTTGGAAGGATACTGAACCAGCACCGCTGTGGAGTGATATATTTGGAGACGACCAGCCACTGGCTCTTGAAATCGGTTGCGGCGTGGGTGATTTTGTGGTTCAGATGGCTGCGTTGCATCCCGAATGGAACTTTATCGCCCTTGATTTTTACAATAAGGGTTGCCTCAAGACCAGCAGGCGGATCGATAAGGCAGGGCTTTGCAACGTTCGGGTCCTGAGGGCCGAGGCACGCAGTTTTATCGAGGCCTGTATTCTCCCCGGTACGCTTCGGACGGTAATTATCAACTGCCCCGACCCGTGGCCAAAGATGCGGCATCGCAAGCGCCGTCTGGTCAACACCACGTTCGTTGCCTGGCTTTCCCGCTTCATGCGACCGGGAGCCGATTTCTATTTTGCCACGGATTTTGAAGATTATGGTCTGGATGTGTCGGAATTCATGACACAGCAGGATGGTTTTGACAATGTGCTGGGGGGCGACAGATACCGCCACATTCTGGAAGGATATCCTCTGTCAAAGTATATGCGGCGTTTTCTGGAAGAGGGTAAGCAGATATACCATGTTCATTATAGAAAAAACGAGAGCGCGGGGTAAACCATGAATGATTCGTCACCAGAAAAGGATGTCAGCTTTTTCAGACCTCGCGGCGCGACCATGCGGGGAGAAATTCGTGTCATCACGTTAATTCTGGCAGGCTGGCTGATTGCCATTATCGGCTCCCAGATCTTCATATATCTGCTGGAGGTAACCTATTCCGCACTTCTACTCGATGACCTGACCTTTTTTAATCTGCCGATCCATTTCTGGCTGACCGGTCAGTTTCTGCCTCTCTGGTTCATAATTCTTTGCATTCTGTTCAACGTATGGATGGACCGCCATGCGGCGAGTGCCAGCAGTCTGGATGGTTCGCTCCGTTTTCGTGTAAGACCGGCCAGCGGGGAGGACGAATAAATGGAATACACTTCAATACGCGTATTACCGCTTGCCATCGTAGTCGCTCTATTCGCGGTTTTCATCATTTCAGGACTGCGCCACCGCGCCGGCACTACATCAGACTATGGTCTGAGTGGTGTCTACACCGGACGGATCGGCATCGGAGCCGCCATTGCCAGTAACTGGATGAGTGCGGCCAGCTTTCTCGGTCTGGCGGGCATGTTTTACCTGAAGGGCTATTATGCGATGGCCTTCGTGCTGGGGTGGACCGGCGGCTATGTCCTGCTGCTGGTTCTGATGGCTACCCAGATCAGGCGTTTCGGGAAATTCAGCGCCTCCGATTTCATCGGCTTCCGCTATGAGTCTGACGCTGCCCGCACTCTGGCGGCGGTCATTTTGATCATCATTACCATTATCTACAGTGTGGCGCAGTTTCGGGGTATTGCTCTGCTGGTGTCCTGGCTGTTCGACATCGCTTATGTGCCGGCAGTCATAGTCGGTGCCCTGCTGCTGGTGTCGTTCGTAGTAGTTTCAGGTACGCTGGGCGCTACCCGTAACCAGCAACTGCAGTATTTCGTGCTGATCACCACCTTCATTCTGCCTCTGATGTATCTGACCCGCAAGCTGGGATATTTCTGGATACTGCCCCAGTTCGGCTACGGAGCGGCCATCGACGTCCTTTATAAGCAGTTCGGCTTTGCCTGGTCCGAACCATTTTGTAACACCACCCTGTTTCAATGGCTGGCGCTCTGCTTCTCGCTCATGTTCGGAACCGCAGGGCTGCCGCATGTGCTTTCCCGTTTTTACGCGGTGCCCGGTATCCGCGATGCCCGTTGGGGTGTGGTGTGGGGGTTGTTTTTTATTGCCCTGATCTACTGGTCGGCGCCGGCCTACGGAGTGCTGGCCCGTCTTTTTGAAGCGCAGAACAACATTCCATTCAATGCCGGCGATAACAGTGCGGCCGACATGGTCGTGTTGACTGCGGCCGGTCTGGGAGGATTACCGGTGTGGTTAATCGGTCTTCTGGCGGCGGGTGGCATGAGCGCTGCTTTTTCCGCTTCGGCGGCTCTTTTGCTGAGTGGCGCTGCATCGTTTTCGTACGATATCTATCCTCGCCTGATTCGCCCGGATGCTTCGGAGAGAGACAAGATTTTTGCAGCAAAAGGTTTTTTTCTGATAATGGCTGTTGTCGTTACGGTGCTGACCCTTAAACCGTGGGGGATGATCGCCGAAATTGCCGCTTTTGCCTTTGCACTGGCCGGCAATACCATTTTTCCGGCCTTTCTGCTGGGAATCTGGTGGTACCGTGCCAATTCAGCCGGTGTGATCAGCGGTATGCTGACGGGGATGGTGATCTCTTTTGCGCCGCTGCTTCAGCATGACGCGCTGCCTTTCATCTCCCAGCTGTTTCCGGTCACTTCATCCGCTTTTATCGGAGCGCCGCTGGTGATGATTGTCATGGTGGTTGTTTCAAAGTTGACTGCTCCGCCATCGGAAGAAATGAGGCGTTTCCTGGCCCGGGATGTTCATGACTGCCCGGAAAGCTGATGATGTTTCACATTGCGGCAACAGGGAGTAGCCCCCCATGCTGATTTCTCTTTCGACCGGATGTCTTTTCACACTCCCCCTCCGGAAGGTCTTTGAACTGGCGGCTGAATCGGGCTTTGACGGAGTCGAGCTGATCATCAACCAGGATTTTGTCGGAGTGAATCCAGGCAAGCTGATCCGCTCGTTGCAGGAGATTGCGACCATTCACTCCATTCATTCACCGTTCATGATGCTGGACGGATGGGGTGACCAGACAGACTGCCTTAAACGATGTGTTGATCTTGCGGCCGAATGCGGAATCCCGCTGGTTAATTTTCACCCCCCCTCCTGGATGAGGCTGGAAATTGCTTTCTGGCGCTGGCTTCACAAGATCCGTGACTTTCAAAAAGAGATCGGAATGGACGGAAAGGTGATCATAACCCTTGAGAATATGCCCTGGGGCGGTGATTACAGGATTAATCCTTATATTCTTTCAAGACCGCAACGAATGATTGAATTCATCCATGAACATAATCTCTTCATGACGTTTGACTGCACGCACATGGGATCCGGGCATACAAACTTCATCAATGATTTTTTCCTGTTTTATGAATCGGGTCGCATCCGTAACATTCATTTCTCCGACTACGGTAATGGGCGGGAACACCTGTTGCCGGGGCGTGGTATCCTGCCGCTGACCCGTTTCCTCAATCATCTGAGTAACAGCGACTATCAGAGTACCATTACACTGGAGATTGATCCTAAGGAGCTTCCCAGGGCGGAGCCTACTATTCTGGAGAGTCTGAAGGAGATCATGGCTTTTCTGCGAAAAGAAACCGTTTATCAGACTGACCTTCAGCGCGAGTACGTCCGTGAGGTTGTTCAAGTCATCCCTTCTTCCGGCTGAAATGACTACTGCCATGCCACATATTGAAACGATCACATTCCATGTCTGATCAATACATGGAAAAACACTTTCTGTATCTGATTATCGTCTCCCTGCTGCTGCATGCGGGGGGGCTGGCCGTATTCCATTATTTTTCGCAGATCCGGCAAGAACCTCCCAAGGCTCCGGTATTTCTGGATTTGCAGCAGATGCCGGCGTTACAGCAGCCTGTTGAACCACAGCAACAGGAAACCCGGCGGCAATCGGACCAGCGGGTGCGGGTGCCTCGCGAGACCGCGCCGCGCGGCGATGCCCCTCGGGAAAGTCGTTCAACTCCGCCACCACCGCAGCCTCGCCAGGAACGCCGCGCCGACTCCCCGGACAAACCGTCCATGCCGGTAACAGCTGACCGCTTGCCGTCCCCGATTGCTCCGGGTTCATCCGCGTCGAGCCTTTTGAAACCAAAAGGACAGGGTTCCCGGCAGGCTGTCGAGCCGCAGCTTTTCCCCGGCGCCAACCGAATGGCAAAACTTGAGGAGAGTTATCGGCACAAGTTTGAGAACAACATTGCCGAGGGAGATACCCGTTTTCTGAACAGTGATGATATTCTGTTCGGCTCTTTTTTGCGCCGCTTTGAAGGTGCGGTCTACGGTGTATGGCGTTATCCGCAGGAAGCTGCCATGAAAGGGATCGAAGGGATAACGCCTGTCAGGATCACCTTCAACCGTCAGGGTGAGATCACCAATATCCAGAAACTTGAAAGTTCCGGCGCACGGGTGCTTGACGATGAGGTCATCAGAACGCTGCGGGCAATCGGGCCGGTGGGCGGTTTTCCCAGGGGATATGACAAGAATGAATTTCATGTGATTGCGTTCTTTCAGTACGGTGGTACCAGAAGGTCGTTACGGTGAACAAAAAGAACGGTTTCCTTATCGCCGCCCCACAGAGCGGCAGCGGCAAGACCACGGTCAGCCTGGCGATCATGGCGGCTCTGGTGCGTCGCGGCCAGGTGGTGGCCCCTTTCAAGTGTGGCCCGGATTTTATCGATCCCGGTTATCACAGCCTGGTGACCGGCCGACCTTCGATCAACCTGGACTGCTGGATGTGCCCGGAGAATTTTGTTCTTCAGACTTTTCTGACCGGTCTGACCGGTCAGGCAATTGCAGTTATCGAAGGGGCGATGGGACTCTTCGACGGCATCGGCGCATCCGGCAAAGCCGGCAGCAGCGCAGAGATAGCTGCAATTATCGGAGTGCCAACCGTTTTAGTTGTCAGCGCCCACGGCATGGCTGCCAGCTCGGCGGCTCTCATAAACGGTTTCGCGGGATTTGATCCATTGGTCAGGGTGGCGGGAGTCATCTTCAACAATGTGGGAAGCGAAAAACACGCCGCCATTCTCAGGGAAGTACTTGCCGCTCACTGCCCTGCAATCGCCTGTTTTGGCTGTGTCCTCCGCGACGAGTCGCTTGCCGTTCCTTCGCGGCATCTCGGACTGGTAACCGTTGAAGATAATCCGTTGCCGGATGAGTTTATCACGCGGCTGGCTGATATGGCGGAGCGTTGTCTCTGTCTTGACCGGTTGGCCGGACTGAGCTTCGACTCGCCTCGGCTGCGCCCGGCACAAACCGCTCAGACGGCAGTCAGCACCCGGTTGGCGTACCCGAAATGCGGGCCTGAAAGCGGAGTCGAACCAACGGTCAGGATCGCCGTGGCCCGCGACTCCGCATTCTGTTTCATGTACGGGGATACTATTCGCCTGCTGCAGGCAGCCGGAGCGGAAATCATCTTTTTCTCGCCGCTGAACGATGCAGAACTGCCGGCTGATATCCATGGAATGTATCTGCCGGGTGGTTACCCCGAGCTGCATGCAGGGAGACTGAACGAAAACGGAAGTATGAAAATGGCTATTCGGGCTGCAGTGGCGGCGGATATGCCGGTTTATGCGGAGTGTGGCGGATTCATGTATCTGACAGAGGGGCTGGATGATACACAGAATCAGTCTGACGTTGAGCTGGTCGGGATTTTTCCGGTGCGGGCCAGGATGTTGACCCGGCGCAAGGTGCTTGGTTACCGACAGGTGGAGTTTGTAACCGGGACCGCTCTTGGCGGAGAGGGCGCCATCTGCCGGGGGCACGAATTTCATTACTCGGAGATAGCCCGGATGCCGGATACTGTCGAGCGCTGCTTCAGGGTGTCGCGACTGAATTCCGTACTGGAACCGGAAGGATTCCGTATCGGGAATTGTCTGGCTTCCTACATCCACCTGCATTTCGGGAGCAATCCGGACATTGCTCCCTCCTTTGTAGATACGTGCCGTCGCTACAAATTCACGTCCTGAAGGAGTAACCATTCACATGGCCAGATTTCCTGTTTCGATACTCTGCGTTGATGACGATCCTGCCAATCTGGACATTATGACCCGGCTCCTTTCCGGCCGGGTGGAGACGATGCTCGTTGCTGCCGATGGGCGTGAGGGGCATGCCCTGTTCGTAGAAAACCGTCCGGACATTGTTCTGACCGACCTCATGATGCCGGTTATTGACGGACTTGAAATGAGCTGCCTGATCCGGAGTATCGCTCCCAGGGTTCCCATCATCCTGCTGACTGCATGCAACAGTATTGATTTCCTGTCAAAAGCTGTCGACATCGGGATCACCCAGTTCCTTCCGATACCGATTCTGAAAGAAAAATTATTGGTAGCCATTCAGCGTTGCTATGACATTATTGATCTTGAACGTCGCCTCAAGGAGGAGCGCGAACGTGCCGAAGCCCAGCTGCTGCGCACCCGGAAGCTGGAAAGTCTCGGAGTGCTTGCAGGAGGGATCGCCCACAACTTCAACAATATCCTTACGGCCATAATCGGCAATGCAGAGCTTGCCCTGATGCTTCTGCCTCCCGATTCAGATGCCGTCGATTGCCTGAAAAGCATTGAAAACTCAGCAGGCCGCGCTGCAGTGATTGCAAAGCAGATGCTGGACTATTCGGGCAAGAGTTGCTTTATCAGTACAGAGATCGATCTGAATGATCTGCTGGAGAAGATGCAGGAGATACTTGAAGTTACAGTTCCCGGCACTGTCACCAGGCTATTTGTCCCCGCCAGTTCGCTCTGTCCGGTCAAAGGCGATGCAACTCAACTGCGTCAGGTGGTAATGAATCTGGTCATAAACGCGGTTGAGGCCATGGGCGATCATGTCGGGACATTGCGCATCGCCACGGGCTGCATGGAATGCAGCCCGTCCTATCTTGACGATTGCTGGTTCGAGGATGGTACAGCCGAAGGGAAATTTGTTTTTCTGGATGTTTCCGACACCGGTTGCGGTATGGACAAAGACACCATTGCAAAACTGTTCGATCCTTTCTTCAGTACGAAGTTCACCGGGCGTGGACTGGGAATGGCGGCTGTTCTGGGTATTGTCAGATGGCACAAGGGGGCCATACATATTGTCAGTGAACCGGGAGCGGGAAGCCGTTTCAGAATTCTTTTTCCTGCCATTCCGGAATCGGCAGTTCATGCGGCAGGGAGCTACAATGCCTGAACCAGCCTTTGTCGTTATCTGTGATGCATCCGGCACCATAGAGCAGGTCATCAGGAATGATTATGAAATAGCGGGTGAGTTCTCTGCAGGAACCCCGATTGCCGGAATTTTCGATGAGGCATGCCTTGAGAAAGTACTCCTCTTCTTGAGCGAGGCACGCTCCAAAGGATTCGCATGTGACTGGGAACTGGTCGCAGCCCTGAAAACGTGCCTGGTAACATTGCATTGTGCCGCTGCACTTCAGGAGGAAAAGCTTCTTATCGTAGGCGCCGGTTCCCGTGATTCTGCGATTCTGGTGATCGAGGAGATGCTCAGGATCAGCAACGGGCAGACCGGTAACGTGCGGATTCTTGTGAAAGAGCTGCAGAAAGAATATTCACAACTAAAAGATCGCGATAATTCCATCTATGACGAATTGACTCACCTTAACAACCGATTGTCGGCCATGCAGCGCGAATTGATGAAGAAAAATCGCGAACTGGAACAGTTGAATCAACAGAAGAACTATTTTGTCGGCATGGCGGCCCACGATCTGAGATCCCCCCTGGGAACCATCGTATCGTACAGCGAATATCTGTTGGACCAGGAGCGGGAGCATACTCCTGATGATGACAGAGAGCTGGTCGGTGTCATCATGAAATCCAGCGAATTCATGCTGGGGCTCATCAATGAGCTGCTGGACATATCCAAGATCGAATCAGGCAATCTGCACCTGAACCTCTGCCCCTGGAACCTGTCAGAACTCATTTCTCAGAACATTGAGATCAACCGGGTGCTCGCTCAAAAAAAAGGTATCAGAATCCAGGTAGTACATACCGGACAGCTGCCGGACACGGTAGTTTGGGACAGGCCGAAAATTGAACAGGTCTTGAACAATCTATTGGGCAATGCCATCAAGTTCAGCCGCCCGGACAGTAGCGTGACGGTCCGTCTGTCAGCCGATGATACAAACCTTGTAATAAAGGTCGAAGACTGCGGTGCCGGTTTGCCTGCGGAGATTATTGACCAGCTCTTCATACCTTTTAGCAGAGCCAGCAGGCTTGGCACCGGCGGTGAAAAAGGAACCGGGCTCGGCCTTGCTATTGCACGGCGCATCGTAGATGGTCATGGGGGAGAGATCCGGGCCGAAAGCATACCGGAAGGGGGAACACGATTTGTCGTCACACTTCCAATAGGAGAAGCGGCGTGAAGTTTCTATTTTAATTAATAAGTACCGCTGGACAGCTCATAATGTCAGAAAAGCCTGATTTGATTGTCATGACAGGTGACTATATTTCTGGATCAACCAAATTTCTTTCAGGATCAATCGGCGAGTTTAAAAAAGAACATTTAATTGGTTGCGTCATTGCACTATCTCATCTGAAGGCACCTCTTGGGGTGTATGGAGTTCTTGGAAACCATGATTTTTGGAGTGGTTCGGAGGCCGTGAAGGTAATATGTGAGACTTTTTCAAAACAGATTGGGATGGTTTGGCTAAGGAATAGTAGCGTTGAGCTGAATAAAGGCGGGACGTCATTTCGCCTGTTAGGTGTTGATGACTACTGGGAGCCAAGCTGTTCTTTTGCTACAGCCTGCAAGGGAATCGGCGAAGAGACAATCAATATTCTACTGAGTCATAATCCAGACATTAATGATGAGATTTCACTGGCGCGTGAACGAATCGACCTTGTGTTGTCCGGCCACACTCATGGAGGACAGATTGTCGTACCTTTTCTTGGTCAACCGATCATGCCTTCCAAGTTTGGACAGAAATATCGCGCTGGATTGGTTCGGGACGGCGACAGGCAAACGTACATTAAGAAATGAAATGCGAAAATCTACTGACAGCGAGGTCATGTAACATGCCCAAATTTCTTTGTCACATTATGATTGTCTTTACAGTATCTATCAGTTTCGTGATGGAAAGCTCAACGTTTGCCAGAGGGGAGTCGCTGGTGGTTGGTGTCATGAAAGATGCCAAACCGGGAAGCTGGCGTAACGAAAAAGGTGAATTGACTGGGTTCAGCGTTGATGTGGCCCGTGCGCTCTGCACCTCCATGTCGGTAACCTGCAGCTTTAACGAGACGAATTCCATGCAGGAACTGATAGATGCCGTTGCGAACAACCGGGTCGACTTCGTCTCTGCCAGCCTGCTGGAAACGCCGGAGCGCTCTGCGAAGATGCTGTTCACTACTCCTTATTTCCGCAGCAGTAGTTATTTGATCGCACGCCAGGGGGTCAGCCTGTCAACTTCGGGCCTTCGCGTGGTGGTGCTGAAGGGGGCGGTTCAAATGAATTATATTCAGTCCAGACTGGCAGGCAATCAGCGCATGGTGCTGGCAGATACTGTCACAGTTATTGTCAACGCTTTGGAGCAGGGGCGTGCTGATGCCAGTCTGCTGGCCATGTTTCAGGCCATCAACATACTGTCTCAGCCGAAACTGATTGAGCTGGGTTTCACCGTCACTCCTATTGTCGCACCAGAACTCACCGGTGATGCAAAAATTGGCGTTACACGAACCAAACCCCAATTGCGTGATCGTCTTAACGAAGCACTGAAAGAGATCAGGAGTAACGGAACGTTGGAAAAGATCAACTCCCGTCATATGCCGTTTCGCGTGCTTTAGCCATGAATACGACAGCCAGGCACTGGTCGCTGAAAAAAATCATAATCATCGGCAGTTTTACGACTGTAACGCTTGCCATGCTGGCAATTGCCGCGTTGACGGCGGGTCACCTTAGAATTACCAGAGGAACCGAAGCCATCGAGCTGCTTACAGTACCCGGCGTACTGGAAACATCAAGAGTCGTTCGCAACCTGGAACATCTGCGACGCTACGGGGATACGGCGATGTTCACCACCTCATCAGTTGAACGCAACCGGGTGCAAATGTCGATGACGCTCATCGCAATGCACCCGAGTATGCAGGCCAGCGAATTGGTGAAGGCACGGGTGCAGAGTGCAAGGTTAGTATTAGGTCAGGCACTCGCAATGTCGCCCCTTCCACCAGTCGATCAGCCAGCCCGCGAAAAGGCGCTTGCCCTTTGGGCACAAACAGCTGAAGACTTGACGGTACTGGCTGACGAATTGACGACGAAATCGTCGAAACGCGCCTCAGACGATGCTCACCGGATACACACAATTTCCACGCAAACCTTGAGCTGGCTGACCTTTGCCATAGTGGCCCTGCTGCTGTGTGGTCTGTTGTTTGGCGGTTTTATTCTGATTTATATAGCACGCCCTTTGCAACGTACCGTTCAGACTCTCGATCAACTGGAAAACAATGAGAGTACAGCAATCAGTTTACCGACATCGCCGGTCCACGAGATTTATCGACTACACGCCGCGACATACGCGCTCTCCGCTGTCATGGCCAGCGACAAGCAGCATCGTACTGAATTGGAAGCCATGCTCGCGGAGAACAGACTGCGTACTGTTGAGCTTGATGTATCAAATCAGGCACTCAAACAGGCTTTGACAGAGCAAGAGCTTTTAACAGAGACAGTGACTCTCCAGAAAGAGGAAATAGAGTCCACAATTAATAGAATGAAGCGTCTGGAGGGAATTATCTCCATCTGTATGCATTGTAAGAAAATCCGCAACGAACATGAATCGTGGGATCAGCTGGAAAAATACATTTCACAACATTCTGATGCAATGTTTAGTCATGGTATTTGTCCCGAATGCATAGAAAAACATCACCCAAAGGTGGCAATGAAAATCAGAAAAGTCAGTATCTGAAATCTTTGGAAAAGGAGAACCATCAAGGGTCAGACGTGCGCATTTGGTAAAGCCAGACAAACCGACGGCGAGAACACTGAGATGGACAACGGGTAAAGCGGCGAGGATGACCGGTAATTTATGAAATTAATTCTTTTTCTGGAAGATATCCAACCTCAAGATCAAGGGATAGTAGGTGGAAAAGCCGCTAATCTAGGTGAATTAATACAGCATGGCTTCCCTGTTCCATCCGGTTTTGTTGTTACCATCAATGCATATCAAACACAGATCCGTACCATATGTGAGGAACAGAATCTTGCAGATCTGAATGAATTAGCTCCGGAGGACAGACGTGCCCGTTGTCAGGCGACCCGCTCCGGAATGAGCGCCTTGTCAATTTCCAGCGAAATTTCGGAAGCAATTCTGACCGGTTATGATCGTCTGGCGAGTAAATATAACCATCCTGTTTTATGCGCCGTGCGCAGTTCGGCTACCGCTGAAGATTCGGCCGAAGCCAGTTTTGCCGGGCAGCACGGGACGTATTATTATGCCACCCGCGATGACCTGTTGCTGCTGATTCGACATTGCTGGGCATCTCTATGGAATGACGAGGCGGTTGCCTATCGGATCAATCACGGCATACCCCATCTTCAGGTTCAGATGGCCGTTGTTGTTCAGGAAATGATCCCTTCTGAGGTGGCCGGGATCACCTTCACCGCCAACCCGGTGAGCGGTGCGACAAACGAGATCATCATAGAGTCCAGTTGGGGAATGGGAGCAGCCATAGTCGATGGGCGGGTCACTCCTGATCGATATGTGCTGGATCACTCCACCCTGGCCATAACCGGACAAAAGACTGCCGATAAACAATTCATGATTTCACCCCGGCTCATCGCCGGACAGAGGGAACGTTTACAATCCGTCCCCCCCGGTCGGCGCCTGCAACCAACGTTATCCGATGATCAAGCGCAGCAGATAGCTCAGTTGAGTCGCAAGGCTGAAAAATATTTCTGTGCACCGCAGGATGTGGAATGGGCCCTGGTCAGCGGCACATTCTACCTGCTTCAATCGCGTCCGATTACCGTCATGGGGCGGCCCGATTTAAGTCTGGGAATTCGAGGCCGATATGTGCTCTTTAAACCAATCTTCGAAAATTTTACCGAGCCGTTAACCCCATTGACTTCCGATCTGCTCAATATGGCAGCTGTCGGCGATATGCGCATTATCAAAGGTTGGGTCTACATCAACATCTCCTTCGTCAAACGAATGCTACCGCTGAAACTGAGCGATGCGGAGTTTGTGCAGCTTCTCTTTTTAGGCGGTGATGAGCTGTTGTCCCGAGCAAAAATCGATTGGCCACGCATCCCGCTGACCATGGGCTTTCTTCTGGCCTTTTATCTTGTTTGCGGGACGGTATGTACCCGGACTGATGACCTGCCGGTTGATTTCATGGATACTGTTCGCGATCAATGCCGCCGGGTGGAAGCCGATTGCTCCTATGATCCGATTGAAACTTTCAAACGATTGTGGCTCATGCCCAAATGGTCGGATCCTATCGGGCGGATGGTGCTGTTTGTCAATCTGTCGGCGGGTCGCTATCTGCTTTTAGTACCTCTGCTCAGATTGCTGCTTCAGCGATGGATGCCCGGCCTGACCGATGATCTGGTTTCCAGTGTTTGCGCCGGTACGGAGGGAGTTCTGTCGGCAGAAATGGGTCGTGATTCGTGGAGATTGGCGCAAATGGCCCGGGAAAACCCGGCGGTAATGGACATTATGTCCCGCTATAATCAGGATGAAGCTTTGGCTCGTCTGGAGATCGAACCGGAAGCGACAATATTTCGCAAAAATCTTAATGAATTCCTGTCTATTTACGGTCATCGCGGTTTAAAGGAGCTTGAATTGCGGTCACCGCGCTGGGAAGAACAGCCGGCCCCGGTCATTGGCATGATCCAGAATCACATTCGCGCCGGAGTGGATCTTGTCGAAGTTCACGTTTCCTGATCCCGCCTGTAGTTAAGCGTTTTTTCCTGTAAACTGGT
>JBAXVG010000035.1:0-55691 GCA_037129255.1 Desulfuromonadales bacterium | reverse complement strand
ACTCCGGCGATTTTACTTTTTGTGCTGGTCATGACCGGAAGCGTGAATTTTCGGTGTTTCTGAACATGGAGCTTTGTCTTTGTCTGTGCAGGGAGCTTTTGATTTTTCAGTCTCTGTGCACGGCGCCTTTGGTTTCTGCGGATCCTTTGAGTGAGCCATTCTTGTATTCTCCCTTTGCTGAAAATTACTGCTTTCGTTCTAATCAATGTAATCAGCAACTAACATGCCCGATACATGCTGCAGCAAATATGACTGCAACAGCTTGATACTATTAAATAAAATGTCATGTATTATTTTGTGTCAGAAAAAAACAGTCACTGATATCTTTCAAGTTTGGCATAACTGCCATATATGGTGATAGACCCTAAGGGTTTTCAAAACCCTTAGGGTCTATCGTATCTTTGATTTCAATATCCTCCAGTCGCATCCGTGTGCTCATGAAACGCTGAAACAGTTCTGCCGCCGGTAAAGGGCGGGCATAATAATAACCCTGAGCTTCATGGCAGTTATGTTTTTTAAGTATCTGCTCATGCTCAGCGTTTTCAACCCCTTCGGTAACAACCACAAGACCAAGACTTAAGGAAATGGCCACAATCGCGGCAAAGATCTGTTCATCTTCTTTGGATTCGTGAACCTGCCACAGGAATGAACGGTCTATTTTCAGGATATCGACCGGCAGATTGTGCAGATAACTGAGCGAAGAGTATCCGGTTCCAAAATCGTCGATACTGATTTTGACGCCGATGTTCCGCAATTCCTTCAAAACCGTTATGGAGCGCCCCATATCTTCCATCAGGGCACTTTCCACGATCTCAAGTTCCAGAGAGTGTGTGCTGAGGCTGTTTGACGCCAGGGCGTCTTTCACAATGCCAAGCAGATCCTGTCGCTGCAACTGCAACGGCGAAACATTGACGGAAATTCTGGGAAGATGGAAACCCTGGCAATGCCATTCATGCAACTGTCGACACGCCTCGCGGATTACCCATTCACCAATCGGGAGAATCAGGCCGGTTTGCTCGGTCAGCGGTATGAATTTATCGGGGGAAACCATCCCGAGTTCCGGATGGTTCCAGCGAATCAGGGCCTCGACACTGGCCCACGAGCTCCTCTCCAGGTTTATTCTGGGCTGGTAGTAAAGCTCGAACTCACCTCGTTCCAGGGCCTCGCGCAGATCAGTGCTGAGGCCCAGTTTTTCCGAGAGTTTCACATCCAGTGAGTCAGTGAACAACTCCACATTGTTTTTGCCTTTTTCTTTTGCCAGATACATGGCGGAATCGGCGTTTTTGAGCAGGGATTCCGCCGTTGTACCATGCTCGGGGAAAATGGCCACTCCAACGCTGGCGGACGCGAACAGACTTTTATCTTCAATCCGGTAGTGGGGAAACAGGTTTTTGACATGTTTGCGGGCGATCATCAGGGCATTTTCCGTTGTCTTGACGTCCTGCAGAAAAACCGAGAATTCATCCCCCCCCAGGCGCGCCAGGGTGTCGTCTGCACGGGTACCGGCCGCAAGTCTGGCGGCTGTCTCCTGCAGGAACCTGTCACCTGTCAGGTGCCCATGGGTATCGTTAATCATCTTGAAATTATCCAGGTCGATGAACAGCACAGCCAACCATTCTCCGGTTCTGGTAGCCCGCCGTAGAGCCTGCTCCAGCCGGTCGCTGAAAAGGGCACGATTCGGCAGAGCGGTCAGCGAGTCAAAATTTGCAAGCTTGTAAAGTTCATCCTGGCGCTCAATAAGATAAATGTCCCGCCGTTCGATTTCTGCCAGCATCTCATTGAAATGCTTCGCCAAATGACCGATCTCGTCAAGGTCGCCGGTGACCACCCGCTTTGAATAATCCTTGCTGTAACTTACCTCCTGCATGGCAGTAGCCATGGCGGTTACTGGTTCGGTGATAAGTCTCTGAAATCGTTCGGCAATCAGGTAGCTGAACAGGAGAGAAAGCAGCAGAATCAAGGCGCTGATGCCGGTGGTGGCGGCCAGTTTCCGGGAAATGACGTGTTCGCCCTGCTCAATGATAACGCTTCCAAGATGGATGCCGTCTCTGCTGACGGCTCTCTCCAGCACGGGGTTCAGTACAAAAAGATATTTCCCGGTCTTGAAACGCAGGTCTCTCAGGTATTGCTGCGGGTTTACCGGCATTTTATCCATTTTCTGATGATAAAAGGCGCTGACCTGATTTTGTTCATTCAGGACAATGATCTGATTGATTGATGCGTCGGCCTTGAAAGCAGCGAGTGATTTGCTGACAGCCTGATCATCGGCAAATGCCAGAGCGGCCCCCACATCTGCGCCGATGATGTCGCTCAGCGTACCCAGTCGTTCACGACTGTCCTGATTGAAGGCAAAAAAACTGTAGACCAGAAAGCTGATCATGGTGGCCAGCAGCACGATGGAACAGGAGAGCATGATAATCAGTCTCTGTTTGCTGCGAAAACTGGAAACTGACCTGAATTTGCGTTCGATAAGATTCATAATGTCAGTTGATGATGTCACGGGCTAATTTCAGCATATGCGTACTGAAAGAGATTGAGGCTTTACCGGCAGCGGCCAGGTTCAGGTCGAAGATGACCCGGTTGTCCACGATCAGCAGGCTGATCATACCCCCCAGACGGGTAAAATCACGCATATCGCTGATGGTCAGAATCCCCTGGCGATGAGCCTCCGGCAACAATGTGTTCAAGCGGTGTCGCTCGGACGAAGCAATAAACAACATCTGACAGTTATCCTCCTTGCTGAAATTTTCCACACTCCTGACCGCCAGAGGGAGGTTCTTGATCTGTTTTGGTATCGATGACGCGAGGACGCTCTCCAAGGGGGTGTCACCTATCAGACAGATCGTGTAAAATTTAGTGTGCGCCACCTGAGCCGACATCTCGGAAAAAAGAGGTATATTGAGCAAATATCTGGCCTTGACCTGATACTCCTGAGGTATGCCCGCCTCTTGTCCATAGGCAAGGGTAGCAGAAAGAATGGTCAGCAGCAGTATGACAAACCATTTCATAATCACAATCAGAACCGGTAAGTGGCTTTGACCCGGAACGTGATACCGTCCTGCCGGATGCTGTGCAGGGTTTCCGAAAGGCTGTTGGTCTGCTCGGGTCCCACAGGCATGGCATACCGGGTGTCAAACAGGTTGTAGATCGAAGCCGAAAAGTCCAGTCCCTTCAGCAGGTCGCGGTTTAACAGAGTCAGGTTGACGATGGCGGCGCCGTTGATCTGCTCACCGGTCGTATTAAGACGGGAACTGCTATAGATCGTCTCAATGGTTGCGAAGCTTTTTTTGAGAGGGAGGGGAGCGGTCAGTGATGCCTTTGCCAGGCTTCCGGGGGAGTTGGCGGGGGCTTGAGCGCTTCCCTGCGTTTTGCTCTCCTGATAACAGTAACTCACTCGTCCGCTGAAACCGCTTTCCCATTTCCCTTCAGCTTGCAGCTCAATTCCTTTCAACTCCAGTCGGCTCTGGTTTTTGAAAACCGCCATGCCATCAGAAGGATCAACGGTCTGCTCCAGTAGATCCTCAATGCGGGAGTAGTAGGCAGTTGCGGTGGTTTTGAGATTATTGCCGATGAACTGGACCCAGCCCAGCTCAAGGGTGCGAATCTTTTCCGGTTTAAGATTCAGGTTTTCTTTTATGCCGACCTGGTCGGAATAGTACCGTTCATAGGCATTGGGGGCACGAAAGGCCTCGCCGTAGGAAAGGCGTACTACCGTACTGTTCTGCGGTTTCCAGATCAGGGCGCCCCTGGGGTTGGTTGTTCCTCCGAAATTGTCATAGTGGTCGTAGCGCAGACCGGCGTTCAGAATCAGGTTATCCAGGATGTGGTATTCGTCCTGAAGATAATAGCCCTGGATCATATTCCGGTGGTTGTCGTCCAGCACCGTATTGGAGGTTGGCGTCACGTTGAAGTTCCGCTGCTGCTCGGTGAACTGCCAGCGGTGTTCCATCCCGAGCGTCAGCAGGTGACTGCCGAACGTTTTGGATGCGTACAGATCGCTGCCGGCCCACTCGGCGAGCGATGTATCCCGGTTCAGAGTGTGTACGCCGGAGTTGTCCTGAGGGTAGTCGCCATCGTATTCGTAACGATTGTAGGTCAGTCGGGCGTCCAGATCGGCCCAGCTGCCGTGATGGCTGTAACTGAAACCGGCCAGAGTGTGACGGTCACTGGTCTTTTCTCCGGAATCGTTGAAGATAGAGTAGAAAGAGGCAGTTGGGACACGCTTGTCTCTGGTCTGGTGCAGTACCAGCAGAGAAAACTCTTTCCAGGAAGCTTTGGTTAAGATATCCCAGGAATTTTCACCGTCCAGACCCTGGGCTATGCCGTTGTTGGTGGCGGCGTATTCCGGGAACGATAGATGCTGTCTGCCGGCGCTATCGCGGTAGCTGCCGGAAAACAGCAGGTCAACACCATTCGGGAATCTACCTCCGCCGGTGGCCCGGCCGGTCCAGGCATTGAAGCTCCCCCCGGATGAGGAGAGTTCGCCTCCTTTAATATCCTTGCCGGCGCGGGTAATAACGTTGATGACCCCCAGCAGGGCATTGGAACCGTAGAGCGAAGAACCGGGACCGCGGATGACTTCGACCCGCTCGATCAGATCAATGTCAACCGGGAAGTCGCTGCCGAGAGGGGCTTGCTCATAGACAGCGTCGTTCAGACGGTGGCCGTCCACCAGCACCAGCAGGCGGGTACCATAGTCTCCCAGGGGGCTGAAACCCCGCAGTCCGATGAAGCTGTATCCCCGGTTGTAGGTAGTGTAGAAGCCCCGTACAGAGTCAAGTACATCGGCCAGAGTCCGGTAGCCGCCCTTGCGGATGTCGTCAGCGCTGATAATGGTGATGGAAGCGGGTGCGTCGGTGATTTCCTGCTGATACTTGCTGGCCCCCGTTACGGTGGTGACCTCGGTGTTCATCAGTTGTTCAAGAGAATCAAGCGAGCCTTGTTCATCCTGGGCTGCTGCCGGCACGGCAACCATACTTATGAAAAGCAAAAACAGCGCAATGCGAATCGGACCGGCCATGGCATATTTCCTTTGCATTTTATTTCATTCATGCAAGTTACAAACATCAACCCCATCCCCATCCTAACCTTCCCCTTGAAGGGGAAGGGACCAAAAGCTCAAAGTTAGCCCTATGCCCCTGACCCCCTCCCGTCAAGGGAGGGGGAAAAGACTTTTTGCGAACATGCGTCAGTGCTGCCCACAACACTCTTCAGTACCTTCCGCAACTGACCGGGGGAGTACGGTTTGTAGATTAATCCGGCTATTTCATCCGTATTTACCCGTGATGCGACAACCGCATCCCCAAAACCGCTGGATATGATGATCGGTAATCCGGAGTTGATTTTATTCAGTTCGCTGATTAACGCATAACCGTCCATGACGGGCATTCCCATATCGGTCATAACCAGTATGACGTCCGCAGCATGCTTCTGATACAACTCCAGCGCTTCCTTTCCGTTAGTGGCTTCAAGCACAGTGAACCCGAACTTCTTCAGCAGGATTTTTGCGATTGATCTGATCTGCTCTTCGTCTTCAACCAGAAGGATTGTTCCGCTCCCCAGCCACGATAAAGATGTATCAGATTGCGTGAGAGGTTCTTTGCCGGCGGTTTTTTCGGTCTGCATCGGCAGATAAACCTTGAACGTTGTACCTTCTCCCGGTTGGGTGAATAGTTGTATCGCTCCTTTGTGGGCTATGATTATGCCCATGATTGCCGACATTCCCAGGCCGCGACCGGTAAACTTGGTGGTATAAAAAGGCTCGAAGATTCTCCGTCTGGTTTCATCATCCATACCACAACCGTTATCGGTGACTTCCAGGCAGGCATACTGACCGGGAGAGATGAGATTTCCGAGATGGTCCACTTCTGATTGCCCCGCCATGATTGCTGACGTGGCGAGTGACACGGCGATTTCACCCAAAACCTTGCCGATGGCTTCGGAGGCATTGATAATCAGATTCATGACTATCTGCCGTATCTGACTTTCATCACCGAGTATGAGGGGTATTCCGGCGGAAAGATTTCTTTTGATCACCACATTCTGAGGAATGGTCGCTTTCAGCAAATTGACCATCTCATCCACCAGTTCAACCAGATTGATCTGAGTCTGATTGTGTTGACTCATTCCTGCGTAGTCCAGCATCTGGCGGCACAGCACAGCCGCCCGTTCAACAGCTGTTTTTATCATCGGAATATGGGATTCAGCTTCTTCAGCGTCCATCTCCATCAGGCCGCAATGACCCAGGATTATCGCAAGTATGTTGTTGAAGTCGTGGGCAATACCGCCCGCCAGAATACCAAGGCTTTCAAGTTTCTGGGCCTGCTGGAATTGATGTTCCAGGAGCATTTTTTCATCTTCAAGCTGCTTGCGCATCAGAGTCGATCCGATGTTTGAAGCGATTGCTTCCAGGAGCTCAACTGAATCCGGAGTGAATCTTCCTTTATGCCTGTCGTTGAACTGAATCAGGCCAACGATCCTCTCTTTGACTCGAACAGGTACGAGGGCTACCGATGCATAGCCAAGATGAATGCATTCATTGCGGGGATTTGTACGAGGGTCTTCATCATGGGGGAGCTCCAGAAGGGGGCAGGTATCGTTTGACCAGAAACTCCCCCCCTTTGTCAAGAGCAGTTGGGACGTCCCACTCTTACCGGAAATGACCAGTCCGCAGATACACTCCAGACTGACGCCGCCATCTTTGTCCCGGCAGACACCGCCATCAACAGCACGTTCAACCAGAGAATTTTCCTTTAACAGAAAATCCCTCGGGAAACCGTCCTGGGCCTGATAGGGGAAGTCATCCCCTTCCTGAAGGCGGATGCCGACGGCATCAAATTTCATCCGGAACTTCAGCAAAGCGATGACCAGATAGAGTGAATCCGGCATGTTTTCTGATTCATTCAGCAGTTGAAGGACTTCCCGACTAATGTCCAGATACAGCTCATGCTTCCTCCGCTCGGAGATATCGATCAGGAACCATTCGAGTCTTACAATCCTGTCGGCATGTACGACAGGATGGGCGGAGAATGTATGGTAACCGATGGAGCCATCCTTGCGGCGACAGGAAAACTCACCGGAAGGGATAGCTTCGCCACTGAGCAGTTTTGCCAGATGTTTCTGAGCCTCATCAAATGTGCTGTCTACCTGGATTATGCTGAAGTGCCTGCCGATGACCTCTTCCGGAGAATTGTAACCGAACATGCGCAGCCAGGCATCATTGACTTCAATGAAACGACCATCCGGATCGATACAGAAGTATCCTGCCGGGGTATATTTAACGATGTTGGCCAGTCGCTCCTTGTGTTCACGCATTTCTGCCAGAGACAGATTCAACTCATCGTTCTGCATTTCAAGCTCGATTTTATGAACCTGCAGTTCGTGCAGGAGTCTCTGGGTCTCATCGAATGAGGGTGTTTCCGTGGTAGCATCCCGTTCGACTGACGTTATATCTGCTCTGAGTGTTTTTTCTGCCCGCTGGCGGAGATTCATTCTGTGCCTCCGGACATGTCCGAATTGCTGTCTGCAAAGTGTTGCTCAAAACCCGACTGCCGGATAGTCTGCTGCATATGTTCAGGCAGATTGACCAGTCGCGCCTCAATTCCGCGCATACTTGCGCATTCTCTCCAGACATGGAGGAGCTGCAGGCCGCTCATGTCTATTTTGTTTATCCTGGCGCAGTCTACATGCAGTTTTTTGTTTTGATCCGCTTCCAGGTTCTGCAGCGTTTGTGATAACGAATCCACCTGACTCACAACTCCCGAGATGCTCCAGTCTCCTGACAGGTAATGTTTGAGGTCTGTCGGAAGAATTTTCACGGAGTGCTCCTTGAGGTCATTAATCTGTAAATTCGCCACGAATTCCCTGATGCGTGTCAACCTGAAGCGCACCGGCGGTTTCAAGAATGCTCTTGGCCTGAGCCACCTGTCCCGCTGTTCCGTGGGCGATAACCAGGAACTTGTCGGATTTGAGTGCCGTTTCGTACTGTAATGTGCTGTTCTGGGGAATGCCGACGCTGTAAAGCGCAGCGGCCAGGGCACTCAGTCCGCCAACCACAACGGCGCCTTCCAGTGCTCCGACCATCCAGCCCACAAGTGGGCCAAAAATGACAAGGGGGCCTATGCCTGGAATAACAAACATGGCCGACCCGAACAGCAGACCCCAAAAACCGCCCCAGAAGGCCCCCTGCCTGCCCCAGAACTTCATGCGATCACCGGCGTTGTAGTAGCCGACGACATGTTCCTCGGTGTGATAGTCCTTGCCCACTATGGACAGTTTCTTCATGTCGAACCCGGCCTTCTGCAGCTCTTTGATACTCATCTCCGCTCCGGTGTGGGAGTCAAAGATTCCAACTACTGCGTTATGTTCCGTCATGGCATTTCTCCTTGTGACTTTTGCTGATGTGCCGGTAATGTACGGCTGGTGGGCCGCTCCTGCGGATTTTTGAGCAGTTGATTCAATAGTCCGTTCCTTCCGACGATGTCGTCCGGTTTCTTGCAATTCTTCATCAATGAGTCAAATAGTTCGTCAACTGTGGCCATGGAATCCTCCTTGGTACTTTATTCTTCAGAATGTGCTGAATAGACAGTATCTCCATACTCACCATACAGGTCCCCTGGCTGACGAATCGGAATCATCATCGCTGGACACTCGACCACACCAGCCGGAAAGAGAAAAAACATCAGTTGCGGTTCCACCTTCAAACAGAGATCTTTGATCTTTTGTATTTCAGGGGCATATATTCCTGTAGTGATTTTAATAGTGTATTCGTCGTTTCCGGACAGTACTATTCTGCGGCAACCCTGCATATTTGTGATGTCAGTGAACACCACCTGACCTGCCCGGTTCGTTGCCGAAATGAACGCACCTGACAGGACAATCCCCGGAAAGCAGCGCTGTTGAACGCTGATATACAATTCGCAATCCTGCGCCATGACCGGTAGTGCAAGTGAGACAAGAGCCGACACCAGCGGTACCGCCAGACTCTTCAAAACGTTCCGCATGTCAATCGCCCCAGTATCCCTGGCAATTGTAATGACGATGCAGTTTAATTTCATACTCCCGGTTCAGCAGCGAATCATCCGTATATTCCGGCGACTCTTTGATAAACTCTCTGGTGAGATTGACGAAGACCTTTGACTCGCTCCAGCTGACATGCCTGATCCATTGAGGTGATACCAGTACCTTTTTCCCGGCCCACCAGTTATGTGTATCAATGACGAGATAACGAATCGCCCACGTCTCGTCATCAATGATAAAATCCTCGACGTGACCGATTTCGCCGTCCGAGGCTCGAATGTGATAACCTCTTGCTGCGCTGGTACTGCACAAATGATGATCCCGGGCTTTCTCTACCTGGAGGGTGTTTCTCCATTTTTCGCTGTCGCGCACAATGTCGGCATACGAACCCCACATGTATGGGCCGGCCCAATACATCGGCCAGTCATAATACCCGTGGTACTCCTCCTCGAATTGTCGTGAAACCGGTTTGTCCCTTTGTAAGGGCGGACTCTCCTCTATCTGCTTTATTGATAAATTCACGGATATCTGCTGCTTGTCACGCATCACGGCAACCAGTGCATACGGTGAGATCAGCACCTGTCTGTCCGCAAGCCATCCTCCTGTATCAGCAATCAGATAGCGAATCGTCCAGTGCTGATCATCAAAATAGAATTCCCTGACCTTGCCGATCTCTCCGTCATAGCTGTCTAATGTGAAACCTTCCAGTGCCTTGGCTTTGTAGAGCATGGTAGTCCTTTCTTCATTCTGAGTAGTATTAAAAATCGGAAACAAGTCTTTTTTCATTTATTGATAGATTACTATACAAAAAATCCTCGGCTTCCTTTTCTACAAAGCCCTCCAGCATATGGGTAAATTCACTTTTCGTTTTTGCCCGCTTACTTAATTCAAAAATGGCTGCTCCAACAAAAATACCTGCGATAAATAATAATAATGCGTTACTCATAACCACTCCTTTGTTTGAGACATCAGGATTAATTCTCTGAACATGGCTGCTTCAGACTTGCCATATCGATGACAAAACGGTAATGCACGTCACTTTTCAGGACGCGCTCGAAAGCCTCGTTGATCTTCTGAATCGGAATCACCTCAACATCGGAAACCACCCCATGTTCAGCACAGAAATCAAGCATCTCCTGAGTTTCCCGGATGCCTCCGATAAGAGACCCTGTCAGTTTTCTGCGCTTCATGATCAGTGACAGGGCTGAAAGCGGCACCGGATCGGGGATGCCGACCAGCGTCATTGTGCCGTCGAGACGCAGCAGATTGAGATAGGCGTTGTAGTCGTGCCGGGCTGATATCGTGTCAAGAATAAAGTCGAAACGACAGCGGTTCACTTCGAAGGCGTCTTTTTCGCCTGTGGCGATAAAGTTATCCGCCCCAAGTGCCAGAGCTTCATTGCGTTTGTCCGGCGAATGACTGAGAACAGTAACCTCTGCCCCCATGGCCCTGGCTATCTTCACTCCCATGTGGCCAAGGCCCCCCAGGCCCACCACGGCAACATTGTGGCCGGCCTTGACACCGAAACGGCGCAAGGGCGAATAGGTGGTGATGCCTGCGCACATCAGCGGCGCCACCCGTTCCAGCGGCATTCCTGCAGGGATACGCAGGACATAATCCTCGTTTACGGTTATTCGGGCAGAGTAACCGCCATAGGTCGGGGTTTTCCCGTCATGCTCATAGCCGTTGAAGGTCGTGTTCATCCCTTTTTCACAGTATTGCTCTTCACCTTCCCTGCACTCATCGCACACATGGCAGGAATCGATGAAGTAGCCGACGCCGACCGTGTCGCCGATCTTCCATGTGACAACCTGCTCACCTCTCTTCACTACCCTGCCGACGATCTCGTGCCCCGGTACCATGGGATAGATGGAGCCGCCCCATTCGTTACGAACCTCGTGTATATCCGAATGACATACACCACAGTAGAGAATGTCGATCAGCACTTCGTGCGGGCCGGGATCGCGCCGTTCAATGGTGTATGGTGCCAGTTTTGATTGTGCGGAAACAGCAGCATAGGCAGTGGTCGTAATCATTGGTGTCATTCTCCCTGGTTGAAATATATTTTTACGCCATGCTGAAATAGCCCACGACACTGCAATGCAGAGGTCTTACGAAGTGAGATGGTTTTGTAATGCCGTCTCCGGTCGGAGTGCCGATGGACATTGAGGCATACCCTTCGCCCATTCCCAGTCCGTAGAGAGTCGGAGCGTTATTGACGTAGATGGAGCACTGCATGCGACGCCCCATGCGGGTCAGGTTCCCGATGCTGGTCGAATACATGGCGGCAGAATGATGCCGGCCCCCCTCGGCGCGCCAGGCCGACTCGATGGCGGAATCAACGTCCCTTCTAAAGGTAACCGGCAGGACCGGCATGAGCTGCTCGATCATGACAAAGGGGTGGTCTTCGGGCACCTCGCCCCACAACAGGCGTGTTGCGGGAGGCACATCCAGGCCGATCCTTCCGGCTATGACTGAAGCGTCACGTCCTACGTACTCCCGGTTCATGACAGGTTCTCCGCACCCCTCGCTCCCCGCCGTGATGACGAGCGCAGACAGGGCATCCATCTGGGAGAGAGTGAGTTCGAAGGCCCGCAGATCATTACGCATGCTCTCAAGAAATTTTGCCCGGGCCGCCTCGACCACGAAAACCTCTTTTTCTGCGATACACAATACGTTGTTGTCGAAGCTCGCGCCGAATATGATGTCCTTGACGCATGTGGGGAAGATGGCCGTCTCATCAACAACCACCGGCGGATTACCCGGCCCGGCTGCGATGGTTTTGCAGCTCTTGCCGGTGCTCATGGCTATTTTTACGATGGCAGGGCCTCCGGTCACCAGGTTCAGGCTGACTCCGGGGTGTGCCAGGAGTTCCCTGGTCGCTTCCTGAGAAACAGGAAAAATCGTAGTGATCAAGCCGGCTGGAGCCCCGGCCGAGATCGCGGCCAAACCAAGGGTGCTTATCACATCCCGGCATACTTTGCCTGCTGCCGGATGCGGGGCGAAGATTACGGAATTGCCTGCAGCCAGTATGGCGATGGCGTTTGAAATGATGGTAGCGGCCGGATTGTTCGAGGGGGTAATGGCTGCTACGACGCCGAATGGTGCGTATTCCACCAGGGTCAGTCCCTTGTCGCCGGTGTAGGCCCGCGCTACCAGATCCTCCACCCCCGGAGTCCGGTTCGCGCAGAGGAGATTCTTCTGCGCCTTGTCATCGGCTCGTCCCATGCCGGTCTCTTCGACCGCCAGGCGCCCCCAACGCTCCGCGTTGGAAACGGAGGCAGTACGGATAGCTTTGATGACAGCCCGCCGCACTTCGAGACTCTGGTCGTGAAAGATCCTCTGGGCCTCTTCCGCAGCGGAAACGGCGGCGTCCACGGTGGGAAAACCTGCCTGGTCGATGCCATCAGTCTGTTTGCTCATATTTTCTCCTCGGCAGAATAAAATTCCCCACCTTAATCTCGGGAACCAGATGGGTTTATCAGAGTGCAACGAGTGCGCCGGATGGAAAATATCAGAAGGAGGGATGTAACAGCCTGATTACGAGGGGATAATTTTAAAGGACACGTTCATCGGATCGGGAAACCGTCAGTAAAATCTGTTGTGTTTAACGTAAGTGCCATATATGACGGGTTTACGGGTGTTTGCCCGGCCCGGTCAGCATTTTTTCAAAGCTGGGAAGGATCGCTTTGAAAAATGCGTTCCTGATGAGTTCGACAACGATCTGCCAGGTGCTGATCTCCGGATTGTTTGCCTGTCCCTTGATAACCACTTTAGTGGCGACTTCCTGATGTGATCTGTTTTCAAGAATAGTGACGGCCCCGCCGATCAATATCTCGTACATTTGATGGAAGATGCTGCGACCCTTATCTTTTCGTCTGTCATACACTTTTGTATCCTTGAAGAACGGCTTGATATACCCCGAAATGGCGCCATTTTTAAAATGCAGCTCGGTGGTGAGGGAAAATAAACCGGCAGAAACGTCAAAATCACCGTAGGCACGCAGCACGTCATTCAACGCCGTCAAGCGGGAATTCTCGATTTTGAGATAGAGGTCGAGATCAGGTCCCGCATTCTCCGGTCGGAAATCAGCGGATGCCGTTGTGTTGCCGCTTCCCATGAATTTTGCTTTCAGTCGAACCTGTGCTGTTCCCTGGGAAAACTGATTGGAGAAGTTGCTCATACGTACATCGGCATCAGCCAGAAATACGCGGTATGGTGTTTTAGCAGCCTTGTTCACAATTCCGATGGTACACCCCGTCAAACTCATCTGATCGGCGCGTATCAAAAGACCGGGCTTGTTGGTGAGCTTCCTGGCGGTTTTTTCTACTGCTGCAGCACGTTTTTTTTCAGCGCCGGAGGTACGTTGAGAATGGATGTAGTCCAGTTTCATTCCATGTATCTCCAGGTTTTCCAGATGGGCGCTTTTCACCTTCGGTGAATATTCGGCCTCGCCGGAGGCCCGGAGAACTCCGCCCTGCAATGAGATGTTCGAGCGGGCGATTACCGTATTAAAATAATCGATCGGCACTTTTTCCAGCTTCAGGCGCCCCTTGATGCCGGGAAACGGCTCTGCGAGGAAGTTTGCGGCTCCATCGATACTGCCGTAGCCGGTGCCAAAGATAGCCGTATCGAGATGGAATAAAGAGGGATACACCTGGTCCGACAGATGTATGTTGCGGATATTGCTGGCCTTTAGATTGAAATGGCTCAGGATGAGTGCTCTTTTCGGGTCCTGGTCGATATAGGTGATGCTGGCGTCATGTATATATAATCTGTTTATTCTGAGCGGGTAGATGTCCTGCACCGCCTGTTGCCAGCCGCGCTCTTTGAGTGACACCCTGTTTGCTGCCTCGTGGCGCAACTGCTTCAGGTTGATGTTTATTTTCGGCTGCTCCAGCATGAACTCGCCGACAAGTCTCCCTGACAGAATCCCGCGCCAGTATATGCCGGCCTTGAGAAGCGGGATGGTAATGACAGGATTTTCCGGGTGTGCCTGCTGAGAGACGGTCAATCCTTTCAAGGTTATGGAGAGACTTAACAACTGTACGCGCAACCCGGGCAACCGGACCGAATACCCTTTCAGGTCACGGTTCATTTTCTTTTCCGTGATGGTGCGCAAAGGTTCATCAAGGAATAATGATGCAACGGAAAGAACAATGGCAAGAGCAACCGGTACGCCGACGACCCAGCGAAGAGCTTTTGACCCCTTCATTCTCGCAGCCCATGACTGTTATCGAGCGGCTGTGCCTGTCGAGCAGTACGCCTGACAAAATATTTGCGCGTTTCGTCAGATGCAAGCAGCAGGATGGCAAACGGTATCAGCAGCAGCCAGACGTTTACACCGATGGGGGCAGAGGCGAACAGGGAATTGCCGAGCGGCGTGTAGATGATGAAAGCCGCCAGAAGCACCTCTGTTGCAACCCCTGCCAGCACCAGCCGGTTGGAAAAGACACCCAGGGTGAAGAGGGAAACGTTGGGTGAGCGGCAGGCCAGTACATTGGCGATCTGTGTTGCTATGATACCGGCGAGACAGGCCGTTGTCGCCTGAAGGTAGAGTGTTGACGTATGGGCCAGCGGCAGGCCCCAACTCCACCCCCCATCGTACATGACGTAGAAATAGGCTGCTATCCCGGCGACCGCCTCCCACATCCCCAGATACAGGAAGGAACGCACAATCACCCGTCCGGTGAGCAGATGCTCGTCTTTGGGGCGGGGAGGGCGCTGCATGATGTCCGGGGCCGGCTTCTCCGAGCCCAGGGCCAGGGCCGGAAACATGTCGGTGCCCAGATCCACCGCCAGTATCTGCATTATGGTGAGCGGCAGGGGGATGTTGAACAGGATGTAGCCGATGTAGGGGACCAGTTCCGCCACGTTGGAGGCGAAGATGTAGGTGATGAAGTTCCTGATGTTTTCGAAAACGGCGCGCCCCTCCTCTATGGCATTGACGATTGAGGCGAAGTTGTCGTCCAGCAGCACAATATCTGCGGCTTCGCGGGCAACGCTGGTTCCGGACAGCCCCATGGCTATGCCCACATGGGCCTTCTTCAGGGCCGGTGCGTCATTGACGCCATCGCCGGTCACCGCCACCCGGTGACCATCCTCGATCAGCAGGCTGACCACATGCATCTTGTCCTGGGGGGACATGCGGGCGAAGATCAGATTTTCCTTTTTCAGCTCTTCACGCAACTGATCGTCCGGCATGCTGATACACTCATGCCCCTCGATAATGACCGGCTCTCCGGTTGTGAGCCCGATATCCCTGGCAATGGCCGCTGCCGTCGGTCCGGCATCCCCGGTAATCATGATGACCTTGATGCCTGCACTGTGGCAGCTCTTGAGCGCCTCCGGCACCTGGGGACGCGGCGGGTCAAGCAGGCCCATGAATCCGGCAAAGGCAAGTCCCTCTTCCGGGATATCTCCCTGAGGCGGTTCCTGCAGTTCCTTAAATGCCAGCGCGATCACCCGGAGCCCCTCGGAGGCCATGCTGTGCAGTCTCTTCAGGAGCTCGTCGGTGGTGCCGCCTTCCAGCGGGATGGTGGCCGAACCGGTCTGGCAGAGCGATGTGCAGAGCGGCACCACGCTTTCTCCCGCCCCCTTGATCAGCGCAAACAGCTTCCCGTCGATGCGGTGGAGGGTGGCCATCCTTTTTCTGTCGGCATCGAAGGGGGTCTCGCCCAGCCGTTCACCGTCCGTGGCGCCCTGTTCTACCGCATAATTATAGAGCGCAGTCTCGGTCGGCTCTCCCTTGACTACCCCCTCCGGAGTCACGGTTACATTGTTGCACAGACGGGCCACCCTGCAGGCCATGGCATGATCATCGGGAGTCCAGAGTGTTTTTACGGTCATCAGGTTTTGAGTAAGCGTACCGGTCTTGTCGGTGCAGATCAGGTCCACCGAACCGAGCGCCGCCACGGCGTTCAGGTTTTTCACCAGAGCGTTCCTGCGGGCCATCCGCTTGCTCCCCATGGCCAGTGCGAGGGTCACGGTCGGCAGCAGTCCTTCCGGAACGGTGGCGATAATGATGCCGATGGCGAACAGAAAGTTGTCCCAGAATCCACGCCCGATCAACGTGCCGATCAGGAAAAAACAGGCGCCGCAGGCCACCGCGATAATGGCAACGATGCGGCTGACCCTGGTGATCTCGATATGGAGCGGACTTATCTCCTCCACGACCTTGCCGGTTATCTGGGCGATCTTGCCGAACTCCGTCGCCATGCCGGTCGCATAGACAACGACCTTGCCGCTGCCGCTCACCACCAGCGTGCCGGCAAACACCAGGTTCCCGCTGTCCAGAAGCTCCGTATCGCAGGGGGCATCGGTGAGCGTGCGGGAATCGGATTCTCCGGTCAGAAGGGAGTTGTTTACGGTCAGTTTGATTGTTTCCACGACCCGCCCATTGGCGGGTACCTTATCCCCTTCTTTCAGCAGAACCAGGTCTCCCGGCACAATCTCCACGGCATCGCATTCAAGCTCGCCCCCCCCCCTGATCACGGCTACCTTGCCGGGGAGCATCTTGCGCAGTTCCGCGATCGCCTTTTCGGTGCGGTACTCCTGAATAAAGGTGAAGATGGCATTGATGAAGATGACTGCCAGAATGGCAATGCCGAGATGGAGTAATCCTTCGCCGGGGTGGAGGTATTCGGACAGGAAGCAGAGGGCCGCTGCAAACCAGAGCAGCAGGGCCAGAAAGTGGGTGAATTGAGCCGCTAGACGGACAATCATGGGGCGGCCATGCACCTCGTTGATTTCGTTTGGTCCATACTCGCCGCGTCGCCGCGTTGCTTCTTCAGGCGTAATCCCCTCCGGACTGCTCAGCAGGGTAGAAAATACTTCATCATGGGAAAGGTCCTGAACTTTCATAACGCAGACCTGAACAGGATGACGTTGCAGGGTGGCTGCTGCAGCACATCACACACAGGGTTTCCGGTGAACAGCCGCCGCAGTATCCCGCGCCCGCTCACGCCCAGCACGATCAGATCATTATGGCGGATGATAGCTTCCACGGTGATTGATCTGCCTAACGTTCCTCTGCCGCTTCGTTCCACCACCGTAATGTGTTCCTGCTGCAGCTGTTTCCCGAAGCGGGTGATATCGTCCGGCATCCCCTTTGCTTCACGTTCTGCGAACAGATGAAACAACGTGATCTTCGAGTTGTAGCTCGCGGCCAGTCCGGTGATAAACTGCAGACGACGCTCCTTATCACCGACAACCCTGCCGAGAGGCACCAGGATATGACCCGGATGCGGTTTGGCCATGCTGATGGTTCGTACAATCGCCAGGTCGGATCTGATTGTCTGCAGCAGGTGATCAACCGTATGACGTGTCAGCCGGGCTCCGTACCGTTCGTCCGGCGTCAGCGGGTACACTACGAGTTCGGCTTTTTCAGCCAGCACCCGTTTGGGCAGTAACGTGCGGATATTCCCGACTTCGATTATCCGGGTAACCGGGATGTTCAGTTCAGATGAAAGCTTCAGGATGTGGTCCAGATGACGCTCGGTACGTTCGAGCAGAACCTCGTGACTTCCGGCGGCATGAGCGGCATACAGGACAAGCTCGGCTTTGCATGCTGCAGCCAGCGAGACGGCATAGCGGGCTGACACGGTGGATACGGTGTGTTCGTTGATTATTGAAAATATTGTGCGATAGCTCATCCGGTTATTCCTTTAGTACATCAGTTCTATCGCTGCCATACTATATGAGCATCTTCAAGAGGAATGGCCATCCCCGGATAATGCGGTATGATTCGTGCCGTGAAATCATCGGCAGGGCGTGTCGCCGGTGTCTGAACCCCGTACACATATCCATGCTCCGCACCCGCCGGCTGCCGGTCCCGAATCATCTCCAGGCGGACGGCATGTTCACTCCCCGACTCCTCGGCATACAGTTCGACACGCACCTCATCAGGGCCGATGCTCCCCAGATATACCCGGACTTCAAACATATGCCGTTCATCGTTTGTCTCTACGGTGACGTCGCCAAAATGAACATGCGCCCAACTGTTTCGCAGCATTTCCTGCCACAGAACCATCTGTACTCCGGCTTTACCCTGCAGGGCGGCGCGTTCGAGAAAGGTTGCTGCGGCAGGGAGATAATAACGTTCAGCATACTCACGCACCGTACGGCTGGCGGAAAACTGCGGAGTGAGCCGTGCCATGCTTTCGCGCATGCGTCTCACCCAGGCAACGGGAATACCGTCGTGGTTGCGGTTGTAAAATTCAGGGATCACCTGCTGTTCGAGCAGCTCGTACAGGGCTCCGGCTTCATCGCTGATCTGATCATCGCCATGCTCAAGACCATCACCCAATGCCCATCCCAGATCGGGGGAGTACGCCTCAGCCCACCAGCCATCCAGTTCTGAGAGATTGATGCCACCATTGACGAGTACCTTCATGCCGCTTGTTCCACATGCCTCCCAGGGATGTCGGGGCGTGTTGATCCAGACATCGACCCCCTGCACCAGATGTTCGCTCAGGTGCATATTGTAGTCACTGAGGAAGACCACGTGACGGCGTACCCCGGGGCGCTGAATGAACCGCATCCACTCCTGTATCATGAGCTGCCCGGCCAGGTCTGCCGGATGGGCCTTGCCGGCAAGGACGAGTTGTACCGGACGCCGGGGATCGGTCAGCAGGCGCAGCAGGCGCTCCGGATCGTGGAGCAGCATGTTGGGCCTCTTGTAGGTGGCGAAGCGACGTGCAAAGCCCAGAGTCAATGCGTTGGAATCGAAGATATGTTCCGCCCCGTCGATCGATCCCGGCGACGCGCCGGAAACGGCCAGTTGCTCGGACAATCGCTCGCGGATATATTCCACAAAGGAGTTGCTGGCGGCGATTCGAAATTGCCACAGAGTGGTGTCTGGCACGCTGCGAAGACCCTGCTCCAGACATGCAGTCGTTCCCATCCAGCGCTCTTTTCCACAGGCCGCCGTCCAGAGCCGGTCGGCTTCCGCCGAATCCCAGGTCGGCATATGTACACCGTTTGTAACATGTCCGACAGGGATCTCGTCATGCGGCCACTCTTGAAAGAGCGGTTCAAACAGGTGCCTGCTGACTTTCCCGTGCAGGCGACTCACCCCATTCACCGCTCCGCTGCCGCGGATTGCCAGATACGCCATGTTGAAGCTCTCCGATTCGTCGTTCGGATTCCGGCGTCCCAGAGCCAGCAATTCATGCAGCGAAATACCGAGTTTCAGTTCAGCATATCTCCCCAGGTATTTTTCGATGAGAACCGGCGGGAACTGATCAAAACCGGCTGCCACTGCCGTGTGGGTGGTAAAGATGTTCCCTGCCCGCGTGACGGCCAGCGCAACTTCGAAGGTCTGCTCACTCTCCTGCATGAAGCTGCAGGCCCGTTCCAGCACGGCAAAAGCGGCATGCCCTTCATTCAAGTGACAGACTTCCGGCTGGAGACCGAGCGCACGGAGCAGACGCCACCCACCGATACCGAGCACCAGCTCCTGTTTCAGCCGCAGCTCGGGACCACCTCCATACAGCTCGCTGGTTATTCCCCGATGTGCCGGAAAATTCGCCGCATCATTACTGTCCAGCAGGTACAGTTTGACCCGTCCGACCTGAACCTGCCAGGTGCGCAGCCAAACCGAGTATCCGGGCAGACTGATCTTCAGCCGCAACCATTCGCCATCAGCGTGGCGCAGCGGTGTGATCGGCAACTGGCCGGGATCGTTATAGGGGAAAAGAGCCTGCTGAGCTCCGTCCTTGTCAATTTCCTGCCGAAAATAGCCCTGCTGGTAGAGCAGGCCCACGCCGACCACCGGCAGGCCCAGGTCGCTGGCGGCTTTGAGCTGATCACCGGCAACGTTGCCGAGTCCGCCCGAGTAAATGGGCAGTGCTTCGCTCAACATGAATTCCATACTGAAATATGCGACGCAGGCCAGTGGCGCCTGGGGATAATGTGTCTGAAACCATCCGGGCGCTTCGTCGTCCAGCGTCTTGGACCGGACGAGGGCATCCACCTTTGCGCGGAAATCCGGATCGGCGAGCGCGATCCGGATTTTTTCACGGGAGACCGTCTGCAGGACATCACAGGGGTGATGCGTCAGACTCCACAGTTCCGGATCCAGATACCGCCAGACCTCATCAGTTGCATGATTCCAGGACCAGCGCATATCCAGGGCCAGCTCGACCAGGGAGTCGAATCCCTCGACGTCCGCCGGCAAAAGCGTGCAGAGTGGATGACGGACTATGGTTTGATTGCTCATGACATCGTTGTGTTGCACTACTTGCTGGATGCCTTCAATTCACGTTCAATGACGATTTCGACACGGCGGTTGTTGGCGCGTCCCTCGGGTGAAGAGTTGGCAGCGATCGGACTACCCTCGCCACGCCCGCGTGCCTGGATACGATCGGCCGGGTAGCCTCTCAGTACGAGATAATCGCGGACCGCATCGGCCCGACGCTGCGAGAGACCCTGGTTGTAAGAGTCGGAGCCCTGCGAATCGGTGTGTCCCTCCACTATGAGATTGCGCGCACGAATCGCCAGCAGCGCAGTGGCTACCTGGTCAAGTTTTACCTGTGCAGAGGGGAGCAGGATCGACTCGGCGGATCGAAAGAGGACGCCCCCGGAGAGTGTGAGTACCAGACCTCGCTCTTCTTCCTTAAGTGCTGCAAGTGCGGCGAGATCGGCGAGTGCGGTGGCCGCACGATTCTCGGAGTCTCTCAAGTCCAGCTTCCCTTGCAGCAATTCGGCATCAGCTTTCTCTCCGGCTGCTTTGAGTGCGGCCTGCTTGTCGAGTTCAGCCTGTGCCTCGGCTGTCCGCTTCTGGGACTCCCTCAACTCCTTTTGTCCCTGCTGAATATCGGCATCCGATTTTTCCTTGACAGCCTTCAGTTCGGCCTGCCTGTCAAGCTCAGCCCGTGCATCCGCCGTCCTCTTCTCGGAGTCGCTTAAGTCCTGTTTTCCCTGCTTCACTATTTCGCCTTGTTTCTTCTGGAAATCAGCGTTCGCCTTGACCTTGTCGGCCTTGTCGGCGGCTATGTAGCCGAGCGCTCCCGCTTGTTGGGATTTGCGCTGGGCAGCGTATGCCAGATCCTTTGTCTTGTACGATTCAGGTTCATCCTGAAAGGACTTTTCCGCCAGTGCCAGCGCCTCATGCGCCTTGTGTAATTCCGCCGGCGCGAGTTGAGTCGCCGGCCCGTCGCTTGCAACCTGGTAGGCCGAACGGGCGTCGGCAAGTTCTTTGGGCGTGACAGTCGCGCAGCCTGCGAAGAGTGCTGCGGACGCGAGCAGTATCAGTAATTGGGTCGATTTCATACAATCTCCTTTTGGGTTATTGGTTATCTTTTCTGAGTTGGCGCACACGTTCAACTGCTGCCAGTGTCTCCGATTTCTCGGCAGCCTCGTGGGAGAGCACAACAGCCAGCTCGGCGTCGGCTTCAGCCCGTAAGAGCATCGACATTGCCTTCTCCTTCTCACCTGCCGCTGACAGCCCTTTGGCAGATTCCAGTTCTTCTTTGGCTAACTGCAGATGAAGCGAAGCCTGCGGCACCTTGCTCGCTCCGGCCTCCTCGGCGGCGCGGATCCCCGACGTTGACGCCTCTGTGCGCAGTGGTACGTTTGCGCATCCCGCTACGGTCATGGTGACCACTACGGCCACGGCGAACAGCATACTTTCAATCCTGTGAGCATGTTTCATTTTGTCCTCCTTCTTGTTTTTGATTGTAGGGGCTAAGCAAGTTTCATCTGCTTCGCCCGCCTTTGATCTCCGTGGCAAAAGGGCGAAGCAAGTAAGCGCTTGCTTCGCCCCTACGTAAAAAATGGAATATTAACAATTTCCAGCTCCCTTAGTACTAATCCGGGCTCTGGTATTCCAGAGTGATGGTCACGGTGCGGTTTAATGCCCGGGCTTCCGGAGACTGATTGTCGAACAGCGGTGAGTTCTCGCCGACCCCCGAGTGACGGATGCGCTCGCCGGAGGCTTCGCCAAAGCCGGCCGAAAGCAGCTTGTAGACTGCCTGCGCCCTGCGCCCGGAGAGCTTCTGATTGTACTCTTCAGAACCGATGGTGTCTGTGTGGCCGACGATCTCGACCGTGGCCTGGGGCAGTACCCTGATGCGGTCAATGATCTTGTTGATGATGTCCTGGTTGGGCGTGTCAATCGACTCCTTGTCGAAATCGAACAGAATCAGGGCGTATTTTTCCTGAACCAGCAGATTCTGCTTGAGTGCGAGCCGCTGACTGGTCTGGATGAAATCGATCTTTACCGGATCTGCAGCAAGCAGCATGCTTTGTCCCTTGCTGTCCAGCAGCTCCATCTTCACCGTGATATCGCCGCCGGTAGCCAGTGCGGTGAGTTTATTGGTGTTGAGCGGAATACGGGTATCCTTGCCGGGTGATCCCTTTCCGGCCAGATCGGCCAGGGTTTGCGAGGTATTGGCGACTTTTATCTTCCAGCTTGCAACGCCGTTTGGCGCAATGATGTCTGATCGCAGAGTCAGGGCGGACGAATCGATCCTGCTTGCGAAATAGGTACTCCGGATCGGGGCAAGAATCACCGGATCGGTTGATTCGATCTCAACTCTCCTGTTTTCCGCTTCCCCTTCCTTGAGATGAATGGAGCTCGCTTTGGCCGGCAGATTACGCGCCTCGATGATCATCCGCTCGGGAGCAATTCTCCAGATCGTATTCAGGTAATCCCTTACCGCTTCGGCACGCTGTGTGGAGAGTTTCTTGTTCCCCTTTTCCTGGCCGTTATTGTCATTACATCCGACCAATGTTATCCTGGCATCGGGCTTGTCGGTCAGACGCTTGCCGACGATATTCAGATCCTGGTAGTACTTTTCAAGTGTAGTGCCGAACTTCTGCTCATCAAATCCGGCGGTTTTGGCCGGATCACTGAAACGGACGTACTGGGGAAGAATCTCGCTGCTCCCTTTGGCGAAGAATATATGTCCAAGCATAGGCGAGACATCAATGGTCTTGATTTCCTCGATCTTCAGGCCGGCCGGTACGATGGTCAGGCTGCCCCTGGTCTGAACAACTCTGATCTTGACCGGCGTTGCGTTCAACGTCAGACTCTGGCCATTGCGATCCTCCAGATCCATCTTCACGGCCAGGTCGCCGCCGGCGGCAAGCGCCTGCAGGTCCGTGACCGGCAGCGCAATTTTCACTTCAGACGCTGGTGTGCCCACCCCTGCCAGTTCGGCTACGCTCCCTTTGGTGTTACTGACAACCGCCTTCCAGCGTGCGATTCCGCTGGCGGAATCGGTCATCGGTTGCAGCGTGAGCGCTGTTGCACTGATTCTGGCGCTGGGTGCAGTGCCCCCCATCCCCTTGACCTCATTGATCGTCAGTTCGGTCGGAGCGACAGTCAATGAGCCAGTGGAGAGAAACTGGTAATTGACGACGTAATAATGCAGCATTCTGGAGGCAACTTCCTGGAATATGGGAACGAGGTTTGCCTCTGACTTGGCTTTCCAGACCTGCCCTCTGTTATCGACGGCAAGTTTGGTCAGGAACTTGTAGGTCTTCTTCGGTTCCGTGTAATCGATCGCATAGACTTTGAACCGGTCGATACCCTTTGCCTCCTTGAATACTTCATCCATCTTGAATAGACTGTTCAGATCCTGTCCGTCGGAAAATACCACCATGAAGCGTGGTTCAGTGGCCGGCATTTTCTTAATGAGATCAAGGCCCGCCAGCAACGCCTCATACAGTACGGTGCCTCCGGTAAGCCCCTTGGTTGTGTAGGCTTTCTCTGCAAAATCTTTCAAGTCGGCCGGCTGGTTCGAACTGAATGTCTGTACATGCAGGTCACGCCCCCCCATGTTGACCGTATACTTGTTGTCGAAGACGACTATCTGCACGTCGTCGATCGGCCGAACGGTCTTCAGCACTTCGTCAACGCCGGTAAGCAGCGCCTTGATCGCCTTGCGTTCATACATCGAATACGAATTGTCCAAAACCAGGACAATATGCCGGGCTACGTCCGTATTCTCGGAGAAAGACTGTACCGAAGTGACCTTTCCTTTCCGGCCGGATTGCGTTACGGAAAAATCAGTGACACCCAACCCGAGCAGCGGTTTATTCTTACCATCAACAACACTTACCAACGCCTTGCCATCCTTGATGAGATGATCGATCGTCACCGCAGCGCCGGGCCTGGCGACACGGATCCTTACATCGCCATCACCGGCAGCGAAGGCTACCCCGCTTACCAACAGTGCAAGCAGCACTAAAAACATTTTCCTGATCAACATACTTTTATTCTCCTTTCAGTGGTTCGAGTTAGTGTCCGTCAGAAAACTCCGGACGCGACGCTATTGGTTTCCGATTTGGAAACTGATTTCAGTAAGGCAACTAGCGTGCCGGTGATGAACTGCGGATGCATAAGTGTGCAATAGTCCGATTGTACAGAAGAAAACATATATGAAGATTTGAGAGGGGTGCAGGGAGTTCCGTCAGGATATCCACCGTATTTAACATAACTGCCATATAGTACGACTTTTTGCAGCAGACCTGCTGATAAAACTACTTCTACCCCACCGAAAAAAAGCGCTTTTTACAGGGTTTCCACCAATAGACAATGCGTATGTAGTTTCGCTATACTTGGCAGAAGCATGTCTGAATGACAGTAAATTCGCAACAAACAGGGATTATCAATGGAAAGCGATAAACATAAGAGCCGGTTAAAGGTAGTTACGGGAACACCCCCGTTTATAGAAAAGCGGTTTACCCCCCCGGCTGTGGAATTGCAGACGAGTCTTGTCCACGAGCTGCAAGTCCACCAGGTTGAGCTGGAAACACAGAATGAAGAGTTACGGAAATCACGTGAAGAGCTTGAATTTTCCCGGAATATGTATTTTGAACTCTATGACTTCGCACCTACCGGCTATTTTACCTTTGATACGAATGGAGTGATCCGGGAGACAAACCTGAACGGCGCGCTCCTGTTGGGAATTGTGCGGCAACAGTTGATCAATACCCCTTTTAACAACTTTATTGCCGATGCAGAAGGAAGGGAGCTTTTTTCCAATCACCTGAACCTGGTTTTGCAGCGGCACTCCACGCAGAGATGCGATATCAATCTTAAGAAAAATGACGGCACGCTAATCTTTGGTCAGCTTCAGAGCGTAGCGGTCACTATAAATGACAAGTTCGGTTATATCCTTACCTCGATCTTTGACGGCACGGTTCGCAAGGAGCTGGAAGACAAGCTGCAAAACGCGCATGACAAGCTTGAGACAACCGTACATGAGCGGACAGGAGAGCTGCTGAAGGCGAACATGCATCTCACGCAGGAGATCGAGGTGCGCAAAAAGGCCGAAGCATCGCTCCATGGTACCTACGTGGAGATAAATCATCTGAAAGACCGGCTTAATGCCGAGAACATCTACCTGCAGCAGGAGGTTGACCAGCTGTTCAACTTCGGCGAGATCGTCGGTAAAAGCGATGTCCTTTCGCATGTATTTTTACAGGTCGAACAGGTAGCTCCGATGAATGCGACGGTACTGCTCCTGGGCGAGACCGGCACCGGCAAGGGGGTGGTGGCGCGCGCCATTCACAGCAGAAGCGCCCGCAAGGGGCGGGCATTGATCACGGTTGACTGCACGACACTACCGGCCAGCCTGGTGGAAAGCGAGCTCTTCGGCCGGGAAAGGGGCGCCTTCACCGGGTCTGATACCAGGCAGATCGGGCGTTTTGAGCTGGCCGACGGCGGCACCATCTTCCTGGATGAAATCGGCGAAATGCCGCTTGAGCTGCAAAGCAAGCTGCTGCGGGTTATTCAGGAAGGAGAGTTCGAACGGCTGGGTAGTCCCCGCACCATAAAAACTGACGTAAGGATCATCGCGGCCACCAACCGGAATCTGGGAGAAGAGGTCAAAAACGGTACGTTCCGGGAAGACCTGTTCTACCGGCTCAATGTATTTCCGATCACGCTGCCGCCACTCCGGCAGCGCAAGGATGACATCCCGTTGCTCGTCAATCATTTTGTGGCCAAATTCAACAAGAAGATCTGCAGGAAGATAGCGACCGTATCAAGCGACACTCTGAACAGCCTCAAGGAATACCACTGGCCCGGCAACGTGCGGGAACTGGAAAGTGTCATCGAGCGGGCGGTCATCATCAGCCCGGGAACATCATTACAGGTATTGGACCGCTTCGATATTTCCGTGAAGAGGGAGGAACCGGCGGTTAATGATATCAAGGCCCTGGCTGAGCTGGAATGCGATCACGTCCTCAAGGTACTCCAGAAAACCGGCTGGCGGATCGAGGGTAAAAATGGGGCAGCGCTGCTCCTTGGTATGAACGCCAGCACACTGCGCGCCCGGATGCGAAAATTCGGCATCGTACGGCAGTAATAGTAAACCTTCACCCCCGTCATATTCTGCAGTTATGTCAAACATGACGGATTCCGTGTGCGGTTTTCCCCGATACTGAAACCTCTCTTTGTAATTTATCCCTTTAAATCAAATAGTTATTCCGGTTATACGCATATACATTCTCAGGCACGTTAGTTGCCGTCTCCTCTGCTGACAGAGCACGGGCAGTGACCCGTTTTCTGATCAAAGCGGGTTGTAACTATTCCAAGGGAGGCAGCGATGGAAAAACAGCAGAGTGAATTGAAAAAGTCGAAAGAATGTTGCAGCGATGAAGTTTGTAATCACCCTAAGGAGAATACCATGAAATCGAGCATCAGGGACAATGTGGAAGGAACGTTTCACGAGGTGAAGGGCACGGTCAGGGAAGTCGCAGGAAAACTGAGCGATAATCCGAAGCTTGAGGTTGAAGGAAAATGTGAAAAGGTTGCCGGCAAAGTTCAGGAAAAAGTCGGTCAGATCAAGAAGGTTCTGGGAATGTAGCACATGATGCGTATCACGGTATACATTCCGAAGGGCATGAGGTCTCAGGAGCAGACGGGTTTAAATGGCGGCGGTAACAACCATAGTAAAAGGAGAAAAATGTTATGAAAGTGAAATATTGCATCTCAACGGCCCTGATACATAAGATACGTGCGTTGGAGAAGCTGTTTGCCGACAAAAAAGCGCTGAAAAAAACTTCCGCATCGCTATTGGTTGCATCACTGGCTCTGCTGGCGTTCAGCCTGCCTGTGCAGGCAGGTGATACAGACAGCCGCATCGAATTGTCCGCCAAAAAGTCACATGTTTTCAAGACCTACCTTAAGAGTGATGATATCAAAGTTTACTCCAAGGATGGCGACGTCGTTTTGACAGGAGTTGTCTCCGAAAATTTCCACAAGTCATTGGCCGTGGATACCGTATCCGGACTCCCTGGTGTCAAGAGTGTAGAAGACCGCCTGGAAGTAAAAGGCGCTCCCCCCTCCAGAAATTCTGATGCATGGATCCGTGACAAGGTAAAAGTCACACTGTTGTTTCATCGCAGCGTCAGCGCCGGAACAACCACTGTTGACGTAAAAGACGGTATCGTTACTCTGCAGGGGGACGCTTCCAGGCAGGCACAGAAGGAATTGACGACTGAATACACCAGGGATGTCGAAGGTGTTAAAGATGTACATAATGAGATGACCCTGACAAAAAGACATGAAAAAAGCCGCTCGGTGGGAGAAAAGATCGATGACGCTTCCATAACCGCCCAGGTCAAGATGACGTTACTCTATCATCGCTCGACCAGTGCCCTTAATACCAGGGTCGAAACGAACCGTGGTGTGGTCACACTGGATGGCAAGGCTGGCACCGCTGCTGAAATGAAACTGGCCACCAGACTTGCCATTGATGTAGACGGAGTGAGCGATGTGAAGAACCGGATGACTATCGAATGATCATGGAGGAAAATCAGATGTTGGGGACGATTGCAGTAATACTGGTAATTCTGTGGGCACTGGGACTGGTGAGCAGTTATTCGATGGGAGGGTTTATTCACATCCTGCTGGTCATTGCCATTATCATGGTGCTGCTCAGAGTCATTCAAGGGCGAAGGGTCATTTAGACACAACGAATCCAAAACAAAGGAGAACCTTATGAAAAACATGATTAAAATAACGGTAATTTCATCATTGCTTATTTTCGGCTGTTTACTTATCGGTGCGTGTGGCGGCGGCGCCGAACAATTTGTCCAGGGGAATGGTCAGATCGACGTTACCGTCAAGGATACTAGCGGTGCATATGTGTCGAATGTGAGAATCGATGTGAAAAGCTCTGCCGGGGGGACGATCATTGACAGCTTCACTACAACGGTTGCAACGAGCGTACATTCATTCCAGGAAACGGTTGGCTCGGATTACTTCTTTACATTTACGGACGTAGCTACACCAATCCGGTTCTCAACGCAGAGCAATATTAAAATAACACCGCTTTTGAGTGCGACGCAACGCCTCGATGTAGTGATGGTGCCGTAATGTTCAATATCAACATGCATACCATATCGTTTTAAGGAGACATATAATGAAACAAAAGGCTTATCTCGTTGCATTTCCAACTGCGCTCACCGTTGTGATGGTGATGTTTCTATCCACCTTCTTTTTAGCCGATGCGCATCTTTCCTTTGCGCAGACAGCCAAAAAGAAATCCTCGGCAGGCGCCGAAATTTCTGCTGTCGAGCACACAGAGGCCCGGATCAGAGAGCTTAAAAGCTCGTTAAAGATAACAGAGGCCCAGGAAATATTATGGAGCAGTCTTACCCAGGTAATGCAGGATAATGCGAAAGATATGGACGCCATTACCAAGGAGAGAGGTGCAGAAAGTAAAACCATGAACGCTGTGGAACATATGAAATTCCATAATCAGATTTCCAAAATCCATTTTGATCAGCAGGTTAAATTCATTCCACCTTTCGAGGCGCTCTACACCAGTATGTCTGATGAACAGAAGAAGATTACCGACACGATATTCCGGACAGGTAAACTTGGAAAACATAAGAAGAAATCATAGATATAATGGAGTGACTTTATGAAAACATCACGTACGTGGAATATTGGAAACATGGCAGGCAAGATGATGATCGGGCTGCTTCTGGCTGCAGTGATCGGCGCTCTTGACGCAGTTCCGGCCGTTGCCAAAGACAAAGATAACCAGAAGCATATGGAAAGACATGACAACGGTCGCAGTGTGCATAGAGGACCTGGGTATGACCATAAAGGCAGACGTGTGTATCGGTCTTATGGCCACAATGAACGGTATTATGATCCGCCACGGGCTGTCTACGTCCCGCCGCCACCGCCGGGCATCAGTGTCTTTTTTCCTCCCATCCTTTTTCGCCCCTAGTACCATGTAACATCTTATCTTTCGTAGGGTGTGCAAACAGTTTCATCGTTTGCGCACGCGGACTGGTGGGCAAAACTACCTGCCCACCCTACCAAAATTTGAAGTGTTCCAAGGCACTGGAGGGTGCCGCAATCTGCTGACGGCACCGGAGTGAACAACAAACAAAATCGATAAAACAGGAGAAAACATCATGAAACTGAACAGCATTGTGAAATTTCTGGCCTGCTTCGCACTGATGGCTGCATTCTCGGGGTGCGCAGCCACGCAAAAACATGAAAGCACCGGCCAGTATGTCGACGACTCCGTCATCACTACCAGGGTAAAAGCCGCCATTTTCGAAGAAGAAACGTTAAAAACGTTGCAGATCAATGTCAAGACGTTCAAAGGAATTGTTCAGTTAAGCGGTTTTGTTGATTCCGCTCAGCGCGTTAATACGGCCGGAGACGTTGCCAAACGTGTTGACGGTGTTGTAAAGGTGGAAAACGACCTGGTTGTAAAATAGCTGTGATTACGTGCATTGAAAACCCGCTCAGGCGGGTTTTTTTGATTTGACCTATCTCTGGCTATAAGCGAAAAGGACACAACGTGGGCGTCGGCATTCTGATCGGTTACTTCGCACAAAAAGATGAAGCCCGAAGAGCACTCCGGGAACTTGCGCGCCAGGGCTTCAACCGCACCGCACTGGTGCATAAGGACACGACCGGTGACGTGCATATCGAAGATCCGTTCCTCTGGCGCCGCGCCATCGCAGTAATCCTGACCGCCTGTCTGTCCGGAGGGACCGGCTGGATTGCCTCCCGGTTACTGCACTGGTCGCAGTTGATACCGGACGGGAAAATATATTTTTCCCCGGCGCTGATCCTTTTCTGCGCCGCTATTGGCGCCCTGACGGCCCGATTATGGCTTCAACGCTCCAACTTTGGCGTTGAGCGGTGGGTTGTGAGTAATCACACCCGCTGGCTCGTGTCCGGGGAATCTGTTCTCATCCTCCAGGCGCCGGTTGAATCTTTACAGCGGCCGGTGACATTGCTGCGGGAAAGCGGTGACAGCACTCCTGCGCTGTTCGTCATGCATCCCCGACAGGAACGGAGAGTGGAGACGCGAGACACCGCAGTCAAGCTTTCTCCGACACAGGTGCTTGAGCATTCCCGGCGCCATGCCAGGGAGCAGAAAGTTGATCTGAAGCCGCAGCGCCCGGCCGAGCTGATGAAACGCCTCAAAAAGTCCCGTCGATGGGTCCGTCAAGTCTGCGCCGATCTCACCGCTGCGAGTCGCCTGGAACAGAAAGCCACGCCGGCTGCCGATTGGATACTTGATAATGAATACATACTTGAAGGGAATATCCGCGATGTACTGTTGAACCTTCCAGAGCGCTTTTATCAGCAGTTGCCCACACTGGCCTCTGATCCATATCAGGGGCTGCCGTGCATCTACAGTCTGGCCAAGAATCTGGTCTCCCACACGGATCAGCGGCTGGACATGGCGAATATCCTGGCGTTCATCGAGGCTTACCAGACCGTACGTACGCTTACCATAGGCGAGCTGTGGGCCATTCCCCAGATGCTGCGCATCGCACTTATCGAAAGTATCCGGAGCCTTGCCATAACAGCACTGGCGGACCTTCGTGAACGGCAATTGGCCGATTTCTGGGCGAACCGCCTGATCGCGGCCAATCGCCGCGATTCCAAACAGCTCTTCGCAATCCTGGCGGAACTGGCTAAAGCGGAGCCGTGTCCGAGCCCCTATTTCGCTGCGCAGCTTACCGGACTGCTCTACGATGAGGAAGATGCCTTGTCCCCGGTTCAGAGCTGGCTTGAGCGCACTCTCAAAAACCAACTGTACGAACTCAATCTGCGTGAGCAGAATCGACAGACCAAGGAGCAGCTATCCTGCGGCAATGCCTTTACCAGCCTGCGACAGCTGGCTCTTCTGGATTGGCGCACGATATTTGAAAAACTCAGCCGGGTGGAACTGCTGCTCTGCCGCGATCCATCGGGAGTCTATCAGAAAATGGATTTCGCAACGCGTGACCGCTGTCGCCGGGTAATCGAAGAGCTTGCCCTCGCTGCCGGCCAGTCCGAGGAACAGGTCGCGGAGCGTGTCGTCAGGCTGGCAACGCAGACCCGGCGTGAAGTAATAAACGATGACCCCGGCAGCCACGTCTGCAGCTGGCTGATCGGTGAAAAGCGGGCTGAACTGTCGCGTTTGCTGGTATGCCGTGAAAAACTCCGCTACCGCATACTGCAATGGATTTATTGTCATCACACCGCCTTCTACGCTTCAGGCATATGCTTCTTCACTCTTCTGCTGTATGTACTGGTCGGGACGGCCGGATTACTCCGATCGGCCGGATTACTCCAACTGACCGGTGTATGTCTGCTCCTGTTGATTCCGGTCAGCCAGTTGGCTATCGAGGTGGTCAATTATCTGGTCATGCGACTTCTTCCTCCCCGTTCCCTGCCCAAAATGGATTTCGAGGATTCGGGGATTCCCGATGTCTTCCGCACCCTGGTGGTCGTGCCGATGATGCTGGTGAACGACGAAACGATACGGGCCGAGGTGGAGAAGCTTGAGATCCGCTACCTTGCAAACAGGGAAGCAAACCTGTTTTTCAGCCTGTTTACCGATTACACTGATTCAGCTACGCTTGCTCGCGAAGACGACAGCCGGCTGCTGCAGACCGCAAGCGAGTGCCTGACGGAGCTCAACCGGCGCTATGGCGGCGAGCGTTTTTTCCTGTTTCATCGGGAGCGCACCTGGAGTGAATCGGAGCAGAAATTTATCGGCTGGGAGCGTAAGCGGGGCAAGCTGGAGGAATTGAACCGGCTGATTGACGGGACACGTTTGGAGAACAGCGGGCGCATGGTCTACGTGGGCGACCAGGATCAGTTGGCGGACATCCGTTTTATCATCACTCTGGACAGCGACACCCAGTTGCCTCATTCAACGGCCCGCAGACTGGTCGAGACCCTGGCGCACCCCCTCAATCAGCCGCGCTTCGATACTTCCGGCAACATCATGGCCGGCTCATACACTATTATCCAGCCACGGGTGAGTCCGACCCTGCCGAGCACGAGCGCTTCAATTTTCAGCCGGCTCTTCGCCGATGCTGTCGGAATCGACCCGTACTCCCAGGCGGTCTCCGATGTTTACCAGGATTTGAGTGGAGAAGGATCGTACCATGGCAAGGGCATCTACGACGTGCGCGCCTTCAGTCGCGTGCTCTCGGGACGGTTCCCGGAAGCGTGGGTGTTGAGCCATGATCTGATCGAAGGGGCGCATGTCCGGGTAGGGCTGGCCAGCGATATAGAGCTATTCGATGAATTCCCGCAAGGTTACCGGAGCTACAGCAGCCGGGCACATCGCTGGGTTCGTGGCGACTGGCAGATTGCCGGATGGATTTTTCCACACGTGCCGCAAGCTTCAGGTGGTCGCGGGGTCAATCCGCTCTCACTGCTCAGCCGCTGGAAAATCCTGGACAACCTGCGCCGCAGCCTGCTGCCCGCCGCGAGCCTGGGTCTGCTGATGATCTCCTGGTTCATTTCCACGAGGCTCGGCGTGATTGCCGCTCTGGTGGTCGGCATGCAGTTATTCTTTCATCCACTGGCGCAGCCCTTTACCATGGCAACCACTCGCAAAGGCTTAATGTACTTCTCCCCTTCCAAGCTGCTGCATGATCTGTTAAGGGCAACCACCGACGCGGCGCTGCTGCCGCACCAGGCGGCGGTATCCCTGGATGCGATTGCCCGGGTCAGCTACCGGCGTATGATTTCGCGGCGCGACCTGCTGGAGTGGACAGCCCAGGCAACCCATTGGAGCGTCGCCCGCAGGCAGCCGCTCTTCGTAGCCGGTCTGGCACTGGGGAGCATCTTCAGCGCCATCGCGGGTCTGGCGATCGTGCGGGTTATGCCGGACAGTCTGCCGCAGGCCGCCCCCTGGCTGGTGTTGTGGTTTCTCTCCCCGCTGCTCGGCTGGCTCTTGAACCTGCAAACTCCGGAGCAGCAGCCGCAACAACCGCTCCCGGAAAACGAGCTCCGCTTCCTCAGGCAGGTTGCGCGGCGGACGTGGCGCTATTTTTCGACATTTGTCAGCGCCGACACATCCTGGCTGCCGCCCGATAACTATCAGGTTGCCCACAAAAAAAGCCTGGCCATGCGTACCAGCCCAACCAACATCGGTCTCTGGATGACCAGTGTCATGGGCGCCCATGATTCCGGTTATCTGACAATAAACCAGGTCATAGAGAAGCTGACCGGAACCATGGCGACCGTTGACCGACTGGAACGCTATGAAGGGCATCTGCTGAACTGGTACGATATTGCATCCCTGGCTTCGCTCGAACCACGCTACGTATCAACGGTTGACAGTGGAAATCTGCTGGGCGGCCTGTGGGCGCTGGAACAGGGGCTTGAAGAACTGCTGCACGCCCCGCTGCTGGATGGCAAGGCCTTTGACGGATTGGCCGACACCGGGGGAATCCTCAAAATGGTTGTTGCCAATACGGGAAGCTCCCTGAATCGTCAGGCACTGGACCAGCTTCTGATTGACTGGAATGCTCCGCCGTCCGCCATTATCGATCTGCTCCGCCTGCAGCGGCGCATGCAGGTCAGAGTCGGCTCGGCTATCGCCGGAGCGGTAACCACATCCTGGGTAACCGAGCTGGAACAACAGATTCTGGCCTGGAGTCAGAACAGCGACAGTTATCTGCTCTGGATAGAAATTCTTGCCGAAAAATCCGGGCTTGAACTTGCTCCACTCGGCCCTGAAGCCATACTCGCCATACGACATGATCTGCTTGAGGCGCCGTCACTCTTCGCTCTCACCCATAGATGCAGCGATTCGATCCGGATTCTTACAACAATCCGGGACGCTTCTCTTCCGGACTGTATTCCGCTGATCCCATGGATTGAGCGGGTCATCCAGGCCTATGCCACTTCGCAGTGGCTGGCAGGTGAGACCCTGGGAGTGGCTGAACAACTGATCTCCAAAGTTCGCGGGCTTTCCTCCGGGATGAATATGCGTTTCCTCTATGATACCAAGCGCAAACTTTTTGCCATAGGCTACAACGTCTCAACTGATCATCCGGACGGCTCCAGTTACGATCTTCTGGCCAGTGAAGCGCGCCTCGGCAGTTTCGTCGCCATTGCCAGAGGCGACGTTCCCCTTGAGCACTGGTTCTCGCTGGGACGCCCTTATGGAGCCATAGGGCGGCAGCGGGTGCTGCTCAGCTGGACCGGGACCATGTTTGAATATCTGATGCCGCTTCTGTTCCAGCGTTCCTATGGCAGCTCGCTGCTTGACAAGGCGGCCGGAGAGTCGGTGGCGGTCCAGATCGCCTATGGCCGCACTCATCGTGTGCCGTGGGGCATATCCGAGTCTGCTTTTGCCGATCTGGACCTGGAAAAAACCTATCAGTACAAGGCTTTCGGTGTGCCGATGCTCGGACTGAAACGCGGACTGGAAGAACAGATGGTCGTAGCTCCCTATGCCACACTTCTGGCACTGAACGTGGCGCCGAAAGAGAGCGTGCTGAATCTGAAACGATTGGCCGGACTTGGCCTGCTCGGAGATTACGGTTATTTCGAGGCCATCGATTTCAGCCGTCAACCACGGAGAGAAGGGAGACGAGGGGTGATTGTGGAGGCGTATATGGCCCATCACCAGGGTATGTCGTTTCTGGCATTGACGAACTTTCTGCATGGCAGCCCTTTCCAGCGCCGTTTTCACCGCAATCCGATGGTGCGTGCATTCGAGGCATTACTCCAGGAGCGCATCCCTGTCCTGCCTCCGTTGCACCTGATCTCAACCCGGTCGAGTGAACCGGCAGTGCTGGGCGGAAATCCGGTTGCAGCGGCCGGGATCAGCTTCAGTACTCCGCACACCGCCATACCCAGAAGCCTCCTGCTCAGCAACGGCCGCTACGGGCTGATGATAACCAACAGCGGTGGCGGTTACAGTCAGTGGGGCAATCAGGAACTGACCCGCTGGCGGTCGGATCCCACCTGTGACAGCCGGGGGAATTTCTGTTACATTCATGATACTGATCCGGATAACATCTGGTCCAGCACCTGGCATCCGGTCGGAGGGAAAGTTAAAGATTATTCGGTGGATTTTACGCTCGACCGGGCCATATTCCGTCGTATCGATAACGGTATTCACACGGAAACGGAAGTGATCGTCTCGCCGGAAGATGATGTGGAAGTACGCCGGATTACCCTTGTGAACCGCTCCGGCAGGATCCGGCGTCTTAAGCTTACCAGCTATGTTGAACTCTCCATGGCTCCCCACAACGCGGACCGTCAGCACCCGGCCTTCAACAAACTCTTCATCCAGACCGAAGCACTCCCCGGACAACAGGCGCTGCTCGCATTCCGGCGACCGCGCAGCGCAAACGAACCGCCTCTGTATGTGGCCCATTGCCTGACGCTTAAACGGAACGGAGATGCTGACCCGCATGAAAAAAACTGGCAGTTTGAAACTGACCGTGGAAGATTCATCGGTCGTGGCCGGACTCTGGCCAATCCCATGGGCGCAGCACAAGCGCTGGGCAACAGCCAGGGGTATGTGCTTGATCCCATGCTTGCTCTGCGACGGAACGTCGTCCTGAAACCGGGTCAGCGCGCCCAGCTTTCCATGGTGCTCGCTGCCGGGGAAACCCGTGAGCAGGTTCTGCTGCTTATTGATAAGTACAGCGACCCCCACGCGACCGAGCGGGCCATGGATTTCGCCTGGGGATCAGCTCAACAGCAGCTGCAGGTTCTGCACATTCAGCCCGATGAAGCACTTCGTCTCCAGCAACTTGCAAGTCATCTGCTGTTTCCGAACCATCTGCTGCGCGCACCGGCCGAACGTCTGGAAGAGAACCGGAAGGGTCAGGCAGGATTGTGGCCATACGCTATTTCCGGCGATCTGCCCATTGCTCTGATCACCATCGGCGAGGTACGGGAGCTCAGCCTGGTCCGTCAGATGCTTCAGGCCCACACCTATTGGCGGATGCACGGATTATCGACTGACCTGGTAATCATCAATGAGGAAGCCGGAAGCTATGAGCGACCGCTCCAGGAACGACTGCAGCAGCTGATTCAGGCCCATACCGTATCTGCGGCGACTGATCGGGCGGGTGGAATCTTCCTGAAGAGCTCAGCCCAGATCCCGGAGGAAGATCTGATTTTACTCAAGTCTTCGGCCAGTGTTGTGCTGGTGGCGGCCCGCGGAACATTGCCTCAGCAACTGGGGGTACCGGCGGAGGCTCCGGAATTCATGGAGCGGCTTGTCCCGAAACGTGCTCCCCGTGACCCCTCGGCCCCGCTCCCCTTCATGGAGTTGCATTACTTCAACAGCCTGGGCGGATTTACCCAGGACGGGCGTGAATACGCGATCTATCTCGGGCCCGGCACAAACACGCCGGCACCCTGGGTGAATGTTATCGCCAACCCGACCTTCGGCACCATGATCAGCGAATCAGGGTCAGGCTTCACCTGGTTCGGCAACAGCCAGCGCAACCGCCTGACCGGCTGGTCGAACGACCCGGTGCAGGATCCCGCTTCGGAAGCACTGTATATCCGGGACGATGAGAGTGGAGTTTTCTGGTCCCCGACCGCGATACCTGTCCGGGAGGAAACGGCTTATCGGGCACGGCACGGAGCAGGCTATACGGTTTTCGAGCATAACAGTAACGGCATCGAACAGGAACTGACCGTCTTCGTGCCGATGGATGAAAGCGGAGGGGAGCCGGTCAAGCTGCAGCGGCTGCACCTTACCAATGCCTCACCCCGAAAGCGCAGGATCTCCATAACCTATTATGTGGAATTGACCCTCGGCGAGAATCGGGAAACCTCCCAGATGCATGTCGTCACCAGATGGGATGACGAAGCCGGGGCGCTGATGGCACAGAACCGCTACCACCCCGAATTTGGAGAGCGGGTAGCCTTCGTGGCCATCACTCCTCAACCCTCCTCATACGGCGGTGACCGCACCTCTTTCATCGGCCGGAACGGTTCGCTGGCCAACCCGTCCGCAATGGAACTGACCCGTCTGTCGCAACGGACCGGGGCAGGACTTGATCCCTGCGCGGCACTCCGGGTGGCCATTGAAATGGCTCCCGGCGAACAGTGCGATATAATCTGCATGCTGGGTCAGGCTGAATCCGTGGCAGAGGCCCGGAGGCTGGTTCTCGGCTACCATGAGGAGCTGGCATTTGAAAACGCATTTGATCAGACCAGAGCCTGGTGGGATGCTCTGCTCGGCACGATTGAAGTGCACACACCCGAACTGGCCGCCGACCTGCTGATCAACCGCTGGCTGCAGTACCAGTCCTTAAGCTGTCGCATCTGGGGGCGATCTGCCTTTTACCAGTCAGGTGGAGCCATCGGTTTTCGCGACCAGTTACAGGATGTCATGGCGTTCATGTATGCCAGACCGGAGCTGGCGCGGAATCAGATCCTGCTGGCCGCCGGCCGGCAATTCAAGGAGGGGGATGTCCAGCATTGGTGGCATCCGCCCGGCGGCGCCGGGATCCGCTCGCGTATCTCCGACGATCTGCTCTGGCTCCCCTTTGTCGTTGCTCATTACGTCAGAACAACCGGCGATGCGGATATTCTGAATGCCGAGCTGCCTTTCCTGAATTCCGCCCCGCTGACAGAAAATCAGCACGAGCTGTTCTCTGTGCCGGAAGTAACCTTTGAACGCGCAACGCTTTTTGAACACTGCCGGCGCGCAGTCAATCTCGGTCTGACTAGTGGGCCCCATGGTCTCCCCTTGATGGGGACTGGTGACTGGAACGACGGTATGAACCTGGTGGGCGCGGCCGGGAAAGGTGAGAGCGTATGGCTGGCCTGGTTTTTGTGTGATCTGCTGCAGGGGATGGCTGATCTGGCGGGCATGCTGCAACAACCTGATCTGAGTCAGACCTATCAAAGTGACAGATCTGCTCTGATTCTGCGGATCGAACAGGCTGGTTGGGACGGCGAGTGGTATCTGCGGGGAACATTCGATGATGGTTCACCACTTGGTTCCTGTCAAAACAGGGAGGCCAGAATTGATTCCCTGCCTCAATCGTGGGCATGGCTTTCCGGAGCCGCTGATACTGAACGGGCTAATCAGGCACTGGAGTCGGCCTGGCGCCATCTTGTCCGGGAGGATGAAGGAGTTGTGCTGCTGTTTGAGCCCCCCTTCGATACATCGCAACCTTCACCCGGCTACATTATGGGCTATCCTCCCGGAGTACGCGAAAACGGTGGTCAATATACCCACGCCGCCATCTGGATGGCAATGGCATTTGCCCGCAAAGGAGACGGAGAGCGGGCGGTGCAGCTCCTGCGCATGCTCAATCCGGTCGAGCACGCCCGCGACGCAGCAGCGGTCTGGCATTACGGGGTTGAACCATACGTTGTCTCAGCCGACGTCTACCGGCTGCCCGGCCGGGTCGGGCAGGGTGGCTGGTCCTGGTATACCGGTTCTGCGGCGTGGATGTACCGGGCCTGGATTGAAGAGGTTCTCGGCTTGCAGGTACATGGGAATCTGATGCGTATGAACCCGGTCATCCCTGTAACGTGGCCGGGTTTCAATCTCAGTTATCGGCATGGTGAAACGGTATACTCGATCCAGGTGGAAAATCCGGATCGCTGCGAGTGCGGTGTTGCCTGGGTGGAGATGGATGGCCAGCGCATAACAGGTGGTGTGATTACGCTGGAACGCGGATTGGTAAAGCATCAGGTTATTGTGAGGATGGGGAATCCGGAGTAGAAATTTGTACCAGAGAATACCGAATTGGGTTCCATGAGGCAGTGATTTTTTCATCTCAAGCATGAGCGACATGAAGCTTTCTCGATACGTGCCGGTTGATGACAAACATCATACCAAGAGTGATGAGCATTGAGCAGGCGGCAACATAGCCGACGGTATCAAAATGCTGAAGCGGTGCATTCTTAGCCGGTTGAAATATAATGAGCCCTGCCACAAAAGAGGCTATGCCTCCCGATACCTGCTGAATGGAAGAATTTATTCCCATATATGCCCCACGGTCTTGCATCTCGGGTACTCCGGAGATGAGTGCGGAAGATGAAATCATTCGCGATGAAATTCCTGTGTAAAGAACAATATTGGTCAGTATGACAACCCAGACCGGGTTGGTACCAAGATGCGTGTAGATCATTACCATAATCATCGAAAGGATGCTGCCAAAGACAAAAAGCAGGAATTTTCCATATTTGTCAGCCTGTTTTCCGAGGTAAGGACCGGTAATGATGGAGGCCATGCCGGTAATAAAGAATATCTCTGAAAGCCGGGTTTCCGGGATATGAACGTTATTCACCAGAAATACGGTACTAAAAGGCATAATCATGAAACCGCCCGTGGCAAGCAGCATCGTTGCTGCAAAGCCTCTTAAGTAGAACGGATTTGATGCGGTGTGCCACAGGTGGATAAATGCGTTTTTGTCCTGTTTACCCTTAAGATGCTCAGTGACCGGTTTTAGTTTGAGAGCGATTACCACTCCGACAAGAGTTGCGACCGCAGCAATCATCATGAACGGAGCATGCCAATTGAGATGTGTTGCCAGATAAAGGCCCACGGGAATACCGAGTACCTGACTTGCAGCAAAGGCCATCTGCACGACCCCCATGACCCGGCCGCGTACCTGCATGGAAAAGGTATCGGTAATTATGGCAAAGGATATTGAGCCGATTACTCCGCCGAATATTCCCGTGATAACTCTGGCGCAGAGCAGTAGCACGTAGCTGTTGACCGTACCGCAGAAAAAAGTGCCACAGACAAAACCGGTGTAGAAGAACAATAGCATTTTCTTCCGGTCAAACCTGTCGGCGAATCCGGCTGCACATAACCCTGAAGCTCCCGCACTGAAAGCATATGCGGAAACAACCAGGCCAAATTGTGACGTCGAAATGTTTAAGCTTGGCATGAGGATAGCCCCGAGAGGTGACAGGACCATAAAGTCAAGGACAACGGTGAATTGTATGAGAGCGATGATGGCAATGACGAATTTTTCGTATGGAGAGAATATATGCCTGGAATTGTCCAAAAGGAGACCTCATTTGCTTGCCGGAAAATGTAAATACCACCAGGTTCAAGTCAGACTTTAACGTGCGCAAAGCTCGATGAATGTCGGGTCGTTTTCATCTGTTACAACCCGCCACTCATTTTCCTCAGGATCAAAGTCGGCTATTTTGGATAGCGGTGCTTTCATGTACCGTCCTTTCGCAACAACAGCGATTTCACCTGAATCGAGAACAATCTCGCCGGTACCCTCGAAAAAACGGCTGTTTTGGCTGGTTATCCTGCCAATAACCTTTATGACCTTGTGCAGAGGAATCGGTTTTTTGTATTCGATGGTCAGTGAAACTGTTATTCCCCAGATCTGCTCGACATTTCCAATTGAAATCGCCCGACCTATCGTCTCATCAAGAATTGCAGATGCAATGCCGCCGTGTAGTCGCCCCGGATAACTCTGATGATCTTCAGTAGGCATAAAGGTAGCTATCAGCTCATTTCCTTCAGTCTCAAAAAATGAAGCTTTAAGACCGGAACTGTTTTTAAGCCCGCAGATAAAGCATTGCTTTGAGTTGTGTTGTTTACCGGTAATTTTGTGCCGCATCGTTACATCTCCTGATAATGTGTATTTGGAGGAGGGGCTGAATTCTTTGTTGTTGACTCTGTTTTCATGAAGTCTCTAACGAGGTTGAGGAAGACACCATATTTCCAAATAATGAACGACTACCTTTGTTCCTTGGATTTCAGGTCGAATGATGACTTATTTCCCTTAATAGCGCAAATAGATATTCCCTCTCTATGTCAATACAGGGTTGCTATTTCGTATTGTTTGACTAAACTGTCAGGGGAGGATATGAATAGACAACATACTATTTCCATGAGGCTAATATGAGTGACAGAAAAATGCTGATGAAAATGATGCTTACAGTGGCTCTCTGCCTGCTTGTTTACATCATTTTTGAAAGTCCGACTCGAGCGGTTGAGCAGGAAAACGGTGAAGACGGGTTCAAGGAACATTGTGCCGAATGCCATCGTGAAGGCGGAAACATTGTTAATCCCAATAAGACGCTTTCAGAAAAAGATCGTAAATCAAATGGCATTAAAACTGTTGATGAGATCGTTAGGATCATGAGAAAACCTGGCGAAGGAATGACAAGGTTTGACGAGAAGACTATTTCTGATAAAGATGCCAGGAGAATCGCAGTATATATAATAAACACTTTCAAATAATTTTGCTTAAGAACTATTTTTGTGTAGCGCCCACATTCAAAGGAGACCTTAATTATGGACAGACGGACTTTCCTGAAAACAGCTGCTATTGGTTCTATTGCCACCGGGCTTGGTGCCTCACTGGTTTCTGCAGAACAGTATTTTCCGGTCAAAGTTGACCAATCACTCTTTGCGAATATCAACAGAGTAAAAGATCCATCAAAGAAAACCCCTCTTGAAAAATCCCATGCACCCGTGATATCGGCTCCTTCAACGGTAAAAGCGGGAGAGTCCTTTACGGTAGAAGTATCTGTAGGCGAAAAACTTCATGGTATGATTCCGGCCCATTGGATTCAGAACATTGAGCTTGCAATTGGCAATGAGCCTGCAGGCAAGCTGGAGATGCAGCCCAAAGGTTATTTGCTGCCAAAAGCGTCCTTCACTGTTGTTATCCCCAAAGAAGCAGCTCCTGCCGGCAAGGTCAGTGTTATTGCATCTCAAAAATGCAATCTTCATGGCTATTGGGAGTCAAGTATTGATATTACTGTGGGATAAAGTCCATTACACTCGTTGACGCTTAGCAACTTCGGATCCCTTCAGAACACTTGGCCTAAGCGAGAAAATATTTTTTTAAGGATGAGTAAATGCCAGTTTACGAATATCGCTGTAATGTCTGTAACATTCAATTTGAACTCCGCCAGAAGTTTTCAGACCCACCAGCAGACAAATGCCCTGAATGTGGCGGAAAAGTCTGTAAACTGGTGTCCGCAACCTCATTCAGCCTCAAAGGTTCTGGATGGTACGGCGATGGCTACGGTGCTAAAGCAGAGCCTGCTAAAGCAGAGGGCGATACAGTTGCAGGAACTGAGGTTGCAACGGAAGGAGCACCAACAGATACGGTCCCGGCAACAGAGACTACGGCATCACATGCTACTCAAGCATCCGCTCCAAATCAAGAGGCAACAAAGAGTGCGCCTGCTGATACACCTGTTCCTGTAGAGAGTAAAGCGGAGGTAAAGTCGCCTGCATCTGCCGAAGCCTCGTGACATCCATGAAAAGGAATTCTTATGGAGAAACCGGCCAATAATCCGATTATTGAAAAAATAAGAAAGCTTTTGGCACTGGCCAATTCCAGCAATGAACACGAAGCTGCTTTAGCCGCTTCACATGCACAGAGGCTCTTATCAGAACATAATCTGGCAATGGCTGATGTGGAGGCGAAACAACGTCCTCAGTCTGCGGATAAGGTAGAAACCACGGTGGCTAAAACATTGCCTAAGTGGGTACGCAACCTGTCAGGAGGGGTATGCAGTGCATTCGATTGTCAGGCAATCCATCACCCGGCGCAGGGCAAGATGACCTTCATCGGAGTGGGAGTTGATGTTCAGGTCGCGTCTTATACCTTTGCCTACCTGGACCGGACGGTAAGAAAGCTCTGTTCCAGCTACATGAAGCAGCATGTTAACGACAGTCTCCCAAATAGAAACAGAGAACTGATGCGGCAATCCTATTATCTCGGCGCTGTATCGACCATCAATGCACAGCTTGTGCAGCAGAAGGTTCAGACACCGATTACTCCTGGTGCTTTGGTGCCTGTCAAGGAAGGGCTTATCAAGAAGGCAATGAGTGAACTCGGTAACATCCGTACAGTGCGGGGACGCAGGAGTTATATCAATTCCCACGCTTATAATCAGGGACAGACTGACGGCAAGAATGTCAGCATACATAAAGGAGTTGCGGGAGGAAGCACTATAGCTGAGTTACCCTGAGATTGACTGCGAGCAACAGCAAAAGGCTCGCTTGAATAACGGGCTTTACTCTTGCGATAGAGTCCTTCTCAGCAGCCGGATCGTGTTCCAGATGATGGCTGCTCCCTTCTTTATTTGTAAAGTCCCCAGAGCTGCCAACAGCGGATATTTCGACGGAGTACAGTATATTCATTGATACCGAAACATATCAATCTCATCATCGTATGCGTCCATAGCGTATGCCGGATAGGTCAGGGTTACCATGTAGGTTCCGGGAGAGTTGAGAGTGAACCATGCGACCTTCGGACTTATATTTCCCGCAAAGTGATGGCGATAAATATAAACAATCCGGCCCGGTTTCATACTGCTCACAGTGCAGCCAGTCTCCGGAATGCCGAGGCTTTGATAGCGATATATACGATACCGCCCTTCTCAATCCCCAGCTCACGGGCGGCATCCGGAACTATTTCGGCAACCAGCATCCCATCGCCACACTTCAATTCGACACCAATCTTCGAGACACTTTCAAAGAGTCCTGCAACGGTACATTTCAGCAGATTGCGGGCGCTGATTGCTTCCGGATGCTTTTTGAAGAGGATTATGTCCTTTGAAGAGAGCTCGAACAGACCACTGACGGTATCGCGGTTGCTAGACGACAGCAGCAGTTCTCCCCCTTTCCAGCAGTACGAGCACATACCGTCCCGCTTGGTCATGCCGGTCAACTTCAAAAGGTTGATATAACCAACCGGGCTCTGCCCCATACGAATACGCGCAAGTTGCTCGCTGGTAGTCTGTTCAAGCAATCTCCCCTTTTCAAATGCCAGAACCATGTCGGTCATGAGGCGCATTTCGACCAACGAATGAGAGATGAACAGATAGGGAATGCCGAAATGCTCACTGACGCTTTTCAGATAGGGAATGATCTGGAAGCGCAGAGCGTCGTCCAGAGCCGAAAGCGGCTCGTCCATCAGCAGCAGGCGGGGATTGGCCAGGATGGCGCGCCCCAGGGCAACGCGCTGTTTCTCGCCACCCGACAGGTTGGAGACGCCACGGTCGAGAAGTCCGCCCAGTTTCAGCACATCAGCCAGGGTCTCAAAGTCGATGGTGCGGTGCTCGGGTCGGCAGCGTTTAAAACCATAGAGCAGGTTGTTCCTGACGCTCAGATGCGGAAACAGGCAGTGCTGTTGAAACACCATGGCGATCCGCCGCTGTTCGGGGCGAAGGTTGATCCCTTTCGTATGGCTGTAGAGACACTCTCCATTAAGCACAATTTCTCCGCTGTCCGGCTCCAGAAGCCCGGCCAGCATGCTCACCAGAGTCGATTTGCCGCTGCCCGAAGCGCCGAATATACCGATCCGGTCGCCACAGACACTCATGGCGGCTGAAAGGGTGAAGGAACCGAAACTTTTCTTTACCGACATCGAGAGCTGCATGTCAGTTTCTCCGTGCCATTTTTTTAGCCATCATTTCGTGGAGAAAGAGCACAACCAGCGATATGGCCACCGAAACCAGGCAGAGAGAGAAAGCCATTGTTTCACTGGAGGGTGAACTGGCATACTCGTAAATGGCCAGTGGAATCGTCTGGGTAACACCGGGAATATTGCCGGCCACGATGATAGTCGCACCGAATTCCCCCAGGCTGCGGGCGAACATCAATGACGATCCGGCCACCAGTCCGGGCAATGAAAGCGGAAGAATTACCGTCAGCAGGGTGTCGTGCCAGCACGCCCCGAGGGTCCGGGAGGCATTTATCAGGTGCGGGTCAATGCCCTCCATGCCGATGCGCAGCGAACGCACCAGCAGGGGGAATCCAACCACTGCGGATGCAATGATCGCAGCCTTAAGGGTGAAGATCAGACGTATGCCCGCTTCGTTCAGCAGAGAGCCAAGCCAGCCATGTCTGCCAAGCAGAAGCAGCAGGAAATAGCCCACCACCACCGGCGGCAGAGTAAGCGGCAGATTGACCAGCACCTCCAGCAGCAACTTGCCGCGGAATGTGACAAAGGTAATCAGATACGCAACAGCAAAACCGAACGGCAGAGACAGCAGGGTCGCTGCAGTCGCAACCTGAACCGAAAGCCGGATAGCGTCGTAATCTGTGGAAGCTAAAGGAATCATGGAATGCCTTGGAACTGTCTATTTAACTGCAAATCCATATTTTGTGAGTACCGACTTCGCTTCATCACTGTACAGATAGGCAAAAAACGCTGCTGCATCTTTATTTTTCACACCTGCAGCCGTTAACGCCATGGGGTAGGTAACCCTCGCATACAGCTCCTGAGGAACGGTGAAAAGTATCCTGGCCTGTTTTGCCTGAAGGGCGTCGGTCCTATACACAAAGGCGCCGTCTACCTCGCCCCGTTCAGCGTACAACAGGCATTCCCGTACATCTTTGGCTATGACCAGCTTTTTATCAAGCAGTTTGTCAATGCCGCTCTTTTTGATGGCTTCCGCCGCATATTCCCCGGCCGGGACGCTCCTGGGACTCCCGATAGCGATTCTCTCCAGTTTTACCAGCTCCTGCATCGATGACGCCTTGCCGGGCGTACCGGCAAATACCAGGGTATTGTAGGTAAAGGTTCCGATACTGGAGGAGTCGGCCAGCTTCCTGTTCTTCAGGTAGTCCATCCACTCCAGGTTGGCGGAGATGAATACGTCAGACGGGGCACCGCTCTCGATCTGCTTGGCCAGCGCTCCGGAAGCGCCGTGGTTCTTCAGGAATTTTACACCGGTATTTTTTTTGGAATAATTGTCTGAAAGTTCGTTGATGACTTCTTTCAGACTGGCAGCGACGAAAAGTCTGATATCTCCGGCACATACGGGAGTGGCCAGCAGAATCAGAAAGAAAAGAGTTGCTGCCGATTTAATTGCATTTTTCACAGAGGAGTACCTCCAAAGCAGATTTGTTGTAATTGATCTCCGGAAGATTGAATGATAACGCCGATATCGTTATAGTCATTTGCATACAACGATGTACCGCAAAAAAGGGACAGCACCGCTGATGTCCCTTTGATTTGCATCAACTGACTCCGATGATGACGCTGGAAGCCTTGAAAAGGGCGCAGGCATGGCCACCAGTTTTCAGTTCGAGTCTTATTGCGCTGTCATGAGTAATCACGGCGCTGACGACATTGCCGCCGCCGATCTCGACATCCACTTCCGTATTAACCGGCCCTTCAATGATCTTGGAAATTGTTCCGCAGAAGATATTGCGGGCGCTGACCTTGGCGTCGTGCAGGTCTGTGCCGATAATGACCGAACTGGCCTTGATGATGGCGTAAGCCTCGGAACCGGTTTTCAAACCCAGGTTGTCGATGGCGCCGTTGGTGACAACGGCGATCAGGGGAATGCCGCCCTTGAGGGAAAGTATGACCTCGGCGTTGACTGCGCCTTTGGTTATGTTTGTCACACTGCCTGCAAATGTGTTACGTGCGCTGACTTTCATGGAAATCCTCCTTAGAAATTGGTACAGGCTGTCGGTATCTCCGAACCTGCCTTCCAGGTTGTCCAGGAATTTACGGTGCTCTTCCTGAATGGTTTTGAATTGATTAACTACCTTTTTGCCTTCGGCGGTGAGGCTTGTGCCTCCGCCACCCTTGCCGCCGGTCAGACGATCGACCAGCGGCTTTTCCGCCATATTGTTGATTAGATTGACCGTATCCCATGCATTCTTGTAGCTTATGCCTACAGCTTTGGCTGCCTTGGTGATCGATCCGAGTTCGTCGATCTTTTCCAGCAGGTCAATTCTATCTCCGCCCAGAAATTTGCTCTCGGCCCGGTTGAGCCAGAGGTTGCCGGTGAGAACAATGTTGTTCTCGTCGCATTTCATCTTAAAGGCCTCGTTTGTATATTTTCAAGGAGTTTACAACTTACTGCACTAATGTTCCGGCAATATACCAGTGGATCGTAGGCTGGTAAATCACTGACGTTGCCTCGGTTCCGTATTTGTGAACGTTTGTGAGCAAGTCTGTAAATCAGAGCTTCTTGAAATTGCATCTTCGGGAGACATCAGACCAACCCATGAATGCACCTGAGCGGGATCAAAACCACATACTTTTACGCCACCGGATTCCATAAGCGGACGGCGGATTAACAGGTGATCTTCAAGCATGAGAGCAAGCGCTCCAGATGATTCATATGAAATCGGATCGATTTCTCCGGATTTTACGCGGGGAGAGTTGGGATTGAACCATGATTTTACCGGCAAGTCTCCGAAGTAATCAGTCAACTCTTCCGGCTGCCAAGGATGCGTCAGCAGATCATATATCTCGACTTCATGTCCGGATTGATGCAACAGTTCTAACTGTTTGGCTGAAGTTGCGCAGCCAAGTTTTGTGAAATATCTAATGAGTGCCATTTTCCCTCCCTTATGATGCGATATATGCAAGAATACATAACGCATGCCAATATCCACAAAATAATTTATGTTGTAATTACAGGTTGTTTTGATTTCGTACTGCAAAAATCAGGCAATGACTGCCAATAATTTCGGCACTCTTTGAGTCAATGAACCAGCTTTTTCGTTGTAGCCATTGATTTTTTCGGTATTTCTCATACCGGCAACAAAGTTGCATAAGTACGTCAGCAAATACCGGGAGAGATACTATGGAGTCAATAGACAGAGATACTGCGAAGAAATTGTTCGAACACTATCGCAAACACCGGGACGGTATCAGAAACAAACCGGAGATGGCGTCGGTCTGCCTGATCTGCGGTTCCATTCATATCATTCCCAAGGCCGGAGATCCTTACAGGCTTGTCTGCCGGAACTGCGGGTTCGCTTTCTACCGCTATACCTGTCCTGCCTGCGGCAAAACGGTTGATGGTCGCGACCCAAAGAACCCGAACTGCGAGGAATGCAGCTTGCGAGTTTGTATCTGCGGCGCTTGCGGGTGTGAACCGGGATAACAGAATACAAGCTCGATCTATAATTATTTCAATACATCTCTAGCCCTCAGTCCCATTCCTCAAAAAAGTATCCCAAAATGCCAAGGGGCCCTCCCTGGATGGAAAGCCCCCATAAATTCTGTGCCGTCAGGTCTCCTTTGCAAAAGGGACGCAACGCCGTTTCCAGCGAAACCCATTGGCCGAACGCCATGAGGTGAACCTTTTAGGCTATTCGGCTCGGAGATTGTTTATATCAACGATCTTCCCAGACAGCCGGACGCTTTGCTATGAAGGCGGTCAAGCCTTCCACGGCGTCATGGCTTGCCATCAACTGATCGAGATACATCTTTTCAACCGCAGCAAGCTTGGATGTTATCCGCTCGTTGACCGTCAGACGGGCAGCCCGCACCGCGAATCGCAGCGAACTGGCGCTGAGCGGCGCAAGGTATTCCTTGAAGTAGGCCAAAGCGGCCTGTTCAGGATCTTCGGCCACCATGTTGACCAGACCGATCCGGTGGGCCTCCTCGGCACCGATGGAACGCCCCGAAAAGAGCAGATCTTCGGCCCGAGCCTGACCGATCCTCTCCGGTAACAGACAGGACGCCGCCGGTGCAAATACTGCAAGTTTAACTTCGGGCTGTCCCATCATGGAGCCGGGCGCTGCAAAAATGAGGTGACCCGCCGCCGCAACCTCCAGACCGCCCCCCAGACACTGCCCGCGCACCACGACCAGAATCGGAACGGTACTTTCGACCATCTGAATAATCAACGCGTGCAGCTGATGAAGCATGTCAGCGCACGATTCCGGCATATGCTCATCCACGCTGGCGCCAAAGCTGAAATGCGGCCCTTCCGCATCCAGCAGAACGGCCCGCAGTCGCGTATTTGAAAGGTGTTCGCCAAGAGCGGCCCGTAAAGCAGCAATCATTGCGGCATCAACTATATTTGCCTTGGGACGGGAAAGGCGCAGTCGAAGGAGCTTGCCGTCCTCGTCCAGCCTGACTTTGAGAGGGGTTTCATTCATATCACTGATACCTCCGGAACCATGATGGCGCGCCGCGTCAGCTTGTGAGCATGTGCCGCCTCAAATACCGTATTGATTTCTGACAGGGGATGACGCTCGATAAACGGAGCCAGTTCGATCTTCTTATCCAGCACCAGATCCAGCGCGGCCGGATACAGTTCGGTCAGGCAGCCCCAGTTGCCGAGCGCCCTGGCATGGAAGGCCATCAGGTTGGAGAGACGCAGCTCAATCTTGTCCATCGTGAAACCGACCACCGAAAGAGTCGCTCCATGGGTCAGAAGGCCGTAGGCTGTCTCCTGACCGGCGGCAGTACCGGAACATTCGAATATTTTCCAGCCGGTGCTTTTGAGGCCGTTGGCCTTAACGAAATCAGAAATCGCCTTCTTCAATTCCTTACCCTGCACAAGACGGGCGTTGATGGATAAACCGGCGCCGTAATTCAGCATGGCGTCAAGTTTCACCTGGTCAACATCAATGGCCACCACAGTAGCACCAAAGGCTTTGGCGACTTGCACCGCGTGCCCTCCGACACCGCCGATTCCGATCACAATGGCCAGATCACCCGGCAGTACTTCGGCCTGTGTCACCGCCTGATACGGGGTGGTCACCGCATCAGCCACCACCGAGATATCAGCCAGTCCCAGACCGGCCGACGCAAGTCGCTGCTCATCCACGACGCAGAGACCTCGGGCCGGAACGTTGATATGGGTGGCAAAGCCCCCCTGAATGTCATTGCCCGGCATCTGCTGACTTCTGCAGATAGTGCCATGTCCGGTTTTGCAGAGCTCGCATTCTCCGCAGGGGATAACAGCCGGTACGATCACGGCCTTGCCCAGCCATCCCTCCGCTCCGGCCCCGACAGCTACCACCCGGCCGCTGATCTCGTGGCCGAGCGCCAACGGCAGAGCATGATTGAGTCGTACTCCGTTATAGTAGAAGCCGAGGTCGGTGTGGCACACGCCACATCCGGCCACCTCGACAACAACTTCTCCAGCAGCCGGAGGAAATGGATCAAATTCGACCTTCAACAACGGTTCACCCGCTAAAGTCATTACCCAACGATGCGATATCTTACTCATAAGCTTATCTCCCGACCCCAATGAGGATGTATATTCCTTGCCCCTTGCCCCTTGCCCCCTTGCCCCTTGCCCCTTGCCCCTTGCCTTGCCCCTTGCCTCACTTCGCTCTCGGCATCAAACTCTCGATCAACTCTTCAGTCCACGGCACTCCCTTGGCCAGCCCCTGGCGCAGTTTGATGAAGTCGATTTCGCGGCCGGTCTCTTTGGTCCCTTCGTTAAAGGCCCTGAAGCCGGTACGTGCCTCGTTCATCATATTGAGAGCAAGCCAGGCGCGCGAATTCTCCTTGTTCCTGTTCCAGGCGTCCAGCTTCGGTTTGCGCAGCTCTTCCAGGCTCTTGGTCATGCATTCCGGGAAGGTATCCAGTAGTTTGGAACAGAGCGTCTCGATTTTTTCATTGAGAAGACTCAGGTCGATAGTCCCCTCCTTGATCAGCGAGGCACCTTCCTTGAAAGCCTGACCGGTCTTGAATTCACCATGGATGACACGACCGTAGTCGTCCAGCATCCGGTCGGTGATGACAGTCGGGTTGGGTATATAGCTGCCATTGATCTTCAGCGCGGGGACTACGTCAGCGATAATGCCGAGCCGGTTGGCCTTGTGAGCTGAGAAGGGTTCGCAGAGTGTGCCGGATACCATGGCTTGTTCACAGCCGATCATGACCGGCAGGAAGTCGGTAGCACCCCCTATTGCCGCCGAGCCGTGCTTGGGACCGGCCTGTCCGAAGTTGGCCAGATCCTGGGCAATGGTGAAGTCACAGGCCATGCCGATCTCCTGACCGCCGCCGATGCGCATGCCGTTGACGCGGCAGACGACCGGTTTATCGCACCCCAGGATGGCCGAGACCATATCGTTGAACAGGCGCATATACTGCCGGTATTCCTGCGGATTGCCGGCATAGTATTCGGCGTATTCCTTGGTGTTGCCGCCGGTGCAGAAGGCTTTGTCGCCGACGGCGGTGAAAACGACGGCATTGACTTCGCGGTCGACTGATGCCCGTCGGAAGGCAAGGATGGTAGCTTTGACCATGTCGGTGGTGTAGGAGTTGAACTGCCTGGGGTTGTTGAGAATGATCCAGGCGTTGTAGAGTCCTTCGGCCACGCTGCCGTCACGACGGGTTGCGGGGCGTTTTTCGTAAAGTACCATACCGTCACAGAGGCTCTCTACCTCGCGGTCAATCAGGTTATGGTCGATCAGGTTCAATGGGGCGGTCCTCGTTATGATTGCGTCCGTACCGGTCATTGTATTCTCCTCCTTTTGCGGTTGTAAAGTTTCTTATTGTATGATGTAGTGCAACTCTGAGATCTGCTTTAGTGGCGTGTTTGTCTCTAATTTTGTAAACAAGTACCTCAATACCAATTTAATTGTCAAGGAAAATGTGGAGTATCAATTGTCAGGTGTGGAGGAACCGTGAGCAACGAACATAGCAACGGACAAACCGGAACATACGAAGATTTCTACTGCTGGGTAGTTCTTGGAGTCGGCACCCTGGCCGTATTGGGGGCGCTCGGGCTGGCGCGGTTCGGATATACCGCCGTCCTCCCGGCTATGCAGCTGGGTCTTGCCATGGACAACACCCAGGCGGGAATGATGGCCTCAGTGAATCTGGCCGGTTATCTGACCCTGTCGGCAATCGGCGGGGCACTTTCCGCCCGGTTCGGTCCGCGCCGCGTGGTCGTGGCCGGGCTTGTATGTGCCGCTACCGGGATGGTAATGACCGGACTGTCAGATTCTTTCCTGTCGGCGGCCGCCTGGCGCGGAGTGACCGGTTTTGGCAGCGGCGCCGCCAACGTGGCGGTCATGGGAATGTGGGGAGGATGGTTTCCACCCAAACGCCGCGGCCTGGCTGCTGGAATCGGCGTAACCGGATCGTCATTGGGACTCATAATCGTCGGCCCCCTCGTGCCCCGCCTGGTTGCCGCATATGGCACAATCGGGTGGCGGGTCTGCTGGTTTGCCTACGGAGCCGCAACTCTGATAATTGCGGTGATATCCTTCCTCTTCATCCGGCAACGTATCAGCGTCAGTCCGGTTGACCGTGCAACTCCGACCGGAGCCTCAACCGGTCTGGCATGGGGGCTTGTCTACCGCTCACTCCCGGTCTGGCGACTCGGCCTGGTCTACATGGCAAACGGATTTTCCTACATCATTTTCATGACATTTTTTATCAAGCGGCTTGTAAGTGAAGGTGGTTATTCCCGTGAAGCAGCAGGCGCCCTGTTCATGACTATGGGATGGGCCAGTATGTTCTGTGGAGTGGCGTGGGGACTGGTTTCCGATATCATTGGCCGCAAGCGTGCCCTCATTACGGTCTACGCGATCCACGCCACAGCCTTTGCCTTGTTTGCGCTCTGGCCGGACCCGGCCGGATTCACCATAGCTGCGGTTCTCTTCGGCCTTACCGCCTGGAGTATCCCTGCCATCATGGCGGCCACATGCGGCGACATCCTCGGATCGCGCCTCGCCCCGGCCGCTCTCGGATTCATCACTCTGTTCTTCGGCATCGGCCAGGCCATTGCTCCGAGCGTGGCGGGAGCCATGGCCGACTTTTTAGGATCATTCGCTCCAGCCTACCTGCTTGCCGCAGCGGTGGCGCTGATCGGGGCGATCGGCTCCGCGCTCCTGCGCCCTGATTCGACTGAAATAATGGCTGCCTGAAATCGGCCGGGATGGAAGTTGTTCTGGACATAGAATCTGGTGAGAACAGTCACGGCAATTCTTTCCCTTCTCAATCGAACCGGTACCTTCGATAGGTTTCAATGCTCTCCTCCAGCACGACTTTAAGAAACCCCAGACACGGGATAACAAGCAGCATGCCGAGGATCCCGAAAAGATGCCCACCGACAATGATCGCTATCGCAATGATCATCGGATGCAGATCTACGTGCCTGCCAACCGCCAGCGGCTGAATAGCGAAATCATCCACCAGTTTGAGAACGGCAAATGCTATCAGCACATAGGCGCCACGGGCAATGTCACCCTGTTCAATTACCACGGCAATCAGGGCGGCCAGAGCGCCGGCCAACGGCCCCACAAAAGGAATAAGATTGGCGAGACCGGCAAAACATCCGATGAAAAAGAAATACGGCACGCCAAGCGCCCAGAGTGTTGCCGTTGCAAGCACTCCGAACACCATGGCATCAATGAACTGTCCTCTCAGGTAGTTTCCTAGCTGGATCTCCATTTTGTACAACAGGTCAAGAGTGAATTCAAAATATCGATTCGGAACAAGGCTGATAAAATATCTCTTGAATATCCGGCCATCCTTCAAAATAAAAAACATGACGAACGGGATCATCACAAAGCTCAGCAGAAGCGAAATGGAATCCTTGACAATAAAATCGGGGATTTTCCGGACAAGTTCGGCTTTGAATCTGTCAAACTCGTCAGTGAGGCTCATGTTCCCAAGTCCGAATACTTCGAAATGTTTTCGAACCATGCCTTCAAGATTTGCAATCGCCTTCGAGGCCTGCGTGTTTCCCGCTCCAGCCTGCAGCGACCGGAACTGATCAATCGCAATAGGTATGACAGTGTACCAGAACAGTACAAAGATGATTGTAATTAACAACATCATGAGAGATGTCGCGAGAGAGCGCGAAACGCCCTTGACTTCGATGGCCGTCACAACCGGGTCCAGAAGATACGCAAGCAATGCGGCAACTATCACTATTTCGGCAACGCGTCCGGCATACAGGATCAGACTCAGCAGAAAGACCCCGGCGAAGAGTGCAAGAAGCTGGATTTTATGGTGTGTCTGCCTGAAAGACATCACTCCCTCAACTCGTTTCACCGGGAGCGGAACTCCTCAGAGACTCTACTTCTGCTGTCAGCGCAAGCACCCGGTCATTAGCCTGACGCAGACGCTGACAGGCAATTCTGGCGACTCGCAGCACAATTTTGACACCAAGGCGGGAATCACGCGCGATGAGGCCGAACAGGTCGGGTTGGAAGAATCCGAAGACACTGCAATCAGTTTTTGCTATCACTGTTGCGGAGCGGGGGGTCTCGTCAAGCAGCGCGACCTCCCCGAAAAAATCACCATCCTTCATCTCGAACAGTTGCAGTTGATCCGGTTCTGAAATAACCGCGACCTTGCCATGGTGTACGATATACATTCCGACACCCTGCTCACCCTGCCTGATGATGATTTCACCCTGAACGTACTCACGATGATGCAGAATCTGCTCGATAGCGGCAAGTTCGCGCTTGCTCAATTCTCTGAATATCGGGACGCGCGACAGAAGTTCAATCGTTGATATATCATCCGACTGATTATCTTTATTGTACCCGAAGAGGCGTGCCCAGGGCGTTGTCATAACATTCTCATGGCTTACACAGGATCAGGCTGCAACAACCAGGCGGTTTTTACCCTCCTGCTTGGCCTGCTGGAGAGCCTGGTCAGCACGGGATATACAGATTTGGAGCGACTGACCCGGAAGATGCGCGCAAAGACCGATACTGGCTGTAATGCGAATCCCGGGGTGTTGAGCCTTGAATTCCGTCATTGATATTGCCTCCAGAACTTTCTTCGCCAGTGTTACGGAGCCATCCAGTGTTGTTTCCGTCAGCAGAAAGAGAAACTCTTCCCCACCCCATCGGGCGCAGACATCTTCATTCCTGACACACCCTCTCAGGACCAGTGCCACTTCAACCAGCACATCGTCACCATGGTTATACCCATGGGTATCGTTAATCGCCTTGAAATTATCCAGGTCGACAAGCATGATTGAAAACGTTCGCTGGTGACGTTTTGAGCGACTGAATTCGCGCTCGATTTTTTCCATGATGTCACGCCGATTCGCCAGACCTGTCATCGGGTCAATTCTGGTTGACAGCTCGAGAGAGCGGTTCATCTCGGTCATCTGTGTCTGTAAATTATGTTTTTCCTTGTTCAACAGATCAAAGCGACGCTTGAGCGCACAGTATTCATCATGCAGAAGACGGTACTCGGTAAACAGGGGATTGCTCTCATTACTCCCACTCTCCAGGATCCGCTTGAAATGATTGTCGTAATCGGGCCGGGTATTCTTCAAACTCCTGCTCTGTGTTGTCATGGTGTTCTTCCCCTGTAAGTTTGATTAACATGCAACGGATCGATCATCATCGTTTGTCCCGCAGTCACCTGTATAACACATATTTGAAATATGTCACAAATGCTTATATTGGAGGGCCGAATATTTTCAATAGCATGCTATAGTGCAATAATACATTCGATCCCTCATTTCATCGTCAGGTAATACATGAACAGTTCTGAAGCCTCGCCGCCCGCCACAGCCAGAATATACTTCTTCCTGGTACTGACCACCTTTTTCTGGGGGGCCAGTTTTCTCTTTACCAAGATCGGCATCAGCACCATCCCGCCGCAACTGTTTGTACTGGTCAGGTTCTGCCTGGCTACTTTGATCATGCTGCTCGCCTTTGCCCCACGGTTGAAGACGATGGACCGAAGCATCCTGAAGCGCGGTCTGACCGTTGGGATTGCACTGGGGCTTACCAACCTGAGTTTTGTCTTCGGCATCC
>JBAXVG010000034.1:0-56881 GCA_037129255.1 Desulfuromonadales bacterium | reverse complement strand
GAACGCGAGAAAAAAGAATCAGGGGGCTAGGGTAGAGGGCACGACGTTACAACAGCCTGGGCAGACTCCCGAAATGGATGTCATTGTCCGTTATGACATCAACGATTACAAAGTGAAGACGGAACTGACCCAACAGAAGCTGTTTACCACCATGGTTACGGCTCTTCGTGGTTATCAGGACATATCAACCTTAGAGGCAAGCCGCACACTGAAAAATTTCGCACTGGATGTCTTGTCGAGTGAGTTGAACAGTGAGTCGTCCCCTTGGCGCTCATTATTCGCTATTTTTCTTTCCCGGCACCAGCTTTACCATACGATCAAAATCTGATTCATACTTCCTGTCATCAATCACACGGAACTTTGCAAACTCCTGTTCAGCGGGCACCTTGGCAATCTGTGCGGACACCTTGCCCGCATCTTGCAAAATCTCCCGGTCATTCAGGGTCAGAAACCCTTCCAGCTTGGTAATCCAGTCCTTCATGGTCATGGCAACACGTCGCGCTGCCTGTCCATCGGCAAAGATCAGATACTGTTCCGCCAGATTATTCAGCGCTCGCAACTCTTCCTCTGTCAGATAGTTTTTAGCAACAGTTACATCCGCTTTACGGATACGGGCACCCTCCCAGTTCGTCAACCCCAATGTTCGGCTTACTGCTGGCAGCACGCGATTGAATCAGTTCAGCGGCTGTCTGTCCGTGGATCGCATAGTGTACCTTGTTCTGCACTGTGGCAAAAAACTCCTGGGTCAGTGGGTGGGTGGTCCCAATGAAGCGTTCTGGAGCCTCTTTCAGCGTGTCGCGAATCCCTTTATTTACTTTTCCGGTCGCACTAAGAAAAGACCTGATATTTGCCTCCAAAAGCCTGGGGCCATATTTCTCATGGACGAAACGAAGAGCTTCGGCGGGAAAAACCGTCAGAGCCAGGTCATAATCTTCTTATACCCGTGGCACGTAGACACAAGGAAGGCCGGTTCCGCAAATTTCCTCAAAATTCATTACCAGTTCGTCTCGTGGTTTTCCTTCCGACCAATGCCTGTGAAGTCGTTCAATATCCATCACTGCCAGCTTGATTGATTTCCCTCCAATATCTCTGGTCTTGAAGAATTTTGCTTTAGCCTGTCTGTCAGTGAGGACATAAATCATTATCTGGTCAAGATTTGGATAACATTCCTGAATAGTGAGAGCCAGTGCATATGCTTCTGTTGACTGGTCCATAGTGGCAGTCAGTTTTCCTTCGGCAGATTTTGCCAGAAAACGGAGGCATTGTTCGGCAGCGGTTTTAGTTTCCGAGTCAGTAACAGAAACTATCTCGTCTACACTGGAATACAGGCTGACAAAAAGATCTATCTGGTCACTTTCTTCAGAAACTGCATATCCACTGAGACGAAGGTTCGCATTGGAAACCTTTGCCAAGTAGTGGCAAACAACAGGGCAGTGAGCTTCTTATACACTACAGCTAAGTGGTCGGTTCAAGGTCTGCCAGGTGCAGTCAAATATTGCTGTTGGGAAATATAGTTGGCAACACTTGTGAGCATTGCATGTAGATAGGCGATAACTTTGTCTTTCATTCCGATTAGTTCTGTGATTGTGTAATCTCTTCCAACTTCAGCAAAGGATTTGCTGCCATGCGCCAGATCATTGCGGCTGGATTTAATAGTGACCAAAGACGTACCATCAGCAGATGGATGTGCAAATCCATACTCGTCAGCAACCTTTCTAATCTTCTGCGCATCTACGTTGCCGGAAAAGATCTTGTTTTTCCTAAACGTCTTTGAAACCACATCAATTGAGAAACTGCCAAGTTCTGGAAGTATATCGGCAACATCGTGCTGTTTTAAATTAGTCAGAACAACGCGTTTAATCTCCCTTCTACAGTCATCATAGGAAATTGAAAAACTCGCAAGCTCATCAAAAATAGCTTCAACCGCATTACTAACGGTAGATTCCATCAGGTTATAGAGCAAAAGGAATGCTGTGGCCTTGAAAGTACGAACAAGGTCCGCCTGTTTTTGTGAGGTGTAAGCTGACTCCTGATCTTTGCCTTTCTTTATCAGCAAAGTATTGCCATCAGCAATATTCATAACGAAATCAAAATAGCCTTCGATTTCGTTGATACGTTCCTGGAAATCCTGTTGGACTCTGATCATGACGCTGTTCCAAGAATATTATCCCGGACGTATTCAATCCGGCGAATCACTTTTGGACGGGAATTGCTTGCATCGGATCGCATCAAACCTTTGAATTCCTCCGATTCCAGCCAGACAAAGGAGACAGGAACAACATTCGGGTTAACGCGTAAGGCCAGAGCAGTTCCTACTGAAATGGCCTCAAATCGAATTCGGGGGGTTCGAACATGCCCCTTGCCCTTGCTGAATCCATGAGGAAATCGTGTATCGACAAAAGTCAGCATTCTATCCCATTCAGTTTGCGCGGCAATTCGGGCATTTTCATCAAATTTCGAATTCATGTCATCAAGATACGCATTAAGGAAATCAACCACGCTTCTGTCAAATTTCTGATAATCACGTAAATAAGCGAAAAATCTGAGTACAAACTCCTGAGGTTCGCGTCGTTTAATGGCTTTTTCGCCTAATGGCGCATTCTTCACAAAAATATCTTGTTGTGAACAATCCCGTAGAAATTGCAAAAAGGGACCGTCGCTTGCACCCCAACGTTGCTCCATATCGGTGAGCCTGACACTGCCGGTATTAATACGACTGAATATATCACGGCGGACATCTTCATCGGTGCCTTCCCGCAATTCAATCATACGCATTGTGTGGCGTCCGAATCGACGTTGCCGAATTGGCGGGAGGTCTTCAAAAGTGAATCCATTCAATTTTGTAAGTTGCTTAAGCCCGGATAACCTCAGTTCGTTCTTCATGAAACGGGCAAGTGTTCGCACGCGTTGTGAACCATCCACAATTTCAGCTCGTCCCTCCTGACCTTCAACATCCGCTAAAAATAGTAACGGAATAGGTAGTCCCATAAGCACCGATTCAATAAAACGTGACTGGTGTTCGTCCGACCACGTCAGATCACGCTGATAGTCCGGAACAAAAAAATCATTATCATCATCTTCAAGTCCCTTCAGATATTTGTCTACAATGACTTCTACAGGATATTCGCGGGTGTCGTAATCGACTATTTTATGATGTTCAACAATTTGGATTTCAGCAGCATCACGATCAGCTGTTGATATTGCAGGGAAAAGATTCTCTGTCATGTTATTCCCTCCGGGTAGAATGTTTCAGGTGTTGTTTAATTGAGTGGCCAATAGCTTCGCCCAGGCGAACAGGTACAGCATTTCCAATCATTCTACCCAAAGCGGCAAAGGAGATTGGTCGCCCCTTAGGTATAAATTCATAATGTTCCGGAAAGGACTGTAAAATTGCGCCTTCGCGAAGCGTTATTGCGCGATTTTGTTCCGGGTGGCCGAAGCGCCCATTCCCATAACCAAAAAACTGTGTAGTTATAGTGGGTGATGGTTGATCCCATTCCATCCGGCCATAGACACTTGGGTAAGTTTGTCCGGACAGGTCACGATGACACTTAGCAACCAAATCCGAAGGCCAATCACGCCAACTTCCACCTGGTTTTGATACCATGATCCGCTTTAAATTAACGGGAGAAAGGTGGCTGGCACGGTGCATGGCATCTTCAGAATGTTCATCACCCGCATTGAGAGCGGGTAAAGATGCAATGGCTTCGCGAACCGTACGGGGAGTTTTCAATTTCTGCGGTTTAAGCAAGGTGATAGGGCCAAATAACGAGGCCAACAACACGAGGCGTTTGCGCTGCTGAGGAACCCCGAAATCGGGGCAATAAGCATCCTGATGGCTAACATGATAACCGGCGTTCTCAAGAGTAGAGATGAACGAGAGGAACACACTGTGCCGATAAATATCAGGAACATTCTCCATGCTGATTATCTCTGGTTTCAGGTCTTGTACCAAACGGCCAAACTCGTGCAGCAAACCCCATTTGTGGTCATTCTGTTTGTCAAGTCCTTGTGTATATTTGGAGAAAGGCTGACACGGTGCACAGCCGACAAGGATGCGAGTGTGACCTTTCGGATAGATTGCACCAAGTTCCTCTGCCGATAGCTCGGCGACGCTTTTTAACATAAAAGAAGCATCAGCATTATTATGTTCATAGGCATATTGGCAGGCGGCATCAATGTCGTAGCCAGCTGTTACTCGAATGCCTGCATTCATAAGGCCCCTGGTAAGACCTCCTGCTCCACAGAACAAATCAATCGCTGTCATCAAATTTTGCTTAGTTCGCATATAATTGTCTCTTCAGTTTTGCGGATGAAATTATCAATGTTTAGATATACCTGCAATAGTAAAACGGCACATTAACAAAGATGACGATTACTTGTGTCCAACCTCGACAGAAGACAATAGCGTCTGTCGTCTCGCAGAAAGCAGTTCCGCAAGTGTGATTGAATAGGGCCAGGCAGATTTTCGGTTCTCCTGGCGATTTTCCAGCTTTGGGTAGTCCCATTCAAAATCGTTAAACTCTTCGGCTGGCTCAATGTCAAAAATCAAATAATGATCTTGCTGTGGTTCGCCTGGATACTTTTTCTTTTTGAGAGCACCTTTCGATATGACACGAGGCCCTTTTGAGGAAATGCGGAATAGACCTGGAGTTGCCTTAGCCCCTTCACCGTGAAGCAACAGATATCTTGCACCGGCAATTTCAGGTTTGAGGCGCAAAGAACCTGCCGTAGTGTCCATTCGACAGTTGTAAAGTTTCTCTCGTACTATCCATTTTCGGTGTTCTTCACCTCGACACCAGCCAATTAATACGAAGGTTTCTACTGGTGGCATATCCGGGTACAATTGCGGCAATTTCCAGCTTCGTATTCTTACCACGAATCCGGCACTTATTCCATGAGCACTTTCCCCGTTTTTTAGTTCATAGCCGACAACTCTGAACAAATCAGCGCTTGATTCCCAGTGGCGAACTGATACCGTTTTATTTGGAGGTTTTATGCCAAAATATTACGGTTCCGGATTGATTGGATTGGATGTCAAACCACGGCGAAAAAATGTGCGCATGCATCGCAATAGGTTCAACAGCCATTATTCCAAATGGTTCCTTCCCGTGATCCTGATGCTCGTAACATATAGGGTTCATCGCAATTACTGGAACCAGCTAAGGAGGGACGCAGTGGGACGAGTGAAAGAGCATGGCCGAGAATACCGACCACATTTTTTATTCCAGAAAAACGACCATATAGCGGTCAGAAAGCACTTTCTTGGAGTCACTTTTGAAGTCACTTTTTAAAAATTGCAACAAAAAAGCACCTACAGAGTTAACTGTAAGTGCTTGATTTAATGGTCGGGATGACTAGATTTGAACTAGCGACCCCCTGCTCCCGAAGCAGGTGCGCTACCAGGCTGCGCTACATCCCGAAGTGATAATTTTTGTAGCACCGGCGAGGAGTTCTTGTCAAGGGGAAAGACGGTAGAGCCGATTGGTTTGGGCCGTGGCGGGCCGGAACGTGAGGTGCAGCTGAAGGGAACTTCTCAACACTAAAGTGACGGAACGCATGTTCGGGCGTTTAGTGACCTGTGCCGTGGCGACAGGGCACATTTGCATCACGGCACGGGTGAGCGACAAAAAAGCAGACGGGCAGGATAATTACCCCGACGACGAAGACGTGAGCCCAGCGCAAGCGAAAAGTCTGCATTCTGTGGAGGAAACAGAGCAGCACGACCAAACGAGAACCTTTGTTTTAGAAATGTAATGGTGCAATGATGTGTATATTCCTGACTCTGCAACATCATACAGGTTTTTTTTATTGGTACAGTCAGGAGTAATATGTTAAAAATCCCCGCTATCAAAAAAACAGGAGGTCGCAGGTGAAAAAAACAATTTTAGTAGTAATCAGTATTGCCGCTCTCGCTCTTGCAGGATGCAAAGACAAACCGAAAACGGAAGCGCCATCAGCTTCTCAACAAAGCCAGATGCCGGCTGGGCACCCGGGAGGCACACCGGCTACCGGTACTTCGGGAGGGGATCCGCATGCCGGCATTAAAGCCAAGGAAATTCCTGCTGGAGCCGGAAAAGTTGCCACGGTTTCCCAAACTATGAATTCCGGCGGTTACACGTATGTCGAAGCAGCTGACGAAAAAGGTGTGAAAGTCTGGTTGGCCCTTCCGGAATTTAAAGTTGCGCAAGGCGATAAAATCGAGTATCCGGAGACTCCACCCATGACTAACTTCCAGAGCAAAACACTGAACAGGACTTTTGAAAAGATACTCTTTGTGCCTGGCATCAGGATTGTGAAGTAATTTGTAATGAAATCAATATCAGGAGGCATCAAAGATGAAAAAATGTAGTATGTCAAAACATGTTTGGATTGTCTTGCAGGCAGGCTTCGTCCTTCTCACGGTTCAAAGTTTGCTCTACGCGGCCCCACCGGAAGCTGCCACCTCTTCGAAGCCGCAGAGTGTTGCTCCGGGCCAGGCTGCAGCAGCGGCGCAATCTGCTAAACTGCTTAATGATGACTGCATCAAATGTCATAGCAAAGCACCAACCGATATTGCCGCGGCAGGCACAAAACACAAGTCAGAAATCGGCTGCCAGGACTGTCACAATGGGCACCCTCCCACAACACGGAAGATTATCCCGCTTTGCAGTCAATGCCACGAGGGAAAACCGCATTACAAGCTGGATGTCTGCAAAAACTGCCACTTTAATCCTCATATGCCCCTGAACATAAAAATGGGTGGAAACATTACCGATCCTTGCTTGACCTGTCACACACAGCAGATTGTCAAGCTGCGCGATAACAAAAGCAAACACACCTTGCTCTACTGTAGCTCTTGCCACAATACCCATGGCAAGATTCCTGACTGCACACAATGCCACAAATCGCACTCGGCAGAACAGACCAATGCCGACTGCAAAAAATGTCACCAGGCACACATGCCGAAGAACATTGCCTATAATGACAAAACACCATCCAAAGATTGCGCCGCTTGTCACAAAGCAGCGTATACATTGCTCTCTGCCAGCACCTTCAAGCATAAGAGTCTGAGCTGTGTGGCCTGTCATCAGGCAAAACACAAGATGGTGCCCGAGTGCCAAAGCTGTCACGGGACTCCACACCCGGCACCGATGCTGGCAAAATTCCCGAAATGCGGATTCTGTCACAGCATCGCGCATGATCTGAACAACTACAAAGACCCTAAATCGACGGATTCATCAACAACAACTGATCCGGCAAAAAAACAACCCAAAAAGAAATAGCTTCAGTTCCAAACCACAAAGGGCCGCTGATATTGAGCGGCCCTTTGTGGAAAATAACTCTATTTTGCAGTTTACTGGAAAACTGATTTCATCACATATTATCGTGGCATCGCTTGCAGTTGAAACGTGTTGTGAATGCGGCCCGGTCGTCGTGGCAGGCTCCACATGACTTCCCTTTTTCCATGTCCATCATGGTCATGCGTATCCTGGAATTTTCATATCCAAGCTTGAATATTGAGGGATGACACTCTTTGCAGGCGAATGTCGGCAGGTGGTCCGCATGTTTGAAAATAACTGCCCACGGTTTTTTTGCCTTCATAAGCACATTGCCTGCAAGATGACAGCGGGAACAGTCCTCCAGGGCAAAAATTTTGCCCCCTTTGTGACAGGCACCGCATGACTTGCCCTTTTCCATGGCGGCCATACTGACGGGACGATTCCTCCCCGCTTTGAACAGACGTGGATGACATACATCACACCGTACCTTTGAGATATGCACGGTATGGGGGAAAACGACATCGCCGGTCGGCTGGACGCGAAAGGTCACGTCCTTTACGGTATGGCACCGACCGCACTCAGAAAGCGAAAAAGCCCGTTTTCCATGGCAGGCTCCGCATGAACGCCCCTTGTACATTTCAGACATGGTGAAAGGGTGTTTGCCCTCAGGTTTATAAATGGTAGTGTGGCATACGGTACAATTATTACTGTTCGAAGAGTCGTTAGGAAAAAGCGCCTTGAAGTGTTTGTTATGGCTGAAAACGATTGTGCCCCCTTCCGGGATGTTGTATATATAGTCAATAACTTCAAGGGCATAGGCGGGAATGACACCCCTTAATACCAGAAGCGCAGTCGTAATACTGAAAATCGCGAGAAACTGTGTTGGCTTCACGTGTACGTAACCTCCATTTTTCTGAATTTCAGAATAACTTCACATACATAATTATGTTACTTATCAGGGCTTTATTTCTCTATGCGAGAGAGCCTGGAGCATCTTTTTCGCAGATATGTTCCCATATTGAGCCGAACGTTTGAACCATTCCAAGGCTTTTGGGTGATCAATCTCGACGCCCAGACCGTATTCATAGAGAGTACCCAAGTTGTAAGCCGCCATGGAATGCTCCTGTTCAGCCGCCTTGCTGTACCAGTCCATTGCTGCGGCGTAAGATTTTTCGACACCGTCACCCCTTGCATATAAATTACCGAGATTGAACTGTGCATCACTATTGTTTTTTGCAGCAGCCTTCTGATACCACTTGACGGCAGCGTCATACTCCTGCTTGACACCCAAACCTTTTTCCGTGAGGAATCCGATTATTGCTTCCGCCTGTGTATGCCCCGCTTGAGCGGCTTTAGTAAGCAGCATAACGGCCTGGGCAGCATTGCTGTTTCCTCCTAAGCCTGAGCGAAAGAGCATGCCAAGACGATACTGGGCATCTACGATACCGTTATCGGCGGCCTTCTGCAACCATTCGACCGCATTGGCTTCGCTTCTCTTTACGCCTCTCCCCTCTTGATACAGTACTCCGATGCGATGCGATGCTGCAGCAATTCCCTGTTCAGCAGCCTTTTGATACCACTTTGCCGCTGCAGCCTCATCCTTCTTGATACCTCGCCCCTCCTCAAGCATGATCCCGAGACGATACCGGGATGTGGCGCTACCCTGTTCTGCCGACTTCAGATACCAACCTGCCGCTTCGACATCATTCCTCTCAATGCCACGGCCTTCCTCGAGTTGTAAAGCCAATTGGTACTGTGCATCACTTTGGCCCTGTTCTGCAGACTTTCGATACCAGACGCTAGCCATGGATTCGTTTTTCCGGAAAGTAAGCCCCTCCTGAAACATCTCTGCCATTCGGTATTGTGCTGCCGCCAGTCCCTTACCGGCGGCTTCGGCGATCATATCGGACGCCAGTGATTCGTTTTTTTCCAGGAAGCGGCCTTCCTGAATCATCAGCGCCCTGGCAAATAGCGCCTCGAGCAGACCCTGTTTTGCAGCCATTGCAAATAATTCTGCTGCATGGACTTCATCATTTTTAATATAGCGACCATCAACCAGCATCATCCCCAAACGATATTGAGCCTCGGCAAAACCTTGATCCGCAGACTTTTTCAGCATCTCGGCAGACTGAGTCGGATCTTTCTTCCCGCCACGCCCATCCAGCAACATCAAGGCCAAACGGTACTGAGCCATGGCATGCCCTTTTTCTGCTGCCATACGATACCAATCGAACGCAACAACCTCATCTTTATCCACACCCCGTCCCTGTTCAAACAGCAGTCCGAGGCGGTAGCAAGCCGGAATAATGCTTTTTGCGGCAGCCTGCTGATACCATGAGGCAGCTTTCACCAAATCTGACGTACTGCGGCTGGTTTCCTCATAGAACAGTGCCAATTGGTACTGTGCCATGGCATGACCCTTCACAGATGCCAAACGAAACCACCGAACCGCCATATTCTGGTCTTTTTCAACACCCTCACCATCCAGGTACAGCAGTCCCAGTTCGTAACTTGCATCAGGATCGTCCAGATTGGCCGCCTTGCTGAACCAATAGAAGGCAGCCTGGTCGTTACGCATCACCTCATGCCCTTCGCGAAAAAGACGGCCAAGTGATTTCATGGCACTCGGATCTTTATCAACAGTTGCCTGCCGAAGCATCTCGGCTGTTCCGGCCACCTTTGACAGCATGCCAAGTGTCTGCTCCTCAATACCGATAGCTCGTGCCGGTACCGGTTTTACCAGCGTGACGCCGACCACAGCCAGAACAATACATGTCGCGCTACAGACCGCTGTATGGTAGTAATTCTTCGACATTCTCAGTGATTTCCTTCATTTTCATTAGTGATACAACAGGGAACACCCTGAGTAGTTCCGAATAATTGCGAGTAATAACATGTCGTATACTATCGGTATACATCGATAATTGGCAACAGTAATTTGTATGCTGCGCAGTGCAAAGAATCAATCGATGCACATCAGCAACAGTTGACTGACGTTGCTCAAGAGTATATTAATCACAAGTATTCATATTCCAATAGTGGTTGCCGTTCAATTATTCAATTCGGTTCCCTGTGTCAGGCAGCAATATTTATGAGGAGAGGTGATTCAATATGCAGGTTCACGTGGAAGAGATTAGTGCGGTTCTGAAGAAGGTAAACATTGAAATCCCTGTCGAGCAGGTCGATGCGGAAATCGAAAAATTTTACGCAGGTATTCAGAAAAATACCAAACTTCATGGCTTCCGCCCCGGCAAGGCACCTATGCAGCTTGTAAAGCGTACCTACCGTGATTCGATGCCAGGAAGAGTTACGCATCAAATTTACGAGCAGACTCTTTTCAAAGTTTTGCAGGAACATAGTATTGAAGCAATTGATTCTCCGTCCATCGAAGGCGAGAACCTTGAACAGGGGGTGCCATTCAAATTCAGCGCGTTGGTGGAGGTCATTCCTGAGATACACCTGAAAGAGTATACCGGTCTGGCCGTAACAAAGGAACTCTCTGTTTCCAATCCCGACAGTATCGATTTAGAATTAAAACGCATGCAGGAAAATATGGCACAACTGATTCCGCTTGGCGAAGACGCAGTTGTTGAAAATGCTCATGTCGTGTTGGTTGATTATTCATTTACGGTAGAAGGTTGCCCGGAAGAGAAAAGTAACACAAAAGATGCTGAGGTTGATGTTGGGGCAAACAGACAGATTCCCGGTTTTGAAGAACAGCTGATCGGGATGAAATGCGGCGCATCAAAGGAAATCCGGGTAACATTGCCCGTAGGATACCGTTACAGCAAGGTTGATGGCAAAGAGGGTATCTTCCTGGTTACCCTCAAAGAGATCAAACGAAAAGAGCTACCGGAACTGAATGACGAATTCGCACGGCGATGCGGCCCATACGAGACAATGCAGCAGTTGCGTGAAAATTTGCAAAAAAATCATGAAAAAAACGAAGCAATCAGGATCGAGAACGAACTCAAGGATCGAGTGATCCAGGCCCTGATTGAAAAGAACCCGTTGGACGTTCCAAAATCCATGGTCAAGCGCCAACTTGACCATATGCTTGAAATCTTCAAGAAGAGCCAGCAACTATCCGTCGAGATGATAAACGTGGACGATAACGGCTTCCGCGACCACTACCGTGATGCGGCAGCCGACAGAGCCAAGGGTCGTTTGCTTCTGACGGCACTGGTCGAAAAGGTAAATATCTCGGTTGAAGTTGGAGACCTTGCAAAGCGCTATGAGATGATCGCAGCCGGCAACTCTGACTCGTTCGACCTCGTCAAAGGATATTACGAGTCCAATCCTGCTGCCAAAATGTCTCTGCTAGCCGAGATCAAAGAGGACAAGGCCATCACGTATCTTCTTGATCATGCTGTTATTACTGAGGTTTCAACCCGTACAGTCCGGTAGCCCTGCTATTTCTTTATGGTTGCCTGCTCTACGATCACGTTGTATTTGTAACCCGATCCGAAATCTTTATTCCTGAAGAGGGTACCGGTAACGGTTACTATGTCACCGACTTTGGGGACATCTTTTGAGGTTACCACCAGGTTGTTGGTCTTCCGGGACGCATCACCTGTCCCATCCTGCACGTGTATCCAGTTCCTGCCCATAATACCTGTTGAGACCTTCAGTACTTTTCCTTTTACAGTGACAGGCTTTTTGTCCAGATCCACGCTCTGTGCATAGCATTGGGCAACGGTATAGACATTTTCACCTTTTACCTCTGCGATCACAATTTTTTCGGAGGAGACCGGAGCTGCCACATTGCTGCCCAGGGATTTCTTTTTCAGCAGCTCTGCTTCGGCAGGCTTCAAAGGAGCATTGCAGAACATGATCTTGTCGAAAGTGCGGTTAAGTGCCTTGCTCTGAAAATTCATCATCGGCGTACAACCAATGGCGCTGATCTCCTGACCCACTGTGAAGGTCATTACCGGGAATGCCGCCCAGACCTTCTTGCCATCTTTTTCCAGATTGACATACGTATAGTCGCCACTGGTCTTCGTTTCAACAACTTTGCCGGTAACGCCGGTGACTACGTCCGCGCCCATGCCCGGTCTGGCTTCAGGTTTTGCCTGCTCTGATTCCTGCGTTGCAACCGAGCACAATGCGGCAACCGGAAAAGAGAACATAAGAAAAAAAACCAGGCTGCCTGCATACTGTTTCATTGTGAACTCCTGCCTTTTGGCGCTGCCCGAGGGTGCGCAAAGTGTGTAATATAATGCTTCGGAAACATAGCATCTTTTATAATAAATAGGCAAGCTGACAGTAACAATTGAGCAACAAAACATCGGCTCAGATCTTTTTATGGAAATGATCCGACAAATGATGGTAGAAAGAAACCTATGCCAAAACGCACTTTTCTCATCTGGATCTCCGCTATAGCAGCAGGGGCAATCATACCTGCACTGGCTATTTGCGTATCAGGACACACCCTTGTCTGGCGTGACTCCTCAAAACTGTTCCAGCCGATCCGTCCGCTTGTCATCGAAGCACTGCGAAGTTTTCAACTTCCGTTGTGGAACCCGTATGAAGTTCTCGGCACCCCGCTCCTCGCCCAGTTGATGCACGGAGTTCTCCATCCGGTATCCGTAATCGGGGCATTTCTGTCCCCCCAGGCCGGAATGGATGTTTTTATTATCATCTACATCATGCTGGCTGCTCTGGGCGGCGCACTCCTGGCCCGCCTGCTCGGTGTTTCTTACGGAGCTGCTGCTCTGGCCGGCCTCGGTTATGGCCTGTCGGGGTATCTGCTGGGTATGAGTTCAAATATTCAGTATCTTTGTGCCGCAGCCACGGCGCCCTGGTGTATTGCCGGCATCCGGATGGCTGGAGCGGGGCGACGCTATGGCATTGTCATTGCTGCTGCAGCTTCGGCGGCGCAGTATTTTGCAGGGGACCCGCAGTGGGCGATAATATCATTGCTGCTCGGCGCAGTTTTGGCGGCCGAGGCAGATGCGTGGAACGGTTTCAATAGAGCACTGGCGGGAATAGCTGTCGGAACAGCGCTGGCCGGCATCCAACTGATTCCAACGATGTTTTTTTTGAGCGAAACATCCCGCGGGATCGAACTGGACGCACTCGATCGGATGCAGTGGGCTCTTCCGCCCTGGCGCGTGGTCGAATTGTTCGTACCCGGCTTTTTTGGCAGTCCGGACATGGGAGTGACTAAATGGCCGGTGTTCATGTGGCTTGGCGGGCTCACCAGACCAGGGATGGAGATGCCTTTTCTGCCCAGCGTCCATATCGGGTCTGGCATACTACTATGTGCGGCCGCAGGAATAGTGCAATCGCGCATTACCAGAATACTTGCAATTGCGGCACTGATAGCGCTCTGGCTGGCACTGGGCAGCAGCCTCGGGGCGGAACAGCTCACGCATTTCATTCCGGTCTGGGGCAAATTCCGTTACTCGGAAAAAATGGTCGGTCCCTTGACCCTCTGCCTTGCGATTATCGCCGCATTTGGAGCCGAGCGCCTTGCGCTACGCCCCTTAAGATCGCATCCGCTGTTCATGTTTACTGCATCTGCCGGTTTGGCATGTCTCGCACTGGCACTGCTGCTTGCTAACTGGCAAGGATTCGAGGCCATATTCACGGGAGCCGCTGCCCATGATGCAGCCCCGCGTGTACGTCACCAGCTTGCCGTAGGACTTACCCATGCCGGATTGGTGCTCATCGCACTTGTCGGACTGATTGTCGCTGCCGGGCGCTGGAGCACCATGCGCACGCACTTTCCCCTCGCAGCCGCCGGACTGGTTTTCATACAGTCACTTTTCAGCGCTCCTTACGCATTGCACGTAGGAAAACCTTCCATTCTTGACCCGCTTCCCCTGGCAGCCATACAAACCGGTAAAGAGCCGGTCAGGATTGCCACTCCGTTCGAGGAGGGTTACCATTACCCGGAAGGTATCGATGAATTCGATGCCCAGACGGGCGGCCAATCACACATGGGAGTGCCGTCATATAACGTCCCTGCTCGTATAGATCAGATCAACACCTATACCGGCTTGCGCCCCCGGCGTTTTGATGAGTTGATTACCACACTGAACCGTCAGTTCGGGATTCAGGCCGTGACAGCCTGGCGACGATATTCGATGTCGCATGTGATCATAAGAAATCCCTACTCTGCCGGTGAGACCGATGTAGCAATGGCTGCGAGTGTTGGCGGCATCAAAGTACTGGAAAATTCCGACTGGGACTTTATGGGGTGGAAGGTTCCACACCGCCCCTGGGCGACGTTTGCAGAGAGCGTCAGGCTTGTGCCTGATGAAAAGGAAGCAATGGATGCCTTGATGACCATTCTTGAGCGTGGGGAATCAACGGTGGTACTCGAAGGTGCACCCCCGGTAATGAGTCTGGGTAAAGGGTCGGTGCTCTCCATTACTCGCGGTGGCAACCACCTTCTCATTGAGGCTGTTTCAAACAAGGATGGAATTCTTGTTGTCAATGACTCGTACTGGCCTGGGTGGCGTGCAACAATAGACGGCAGGGAAGTACCGATATGGCGGGCGGACTATGTGGTGAGGGCCGTACCCTGGCCTGCCGGTAGACACGTACTCGAAATGAGCTATAAGCCGAAAGAGCTGCTGATCGGCCTGCTCGTCAGCATGATGGGGGGAATTGTCCTGATCGCATCAGCGATCGTGGAATGGCGTCGGTTGTAGAATGCACCAATCCGGGTCTATTCAACAGGGCGTATGCAATGCGCCCCCTACTGCGCTTCAATCCGCTTCAATGCCAGTTTGGCGTCCGGGTATCCCTGGCGAGAAGATTTCCGGTACAGTTTTATGGCTTCATCACGATTCTGCTCGACCCCCTGACCCCGCTCATACAGGCGTCCCAGGCGGTACTGGGCGGCAGCGCTGCCCTTATCGGCTGCTTTAAGATACCAGGCTGCCGCCTCTACAAAATCAGTTTTGACTCCTTGGCCCTTCTCAAACATAACACCTAGCATATAGTACGATTTTTCATCATCGTCAGAGGCTTTGAACTCGCGCAGTGCCGTTTTGAAATCGTTCTGCCGGTAAGCTTCCATGCCATCGAAGTATGCGGCTACCGAAGGGCTGGAAACCGTCACAAGGAAACAGACACAAAACAGTATCGTACAAACGAATCTCTGCATGATAATTCCTCCATTGGTAGTTTGATTTTAACCGTGTTTCACGAAGCAGTTACATTGCAGTACCGCACTATTGAGCAACGACTTGAATGTAATGGCAGCTTGAAAATTTGTCAAGACCCTCCCTCGGATGGTAATGATGATGCTGGAGCTTGAGCCATCTTTTACTGGCAATGCCTTATCAAAGCGTGGTATTTACAGATCCTTGACGATTCAAACCTTTTGGATACTGAAGAGATGAGACTATTCTCCTCCACAAAAACAGCTCCGCATCTGATTCCAACCCTGCTTTTTCTTTTCATGACACTAGCTGTCTATATCCGCATCCTGGGACATGATTTCCAGATCTTCTGGGACGATGAAAAATATGTTCTGGTCAATCAGGTGATAAAATCACTGACTCTGGAAAATATGAATGCTATATTCACTCGCAACTATCTTGGTAATTACGCCCCGCTTCAGCTGATTTCCTATATGCTCGACCATGCACTCTGGGGCATGAAGGCCTCGGGATATTTCCTGACCAACATAACCATTCATGCCTGCAACGGACTTCTCCTGTACCTGCTCCTCATCCGGCTCGATTTCAGCAGATTGTGCGCTTTTTTCTCGGTACTCTTCTTTCTCGTCCATCCGGTTCAGGTTGAAACGGTTGCCTGGATCTCTGAACGCAAAAATCTGCTGGCGATGTTTTTCTGTCTTATCGCTTTTGCAGCGTATATCAGATTTCGGGAGACCGGATGGAGTGGCGGGAAAAAGGCCTATTTGACGAGTTTTGCCTGCTTTGTCTGCGCGCTTTTATCCAAAGCGGTCGCTGTCATCTTTCCGCTCCAGTTGTTGCTGTTCGAGTTCTGCTATGTAGAAAGGACAAAGCGCAGCCGGTGGTATTCAGATACCATCCCGTTTTTCTGTGCCGCAGCCGTCATGGCATGGGTGACAATGCAAAGCCAGCTGCCGGGCGAAATACCCGGTGTGGGGGGGGGGCGCACCGGGTATCACGGCGGCAGTCTGTTTGCGACATTTCTGACGATGGTAACGGTACTGACCCGCTATGTGACTCTTCTGATCTGGCCGACTGGACTCAGTGCAATCTACGACCCGCCGGTTAGGACCGGCGTTGATGGGGCCGTACTGCTTGGCGGAGTTATTCTGGCTGTTCTCACAGCTGTGGGGATAGTGCTCTATCGCAGGCAGCGCAGGCTCTTGTTCTGGTATGGACTGTTCTTCATCGGCCTGCTGCCGGTTTCCCAGATTGTCCCGATAGTGACGCTGATGAACGACCGCTATCTTTACTTCCCGATGTTGGGGGTTTCGGTATGTTTTGGCAGCCTGGCCTGCTGGGCCGAGGAGCGTTCCGGCGCCCGAAGAGTAACGGAACTGCTGCTGGCCGGAATGATCCTTGCGACGTTGTCTCTCCTCTCATTTTCACGGGCCGGAGTCTGGAAGAACGATCTGACACTCTGGAGCGATGCGGCGCGAAAAACGCCGACACATTATGTAGCGCTCTACGGTTGGGCACAGGCTCTTCAGAACTCGGGCGATCTTGACGCAGCTCTTCAGGTGTACCTGCGGATTCTGCAAACCAATCAGCGGCATCTCGACACCCTGACCCATCTTGGCGCGCTCTATCGCTCAAAGAACATGCCGCTCACGGCTCGTCCGTATCTTCTTGATGTAATCCGCTACTATCCGAAACTTCCCTCCGGATATCTTGAACTCGGCATGAACTACTATCTGACTGACAATCTCGGCAATTCGGAACAGGTATTCCATCAGGCATTGTCTCTATTGCCACAATCAAGAGAAGCCTCAACACATCTGGGATTGATTTCATTGCGCACCCGGAGGCTCACTGAAGCCCGTGAATATTTTCAGAGGGCAATTTCGTACGGCGGCAGTGATGCGGATCTGGAGTACAATCTGGCATGTGTCGAGTCGTTAAGCGGCCATACATCCGAAGCGCTGCAGCATGTGCGGTCTGCTTTCAGGCTTGGTTTCAGGGACAAAGAGAGTCTGATACACGACCGTGATCTGGACCCCATTCGTTCCCTGCCCGAATTTCAGTCATTGGTTCGTTCTGTTTTTGTGGAAAGTAATGTAAAGTAAACCGGTAGTGATCTCATGGGTGAAGAAGGACATGACGAAACCAGACACGTGCATAGTGTGCGGAGGAGCGCTGGAAGCGCATTTCCCGGAAGTGACTGATCCGTTGACCGGAGAGGTTTTTGCGGTCGTCATCTGCGCCAGGTGCGGTTTGGGACATACGTCTCCGCAACCCGATGATGTGGGACAGTATTACGGTCCACGTTATTACGGCAACCGGCATGGCCTGACATTGCGCCATTGCATCAGCCGACGCCTCGGTTTTATTGCTGCCGCGTTGCCCGGCGGAAGCAGCCGGCGACTGCTCGACATCGGCTGTGCTGACGGCTCGTTCCTGCTGGCGGCACGGCAGGGGGGCTGGGACGTGGCTGGAACGGAACTGGACCCTCGAACAGCCCGCCAGGAGAACCTGGATGTCAGGGAAGACATTACTGAGCTGTTTAAGGGTATTCCCTTCGATTGTATTACCATGTGGCACACCTTGGAACATATGCGCACTATACCCGACACGCTGAATAACGTAGCCAGGCTGCTCAAGCCGGAAGGGCGTCTGATAATCGCCGTACCTGATTTCGGCGGATGGCAGGCGGTATTTTTTGGACCGAAATGGCTCCATGTGGATGTTCCCCGGCATCTCTATCATTTTACCGCCGGATCATTGCGGCACGCTTTGGCGGCAAGCGGTTTTACTATTGAGCGGTCATGGCATCAGGAGTTTGAATACGACCTGCTGGGATGGTCCCAGAGTGCTCTCAACTATATTATGCCGGAGACCAACGTATTTTTCGATGTTCTGACCGGCAAACGGGGAAAGGCCGGAGGGTTTGCCCGGCTCTACGCATGTCTGCTCGGCTTGCTGCTGACGCTGCTGGCGCTTCCGGCGCTGGCTTTGAGTACCCTGCTGGGACGGGGGGGGACTCTGATTGTTGTGGCCGCACCCCAAAACCTGCCTGACAAACAATAGAAAAAAGTGAGTGATATGACAACAGCGAACACAATTTCGCACAACAAACACACCCGGCTCTGGAAGGCGCTTCTGCTCCTGGCGGTTGCCACGCTGCTCGTGTATGCCGTCAGCTTTTTCAACGGTTTTGTTCTGGACGATGAAATCATCATCGTCAATAACCCGCAGACACTCAGCCTGCGCAATGTACCCGACGTACTGCTGGCCCCTGACGTGGTCAAACCATACTATCGTCCCCTCAACAGGGCCACCTATCTGTTCGACTATCAGGTGGCCGGCCTGAATCCCGCGTGGTATCACGGCGTAAATATTGTCATTCATCTGGGTAACGTTCTGCTGCTCTACCTGGTCTGCCGCCGCTTTCTGCCGGACCGGAATACAGCGCTGATTGTCGCGCTGCTCTTTGCCGTTCATCCGGCAAACACGGAAGCGGTTAACTTCATCTCCGCCCGAAACACGCTGCTGGCGCTCTTTTTCAGTCTGGCGTCACTGCTGGCCTTCGTGAATGCCCGGGAAAAGCAGCTGCGCTGGCCACTGTTGTCCGCGATGCTCTTCTTCTGCGCTCTGCTCAGCAAGGAGACCGGTTTCATGCTGATCGCCGTGATTGCCCTCTACTGCTTGATCCCTCTGCCTGAAGAGAAGGACGAACAACGCTCCTGGCCCGTACGTCTGTCCCCCCTGGCGCCTTTTCTGTTCGTCACGCTCGTGTATTTTGTCATGCGAAGCTACTCCCTGCAGGGGATCATGGGGACTACCACCCCCGCCGACGAAAACCTTGTCAGCCGACTGGCTCATAACTATTACATAATTCCCCAGTACATCGGCCTGCTGCTGTTTCCAACCGACCTGACTCTCTTTCACAACGTCCCAAAGGGTGGGTTGCTCACATACCCCTGGTACTTTGCTACCTGGCTGGCGTTGCTGGCCATAATCGCTCTGATGGTTCGCAGCCGCAACCGGACGGCACTGTTCGGGCTGGCCTGGTTCGTTATCAATTATGCGCCGATAGCCAATATCGTGCCCATTCCGAGTGAGATAATTACAGAGCGCTATCTCTACCTGCCGGCTGTTGGCTTCTTTATCGCGTTTGGCTCCCTCTTATCATGGCTCTGCTCACGTGGGGGAAACAAGCAATTGTTCTGGGGCGGATTGACTGTAGTGGTTGTGGCATGCGCCGCATCGACAGTGCATCGCAACCTCGATTGGAAGAATGCTCTGAGTCTTTTCTCAAGCGGCGCCAGAAACAACCCTGGTTCACCGGCGGCTCATTACAATCTTGGAACCGCTTTCAGGGAAGTTGGAGACCTGGTTTCAGCCAGAAAAGAGTGGGAGAAGACTCTTACCCTGGATCCGAATTACGCGGATGCTTTGGCCCAGATGGGGACTTTGTCCGCCATACAGGGCGACATGAATAAAGCTGAAGAATATTATATTGCCTCATTGAAAGCCCCGCCCGGTGTGACAGATCGAGATAAAGCGATGGCCCATTACAACCTTGGCAAGATCTATGAGAAATGGAGCCAACCACAGAGGGCTCTGCTGCACTATCAGGAGTTTATCGCAAAGGTTCCGATTACCTATCTTGAATACAAACCGGATGCCGAGCAGCGGATCGCGCGCCTGCGCAGTGTACTGTCAGACATTGCAACCAAATAAATAAAGCCATGTAAGGACTGCCACCATGCTTAACGGGAAAAAGATCATTGTCGTCATGCCGGCCTACAACGCCGAGAAAACACTTGAAAAAACCTACCACGACATCCCCTTCGAGATCGTCGATGACGTGATCCTTGTGGACGACGCCAGCCGCGACCGCACGCCCGAGATTTCCCGCAGCATTGGGATACATACCATCGTGCACAGCCATAACAAAGGCTATGGCGGCAATCAGAAGAGCTGTTACCGGGCTGCCCTCGATCTGGGGGCCGACATTGTCATCATGGTCCACCCCGATTACCAGTACACCCCACGACTGATCCCGGCCATAGCCTCGATGATCGCCTATGGCGAATTCGACGCGGTGCTGGCTTCGCGCATCCTTGGCCCCGGGACGCTGGAAGGGGGCATGCCGATCTATAAATATATCTCCAACCGCATTCTGACTCTGTTTGAGAACATCATGCTGCGGCACAAACTTTCGGAATATCATACCGGCTATCGTGCCTTCAGCCGCGAGATCCTGGAGAAACTGCCGCTGGAGAAAAACTCCGATGACTTTGTCTTCGACAACCAGATGCTGGCACAGATCATCTGGTTCGGCTACCGCATCGGTGAAGTAACCTGCCCCACCAAATATTTTGAGGATGCCTCTTCAATCAACTTCAGCCGCAGTGTTACCTATGGTCTGGGAGTGCTGAAAACGTCGTTACAGTTCCGCCTGAGCAAATGGGGACTGGCGTCTTCAGAAATATTCAAGAAATAACCATTCGAAACCGCAAGAGGAATAACCACCCATGAAATTGTCAGTCGTCATACCGGTCTACAACGAGAAGGACACTATCATCCAGCTCTATGAAAGCGTACGGGCCGTTCCCCTTGAAAAGGAGATCATCCTGGTGGACGATTGTTCCAGCGACGGTACCCGCGAGATCCTGCGCGGGTTGGAGAGCGAGAGTACCAGAATCGTGCTGCATGAACGCAACATGGGCAAGGGGGCTGCACTGCGAACCGGTTTCACCTGCGCCACCGGTGATATTGTTATCATCCAGGACGCCGACCTGGAGTATGATCCCGGGCAGTATCCCAAGCTGATCCAGCCGATCCTGGAAGGCAAGGCGGATGTCGTCTACGGTTCCCGCTTTGTCACCGGAGATTATCGTCGCGTGCTCTATTTCTGGCATATGCTGGGCAACTCGTTCCTGACGCTCCTCTCCAACATGATGACAAACCTGAACCTGACCGATATGGAAACCTGCTATAAAGTTTTCAGGCGAGAAGTGTTGAATAAAATAACCATCGAGGAGAACCGCTTCGGTTTCGAACCGGAAATCACCGCAAAGATTTCCAAGCTTGATATTCGCATCTATGAGATCGGTATTTCCTATGCGGGAAGGACCTACAAGGAAGGCAAAAAAATCGGCTGGAAAGACGGCCTCTCCGCGATACGCTGCATACTCAAGTATAATTTGTTGCGGTAGTATTGGTCACGGTTTATGAAAGCATTGACAGCATATATTTGTTAAATTATATTTTAACAAAACTGCTATTTTGTAAAAATATATATCATCTTAAAGAGTAAAAACCATGTCACGTAAAACACTCTCCGTCACGGGAGTGGGACAAACCGAATCCAGGGAAATGGCGTTGGTGGGCGAATACATCAAAATCGCCCGTAAACGTCGCGGGATGTCTTTACGTGATTTTTCGTCAAGGATGATGGTCAGCGTCCCGACACTCATGAATCTTGAAAAAGGCTTTCCTACCGTAGCAATAGGCATTTTCGTCCGTGCACTCCACGTTCTGGGATTGGAAAATAAATTAGCAGTAATCCTGGCTCCCGAGAACGATGAAACAGGGATGGGGCTCGAGATGCGTCGCGTTAAAGCAATTGGCGCCCGCAAAACAGCAACGGAAATGGATCTGGATTTCTGATGACAACGTTAAAAAGGGCTACGGTATATATCTACCTTGACAAGGTACCAGTGCCGGCCGGGATTCTGACCACAAGGCATTGATGCAACGCGCGGTAGACCATCTGGTTGGGAATTCGGTTTAACTCAAAGGTGGGCGACCCGCCGGGATCTCCCCTACGGAATCAAGACCATGAAAAGCCTGCTACACAAACCATACTTCATACTGCTGCTGATCGCCCTGCTCGGGCTGCTGGCGTACGCCAACACCTTTTCTGTGCCGTTCCAGTTTGATGACGACGCCTATGTCGTCAACAACCCGATTATCAGGGATTTCAGTACCTTTTACTCCCCGCGCGACATAGCCGGGGGCAGTACCCTCTCCCCCACCGGCATTCCCCCGGCATTGCGCTTCGCTTTTATGACCCGCATCCTGGGGTATGTGTCGCTGGCGGTCAATTACCGCCTTGGCGGGCTGAACGTCACCGGCTACCACACTGTCAACCTGCTGCTGCACATCCTTAATGCCTGGCTGCTCTATGGCATACTGAGCCACACCTTCAGGGGAGTGACGTTCAGCCGTCCGGATAACGAGGATAATTCATCCATCCTGCTCCCCCTCGTCGCAACGCTGCTCTTCCTCTGCCACCCGATCCAGACCCATGCGGTGACGTATATCAGCTCGCGCTTTCTGCTGATGGCCACCTTCTTTGCCTTGCTCTCGCTCATGGCATACATCAGCTTCCGCACGGCAGAAGCGGGGCGCGGCCGCATCGCTTTCCAGGCGCTGGCCGTCCTTTCGGCAGCCACTGCGATGCTGTGCAAGGAGTTTACCTTTACCCTGCCGTTTCTGATCGCCCTGTACGAATTCTCCTTCTTCCGAACCGACCTGCGCGAGAGGCTGCGCAGCCTGTCGCCACTGGCCCTGACCCTGCCGGTCATCCCGCTGCTGGTCTTTATCCGGCAGGGGAGCGTCACTGCCCTCGACAGCACCATGCGGACCATCACCGCCGCCGATTCGTCCCACATCGCGCGCGGCGACTACCTGCTGACCCAGTTTCGGACGATCGTCATGTACCTGAGACTGCTTTTTTTCCCTGTGGGACAGAATATCGACCACGATATTCCGGTTCAGCACTCCCTGAGTTCCCTGCCGGTGCTGACCTCCCTCCTGCTACTGCTGACACTGCTGGCCTGGGCTGTTTACAGACTGTACCGCTCAATGAAAAATGACGAGTCAACCGAAACCAGGATCATTCCCTTCGGAATTATCTGGTTCTTTGTGGCCTTGTCGGTGGAGTCCAGCATCATCCCTCTGGGTGAACTTCAAGCAGAATACCGGCTCTATCTCCCTTCAATCGGTATTTTCATGGCTGCCACCGCTATCGGCGCCGCAGCTTCACAGAGGTACTCAAGGGACAGAAAGGTCTTTTGTGCTGTTGCCGCAATTCTGATCGTCACACTCTGCGCGGCAACACTCCTGCGCAACCAGATCTGGCGTAGTGAAATCACTCTCTGGCAGGATGCGTCCGCAAAAAGCCCGGCCAAAGTCAGGCCCCATCAGAATCTGGCCCTCTATTACGGCATGCGGGGGCAATTAGACCGTGCCCGCCGGGAACTGCAGCTGGCGCTGGCCATCGAGCCGCGCAATTATGAACTGCACAACAATCTGGGGATCGTCTACAAGCAGATGGGGGATTTGAACGGCGCCATTCAGGAATATCAGATGGTGCTGACGCTGGAGCCGGGGGATGCCATGGCCCGCTACAACCTGGGGAATATCTACCTGGCACTGGGAAAGCTGGCCGAGGCGATCCGGGAATACCAGGCCAGCGCGGCAATCGTTCCCGACTACGATGAGGTACATAACAATCTGGGGATCGCCTATTCCCGCAGCGGCATGATTGCCGAAGCCATCGCGGAATACCGGAAAGCGGTCAGCCTTAATCCGCAGAACATCAACGCCAGGAATAACCTAAACAGTGTGCTGCGAAAAAATTGATTGTTCTTCCGGAGCTTCAAACGAAAAAAACGGCATATGAAAACAGAGAGACAGAGAGAGCACAGCTGTGCAGTACGTTTTTGGCCCTGTAAATATGGAAGGAAAGTATTAGTGACGCGGAAGACTGCAATAATAATCGGCGCCGGCCCGGCAGGCCTTACCGCCGCGTACGAACTGTTGGACAAAACGGATATAGTGCCAATTGTTTTTGAAATGACAAACGAAATTGGCGGGATTTCAAAGACAGTCGAGTACAAGGGAAATCGCATTGATGTAGGTGGCCATCGTTTTTTTTCCAAGTCTGACCGGGTCATGGAATGGTGGCAAAACATTTTCCCTCTCCAGGGGGCGCCGGCCCGTGATGACCGGCAATTAGGACGAAAGGTATTATTGGCAGATAAATGCAGAATACGCTATTTGAGGGAAAAATCTGAAACCATTGTTACGGCCCCTGATCCGGAGAATGTAAACGAAGTCATGCTGGTGCGCAGCCGCCTTTCCAGGATATTTTTTTTGAGGAAATTCTTCAATTATCCCATCAGCTTGACCATTGATACTTTGACAAACCTGGGCCTGGTACGCATCCTCAAAATCGGGTTGAGTTACCTGCGGGCCAATCTATTTCCGGTGCACAAGGAAAAATCGTTAGAAGACTTCTTTATCAATCGCTTCGGCAGAGAGCTTTACCTGACCTTTTTCAAGGACTACACGGAAAAGATCTGGGGTGTTCCCTGCCAAGAGATAAAGCCGGAATGGGGTGCGCAACGCATCAAGGGACTCTCGGTTACCAAAACCCTCGTTCATGCTATAACCAAACTATTCAGCAAGAAGCAGGATATCGACCAGAATCAGGTCGAGACCAGCCTGATTGAACAGTTTCTCTATCCAAAGCTTGGACCGGGCCAAATATGGGAGAAGTCTGCGGAAATGATTGAGGCTGCAGGTGGCCGGGTAATTCGGCATGCACGGGTCTCCGGGATTGAGGCAGGCGACAGCAAAGTAATAGCTGTAAGGGTAAGAGATGAACTGACCGGTCAGGTATCGCGCCATACGGGAGATTACTTTTTTTCCAGCATGCCTGTCCGGGATTTGATTACGGCTATGGCCGGAGAGGTGCCGCAACCTGTCAATGAAATTGCAAACGGTCTCATGTACCGTGATTTCATAACAGTCGGTTTGCTGTTGAAGAAACTTAAAATCACCAACAATACTCCCTTCAAGACTGTTAACAATATTGTCCCGGATAACTGGATCTATATTCAGGAGCGGGAGGTGAAACTTGGCAGACTCCAGATTTTCAACAACTGGAGTCCCTACATGGTTCATGATCCGAATACGGTCTGGATGGGGTTGGAGTATTTTTGCACTGAGGGAGACGATCTGTGGACGATGGCTGATGATGATTTTAGCTGTTTTGCCGTCAAAGAACTTGCGAGTATTGACATCATTGATCCCGCCGACGTAATTGATGCTACCGTTATTCGCATACCAAAAGCATACCCGGCCTATTTCGGGACTTACGATAGCTTTGACTCCATTCGAGAGTTCACCGACCGGTTCACCAATTTATTCCTGGTGGGGCGCAACGGCATGCATCGGTATAATAATGCCGACCACTCAATGCTCACGGCAATGGTAGCCGTAGAGAATATTATCAATGGCGTTATGACAAAAGACAACATCTGGTCGGTGAACGCGGAAGAAGAATACCATGAGACAAGGAATGGGAGTTGATAGATACTTAATCGCAAGAGCGCGGGGAGTAATTCCGACCTCACTCTGAAAGGAATAAACATGCGTCCTGCCACCCTGATCTGCCTGCTGATGCTTGCCGTTACCCTGGCTGTCTTCGCACGCAGCGCAAACTTTGAATTCATAAACTTTGACGACCCTGGATATGTAACCAAAAATGCAGCTGTGAAGAATGGTCTCCAGGCGAATACCATTGTCTGGGCATTTACATCAACATCCATGTCCAACTGGCATCCCGTCACCTGGCTCTCCCATATGCTGGATGTCCAGCTTTTCGGTCTGAATCCGCGCGCTCACCATCTGGTCAGCGTGATTCTGCACACAGCCTCGGCCCTGCTGCTTTTCCTGCTGCTGGTGCGGATCACCGGAATGGAATGGCAGAGTCTGGCGGTGGCTTCACTGTTTGCCCTGCACCCGCTGCATGTCGAGTCGGTGGCCTGGGTAGCGGAAAGAAAGGACGTTCTGAGCGGCCTGCTCTGGCATCTGACTCTGCTGCTGTATGTGTGGTACGTACGAAAACCCGGAGCGGGCCGTTACCTGGCCGCCTTGGCCTGTTTTGCGGCCGGTCTGATGTCCAAGCCGATGCTGGTGACCCTGCCGGTTGTGCTGCTGCTGCTTGATTACTGGCCACTTGGCCGTTTCAGTAAGAACGACGGTGGGGATAAAATGGAGAAACCCCATCCCCATCCTAACTTAAGCAAAAATGCCCTTGATTTTCCCCCTCCCTTTCAAGGGGAGGGTCGGGGAGGGGATGGGGTCGGTACTTTCGCCCTGCTGAAAGAAAAAATCCCCTTCTTTCTCCTTTCGCTCCTCTCCTCTGCCATAACCATCTATGTACAGCACCACGGCGGCGCAATGGCGAACCTGGAAAAGGCGCCGGCCGGACTGCGCATCGCCAACTCTGCCATCGCCTATGTCAGCTACGTCGCCAATACATTCTGGCCCCACGATATGGCCATCCTCTACCCGTTCCCGACCTTCATACTGCTCTGGCAGCTGGCCGGTTCCATCATCGCTCTGCTGCTGCTGACTGTTGTCGTTCTCTATGGCGCCCGTCGTTTTCCCTATCTGCCGGTAGGCTGGTTCTGGTTCCTGGTGACGCTCCTGCCGGTGATCGGTCTGATCCAGGTGGGGGGGCAATCCATGGCCGATCGATATACGTATCTACCTCTGACAGGCCTCTTCATCGTGGTTGTCTGGGGAGCGGGCGATCTGCTCAGGAATAGACCGCATGGCCGGACGGCGCTGTTGGTTCTGGCGGTTACCGTGCTCTCGGCATCGGCCCTGGCTACCTGGTACCAGCTCGGCTACTGGCGCAACGACCTGATCCTCTACCGTCATACCCTGGCGGTAACCAGCGGTAACTACCTGATCCTGAACAATTACGGCATCGCTCTGGACCAGAACGGAGATTCCGACGCGGCTCTGAAGGTCTACGAGGAGGCGCTGCGGATATGGCCAAAATCGTCATTTGCACAGAACAATCTGGGAGTGGTGTATGCCAGCAAGGGACGTTATGCGGAGGCGATCGCACATTACCGGGAGGCACTGCGGATCAAACCGGATTATGCGATGGCAGTTGTCAATATCGGTAAGGCACTGATCAAGATGGGGAGAAACGCGGAAGCCGGAGAGCAGTTCGAGCAGGCGCTGAAGCTGGACCCGTCCTCCAGCGACGGGCATCTCCAGCTGGCCATGCTGCTCCTCAAGAGCGGCCGCCACGACGAGTCCCGGCAGCACTACGAAGCCGCGCTGCGCTTGGACCCTCTCTCAACATCGGCGCCGATCAATATGGGGGTGGAGCTGGCCCAGGCAGGTTATCTGCTGGAGGCGTCGGAGTATTTCAAACAGGCGCTGGCAATTGATCCGAATTCGGTGGAGGCCAATTTCAATTTCGGGGTTTTTCTGGCAAAGCAGAACAGATATGACGAGGCGGCCGAGCGTTTTTACCATGTGTTGCGGATCAAGCCGGATTCTGAGAGAGCCCGCAGCTGGCTGAAAAGAGTGGGGCGGCAGTAGCGCGAAAGGGCAAAAGCAGATGAACTTTGCTTTGCCGCTACGGATGACCTGGTGGTTTTTCAGATGGAGTACCACCAGTCTGAGGGACTTTTCCCTTAGCCTTGGTTTTGACTTTCGCCTGCGGCGGAACCTCTTCACCCATGGTTTTGAGCAGTCTGCCGGCATCATGATGCCCCTTGCCTGCGGCTTTTTTCAGCCAGGCCACCGCATTGTCGCGGTTTTTTTCGACGCCCTCGCCATTGACGTACATCAGGCCGATATTGAACTGAGCCTGAACATGACCCTGCTCGGCGGCCTTGACATACCACTTGGCGGCTACAGCCCGGTCCTGAATCACATCTTTGCCGCTGTCGTACATCGTGCCGAGCAGGAATTGCGCCTGTGAATGCCCCTGGTCGGCAGCTTTGCGGAACCAATCAATCCCTTCAAGATGGTCGGCCTTGACGCCTTCCCCTTTAAAATACATGACTCCCAACGAATAGCATGAATCCCGGTTCGGGTCGGCCTTGAATTCCTTCATGGCCCACTTGTAATCACGAACCCGGTATGCCCCCATTCCGGTCTGATAATCCGCCAGGGACGGAACGGCTGACAGGATTATCTCTGCCAGGGCTAACGTAGTAATAATGGCACCAATTTTCGTCATTTTCCACATTTCCTGTCTTTTTTCACTTTGGCCTGATTTTTATCGTGTATGTCTGCAGGTCAGTCATGCTGCCGTCGCTCTCTGCTGTTCTTACCAGTCCGAAGCCCGGCACATACCATTTTGTTTTCACGTTGCCACCTGAGTCCGTCTGGGTGTATTTCCAGGCAGTGAATATTCCTGCCGTAACGGTAATACTCTCCTGACCAAGCACGGTATAAGCAGAAGCGGATTGGGCCGTGGTTTGAAAGTCAGGCAGAGCCAACGAGCCGGTAACAGAATTTGCATTGGAGTAATACAGCCTGCCATTCAAATCGATATAATAGATGAATTCCGTTATAGATCCGGCGGCATTGGTCGTTGTCCTTGTTACCTGGAATGGAGTTGAACTGGACGTAACGGAATCTACTATGGTGCTGGTGGCATTCTTGTATGTCCAGATTGTGCCGGTGTCAAAAGGAAATGCCGATGCCGATACCGGAATCGTCGACGGGATCGTTGCTCCCTGTGCACAGGCAAGCGCCTGTGATGCTCCGATGACCTGGTCGAAAAACCACTGCTCAGCCTGAGTGGAGGCGTTAACAGTAGTCGTCACCAGATTTGAATTGAGGACAGGATCCGAATTGGCTGTCTTTACGACGATTATTGGCGGATCGGAACCGAATGTAATTGTCAGAACACCTGTAGTAAGGTCGATTGAATATGTTCCCCTATCGGTTCTTGCAGAAGAGGGAAGGCCCGATACTCTGGTCAAAGTTCCATCGGCTTTGAATGTGGTCGCCGCATATGAAGCGTTGGCTACAAGAAAAATATTTGAAGGGACGGCGGAGTAAATTGTTTTGCCGAGCAGCTCTGATTGGGTGAACAGTATTTTTTGCGTCACCGGAATCGTTGCGCCTTGTGCGGAGGCAAGCGCCTGTGATGCACCGATGGTCTGGTCGAAAAACCACTGTTCAATGACGGTGTTGTTTATTTTTACCGGGAATGAATTGTAGGAATCGGCTGCAAGTGCGGTCTTCACAACCTTTAATGGTGTTGGGGAATCAAACGTTATTGTCAATACACCGGTTGTATTGTCAATCGAAAATGTTCCGCTTTCGGTCAGCGGAGAAGCAGGCAGACCCGATACTCTTGTCAAGGTGCCATCAGCTTTGAAAGAAGTTGACGCATACGATGCCTTGGTATTAAGAAATAAAGCTGAAGGGGTGGCGGAGTAAATCGTTTTGCCCACAAGTTCTGATTGCGTGAACATGGGTACTTGCGGTGTTGTTGTGGTGGCAGTTGAAGTCGTGGTTGCTGTCGAAGAATCGCTGCCGATAATCCCACAGCCACTGATCACCAGCGCAAGTATTGTCAGGAAGCAGCGGCACACAGCCATGATACTTGATCCTTTTCTCATGTACGATATCCCCTTTTTATCTGAAAAAAGCGGGGAGAATATACAAACAATGTCAGTAGTCGTCAATATAATTCAAGCATCCGCGTACGGCCCCGGCATGCAGGTCGTGTTAGGCGGATTTATTGATGATTTATGACTTTGACGGGGCCGTGAGCATCCGCGCAATGCGGCTTGGCTCTTTACTTGAGAGGTGCGGATGCGTTACTATGGCGGCAATTACAAGGGGGCGCTGCATTGCTTCCGATACCGAATCAGTGAGGTTATATCGTGACATCCCGTTTTTTGAGTATACTTGCCATGCTGGCGGTCGTGCATCTGATATCCGCCACCCCCCCGGCGCTCTCCGCAGGATGGGTTCCGGGCAAAACAGGCTCCGAACCGGAGCAACCGGCTCCGGCAAAAGCCGGGGAGGCTCCGGCAAAGCCGGCGGAATACAAAGCCGTCTTTATCCACAAACTGTCCGATTTCTCCGGACCGAAACCCTATAGCTCCTCTCAGCTCAAACATGATCCGGCCAAGGGTGAGGTATATGCCATAAATGGCGACTCGGTCTCTGTTTTTAACGCCAGCGGGATGGAGATCTTCCGCATTGACTCCGATTCATCAATCGGCTCGATTGTTGATATCGTGGTTGCCAGTGATCAGAAGCTGGTCATGCTGGTCAACAAAAACAGCAGCACGCGGCTTCTGCAATGCAACTACCGGGGTGAACCGCTGGGCGAAATCGCGTTGAAAGGGCTTCCGCCCGAGCTGAAGGATTTTGCCCCCAGCCGGATCTATGGGCGCGACAAGCAGTTTTATCTGGTAAGCACAGCAGGTATGCGGCTGGTGGTGATAGATGAACAGGGCGCCTTTATCCAGGCCATTGATCTGGCGAAAGCGCTCGGCTATTCCGAGCAGGAGCGTTACGACTCCGGAATAGGTGGGTTTGCCCTGGATCGTGACGGAGGATTTGTGATTATCGACTCGATTGCCGGGAAGTTGTACACACTGGCCAGCGATGGCAAAACGTCAAAGGTGTATGGTCGGCGCGGCAGCCGGCCGGGGCAGTTCGGAGTGCCGACCGGTGTAGCCGTGGACCGGGACGGTAATTATCTGGTGGTGGACAAACTGCGCTGTGTGGTGATGGCTTTTGATCGCAACTTCACCTTTCTGCTTGAATTTGCCAAGCGCGGCCTGGGGCCGGGTGACCTGATCGCGCCAGACGACATCGTTGTAGACAATGCCAACCGGGCCTATATCAGTAACCTCCGTAAACGGGGGGTGGTGGTGTATCAGCTTTCAAGCTCGTAATGTGGCAAGTCGACGAAGTATTTTTGTCAGAACTGGTTTTCATAGCGCCTCCTTTGGAACTCGTTTTGCCTTCCAAGCTGAGATGATCCGTATTATTTCTTCCCTGTAGGAGAACGTGCTTGGCCTCTTCAAAGTTTTACGTAGGGGCGAAGCAAGCGCCTTACCTGCTTCGCCCTTTTGCCACAGAGATCAAAGGCGGGCGAAGCAGATGAAACGTGCTTAGCCCCTACAATCAAAAACGGTAAATCAGTATATTCCACATCCCTTAGTAGGGCAATATCAAAGCATTGGACTCTGTTTTAACAATCCTGATTTTATCCTGTTAATCCCAATACCGTTCATTTAAGAGTTTGTTATCCCGGAAGGGTTCCATCCGGGATCCAGATTTTCAGAGACTTACAAACTGGATTCCGGCCAGAAGCCTGCCGGAATGACAGAATTTTGTTTCGGTTTATTGCTTAAGTGATCGGTATTGCTGTTAATCCTGTCCAAATGATTTTGTCCAATATTTTGGTCAGTCTGCACTAACTCTGTTGACAAGGTCTGGATGCTCATTTGGAATGGCAGCAAGGTCTTTCTTTCCAGTCATGCAACGCCACCTCCGTTATAACACGGGCGTGATTTCGCGATATAGCCATATAACGTAGCCGCCACGAATCAGAATCCCCACAATCAAACCCCCTCAAATATGACGAAATCGTAATCATATCGTAATGTTAAATTCATTTTGCGGAAATCACCAATTTTTGGCACGCTGCTTGATATACAGAAAGAAAACGAATGAGCGTGTTGATGCAAAACTATACGTAATGAGTTGAAACGAAATCGGCCCTTTGGTGAAGTTAACTATCAACCTATCCTCTGTAAAGAGTAAACCCGTCGGAAGGCGGGGACACAAAACCACAGATCCCAAGTTATTAACCGGATGGCTGGGTCGCCAGAGACAAATTACCCAAAATGGAGGATACAATGAAAGCAACAACGAAGGTAGCAGTACTTGCAGCAGCAGCGCTCCTCATCAGCGCACCGGCAGCATTCGCGTTCCACGCAGGTGGTGTCGCTGCGTGCGAAGGTTGTCACTCAATGCACAACTCGTTTGAAGGCACCACCAATGTCACCAACCGCAGCTTTTTACAAGGAACCGGTCCCTATCTACTGAAAGCCAATGATCAATCGGGCGCCTGTCTCAACTGTCACTCGTCCGCCGGAGCTGGGAGCTACCAAGTCAACACATTGGGTGGTAGCAATACAGGTGTGCCGGAAGTCCCGCTCCAATTGACTCCAGCCGGCGATTTTGCCTGGTTGAAGAAAACCGTAACCTTCACCCTGCGAACGAAACAAACCGTAAATAAAGGTGAACGCCACGGCCACAACATCGTTGCAATAGACTACGGTTTCGCTGCTGATTCGAAGTTGACCACCGCTCCTGGCGGAACTTATCCTGCTGCCAATCTGGCCTGCTCATCCTGCCACGATCCGCATGGAAAATATCGCCGTGCTGCTAATGGTTCTCAGACAACAACTGGCAGGCCGATCATTTCGTCTGGCTCCTACGGTGCAGCTGCAACCAGTTGGGGCGATGTTGGCGTTTATCGTCTCTTGGGCGGCTACGGCTATTTTCCTAAATCAGTGGGCGGAGATTTCTCTTTTGGGTTTGCTGCTCCTGACGCAGTTGCCAGAACTTCCTACAATGGTGCTTCATCATCAGTAGCTGTTGCAGCCGATCAAAAAGACCTTGTTATTTACGGTAAAGGCATGTCCGAGTTCTGTGCAAACTGTCACGCTGGCATGCATAAAGATACAGCATACCAGACAGGTCAAAGTGGTCAAATTCATCCTGCTGGTAGTGCCGCAGCAATGACTAATGTTTACGCCAACTACAATGATTATGTCAAATCCGGCGTCTTAAACGCAGGTGCCGGTGGTTACAGTGCTTTGGCACCATTTGAGCTCAATTTAGGTACTGCGGATAATACTGCTTACTTGGCCATGGCAAAACAACTTAACAGTCCGCCTGCAGCCTCTGGAACAACTGTCGTGTCCTGTCTCTCCTGCCACCGTGCCCACGCTTCCGGTTTCCAGAGCATGACCCGCTATAGTTTGGCCGATGAATTCATGACCGTAGCCGACAGCTCCGGAGTTGCTAAATACGATGACAACACTGCCGATGGTGCTGTTAATCAGGGTTTAACTCCAACTCAGCAGATTGCCGCTTACAACGGTCGTCCGGCAAGCAATTTTGGCCCATTCGCACGTAACTACTGCAACAAATGCCACGCCAAAGACTAATTGTCTGAATGTGGACCGCATAACCTGACGCACAAAGGCCCCGGAGAAATCCGGGGCCTTTGTGCGTCAGAAATCAGGCTTTGCCATGTTTGAAAATTTAGGGTATTTTTAACAACGAGACCTTTTGAACTGTCCAAGAAGAATGGGAAATTTCCATGCAAAACCAACCTGTAACCGAAGAGCTCCTTGAAGAGATGACAGAAATAATCGTCCGCGAAATCAATCCCCGCATGGTAGTGCTTTTTGGCTCTCACGCACGGGGGACTGCTCGCCCTGACTCCGACCTGGATTTTCTTATTGTCGAAGATGGCCCCTTCAATTCAGTACGTAGCCGCCGTGCCGAGATGGTGCGGCTGTGGAGGTTACTTGGCGACTATTTTATTGCAAAAGATTTTTTGGTCTATTCGCCCGAAGAAGTCGCCAAATGGGAAGAGGTGAAGACCCATGTTGTCCATCACGCAATGAAAGAAGGGAGGGTATTGTATGAGTGTGTCTGATACCGCAATTAGTATGCAGACAATGGCAGGCAAAGACCTTACCGCATTACGAGGTATGATGGATACTTCCAGCTTTGCCGATGAGATTTTCGGATTTCATGCCCAACAGGCGGTCGAAAAATCGCTTAAAGCATGGATTACAGTTGTTGGCGATGCGTTTGGCTTCACCCACGATATTGAATTGTTGTTGATGCATCTAAAACGACTCGGTGTTGATGCGGATCGTTTTTCGGACCTGATTGAGCTTTCCGCGTTTGCAGTGCAATTCCGTTATGCTGAACTTGATGTGGACGACGTCCCTCTTGACAGGTACAGCATTATTAGCAAGGTTACCGATTTATTCAGCCATGTTCAAACGATGCTTGAAGAAGCCAATCACGCTAAATGACCTGTGGTAACCGCAGTAACCTGAAAATACCAGGGGCAACAAGCCGTGTTCTCAATTCTGGATGGCACTTGTCTGAATGGAAATATCCCTCCAGCGAAGGTTAAGCTGGTACTGGCCTGGATTGAAATCCACGGAGAATCTCTTCTTGCTGACTGGGAACTTGCGGTTGACGGCCAACCTCTGCTACCGATAGATCCTTTACGATAGGAATTTAACAGCGTTGTCCCCCGGTTAGATTATTGGAGATGAGAGGATAAGGATATTTAGCTTGTAACCGCAGTCACCATAATATATATTTAAAATATATATTATGGGAGGGCGGCTATGAAAACTGCAAAAATATTTCAGAATGGACAAAGTCAGGCGGTTAGACTTCCAAAAGAATTTCGCTTCAATGACAGCGAGGTGTTCATCAAGAGAAGCGGGAACATTGTCCAGTTGATACCCCGCAGTGATTCGTGGAAATCTTTGATAGAAAGCCTGCAAAAGTTTTCCGATGATTATTTATCCGAACGAGTCCAACCCGGACTGGACACACGAGAGAATTTTTGATGAAAATTATGCTCGATACCAATATCTGTATATACATAATCAAGAAACAGCCTGCAAGCGTTCTCAAGCGTTTTCTTACGTACCAGATCGGCGACATAGGTATATCTTCCATTACTCTTGCAGAACTGCGGTATGGAGTAGCCAAGAGTGCCCATCGGGTTAAAAATGCATCAGCGCTTGATGAGTTCATTGCCCCATTGGGGGTTGTGCCGTTCGACGAGGATGCTGCTGTCGCGTATGGTGATATTCGTGCGGATCTTGAAAAGGCGGGTACCCCGATCGGATCAATGGATATGCTGATTGCAGCTCATGCAGTGTCGCAGAAGGTGACGCTGGTTACCAGCAACACCCGTGAATTTTGCCGTATCTCGAGCCTTAACAGTATTGACTGGACAAAATAAAATTTCCCGGTATCGAAAGCATCATTCCCGCTCAGCGCTCCTCCAGCACATACCCCGATCCACGGACAGTGTGGATCAGTTTGACTTCATAAGGGTCATCGACTTTTGCTCTCAGACGGCGCATATGGACATCGACAACGTTTGATTCAGTTTCAAAGCGGATGTCCCAGATCCGCTCGGCAATTCTGACCCGCGACATGACTTCCCCGGTTCGTTGCATCAACAGAGAAAGCAAAGCGAACTCCTTGGGGGTAAGGTCAAGGCGCTTTCCACCGCGCAAGGCCCGATGACCGGGCAGATCGATCTCCAGATCGGACACACGCAGTATATCCTGTTTCAATGTCGGGCCCCGCCGGAGAATGGTGTTGATCCTGGCCAGCAGTTCAGAAAAGGCAAAGGGTTTTACCAGGTAATCATCAGCTCCGAGTTCCAACCCCCGGACCCTTTCCGGCGTGGCATCCAGAGCCGTAAGCATGATGACCGGGGTTTCCTTGCCCCGTCTCCGTATTTCGGCAATAACAGACCAGCCGTCGCGCTTTGGTAGCATTACATCCAGCAGGATCAGGTCATACTCCCCGGTCAGGGCCAGGTTCAGCCCCTCCTCACCATCCCCGGCAATATCGGCTACAAAGCCGCATTCAGTGAGTCCTCGTTTGATAAACGCCGATGTCTTGGATTCGTCTTCAATAATTAACAGGTGCATTAGTTATGTCCTTCCTTGGATGGTTTTCCGGTTCGTCAGGTATGAAATGCGGAAACCGGAGCGTGACGGTCGTCCCCCGGCCCGGATGGCTTGCAACAGTGACGGTACCCCCGTGCAGGTCCATGATAGATTTGACAATTGGAAGCCCGAGCCCTGAACCTTGCTGATAATTTGACCGGGAACGGTCTGCCCGGTAAAAACGGTCAAATACTCTGGCCAGATCCTCTTCCGCAATGCCGTGGCCGCTGTCACAGATTTCGAATTCAACGGATTCCCCTTCGGCCAGACGGATAGTCAGGTTGATTTCCACGCCGGGCGATGAATAGGTGAGGGAATTGGCCAGCAAGTTGTTGATGGCGCGTTGGAACAAAAGCGGGTCGCCAACCAGAGTTCCGGCGCCATTGCACGATACTTTGGCGCAACGCTCTTCGGCCACCCCCTCGTAGAATGCACAGAGATCCATGATTTCTGCGACCGGGTCGAACGGGATCCGTTCTATCCGTGCATGGGGGCTTGCCGAGCGGGCCAGAAACAGCACATTGTCGATTATCCGTGACAAACGCAGACACTCCTCTCGCGCGGATACCAGCACGCGCTGATATTCCTCCGGAGTCCTGACCTGCCAGAGTGCTATTTCAGACTCACCTATGATATTGGTGAGAGGTGTACGCAATTCGTGGGCCAAGTTTGAGGTATATTCAGACAGTTGGCCAAATGAATTTTCCAATCGGTCAAGCATCATGTTGAAAACGCTGCTAAAACGTCTGAATTCCTTTGGCCAGCGATCATGAATGATTCGTGCGTTAATAGTCTCTACCGAGATATGTCTGGAAAAATCTGTGAACTCTTCCAGGGGGCTCAGAATTCTGCGGATAATCAAACTGCTGACCGTGGTGGCGGCGATTACACCGCTAATAAACAGCAGCACGATTTTATTGTGATTATCGGAATCAATTTTTTTTGCGGATGTTATGTCGAGTGCGATCTGGATGTTAGCGATTTTATCGGGAACATGTAAACGCCATGCATCTGATTTCAGCATGTAATAGCGGTTGTTGCCGGCTTGTATTATGACGTCGTCAACGTGCACTTTTTTCGAAGTCGCTACCGGCGTTATCGGAAATAATCGGGGAGGGCATATACTGCTCATTCCGCCGGATTCCACGATAATACGCCCCGAGCTATCCAGAATTCTGACAAGGAATTGCGGTGCCGGCACGTACGCTGCCTCCCATTCCAACTCTTTCCGTATACCCTCCGCATAGTCGGGTCTGTCGTTCATAATGGCGTGAAGTTTATTCAGGAGAATTTCAACACGATCGTTTTCCAGCAGGGAAAAACTATCGTTGAGAGCGTTTTCCACGAGCAGTGCAACTATGAAAAACAGAACACAGAACAAAACTGCTGAAATCAGAGCCAGCTTGATCTTGATAGAGCTTCTGCTGTAAGCATCTAAAAAATTCATACGTAGGGGCGTGCCTCCGTGTGAAGTGCGTTTGATCCTGTCAGACGATCGTCTTTAAATGTACCCGCAAGTAACATAAGAAGCAAGATGCTTCGAATTCCATCCGTCGAAAATGATCCGGTCGAATCTGTTTTTTGCAGAGCCAACCGCATCATTACGAATACGTAATTATATTGTAATGTTACCGCCAACGTTTTTCCTCCAAATGCATACCTTTCTCCGTCATACACCCGCACGGTGAGTACCGGTTGCCGCATGAAACAGAAGTGTGGTCTTGATCCGTAAATAAATTTATCAGTTATATCAGCATGTTAAGAACTGATATGACCATCTGGCTGCTGTTTGGCACGCTGCATGTAAATAGAAGAGTAAATCTAAAAGCGCGATCGCCAGACTTATTGAAGTAATCGGCCCCGAAATGAAGTTAACCGTCAACCCTATCCTCTGTAAAAAGTAAACCCGTCGGAAGGCGGGGACACAAAATCACAGATCCCAAGTTCTTTGAACCGGATGGCTGGGTAGCCAGAGACCACATACCTAAAATGGAGGATACAAGGATGAAAGCAACAACCAAGGTAGCAGTACTCGCAGCAGCAGCACTCCTCATCGGCGCACCGGCAGCATTCGCGTTCCACTCCGGCGGTGTCGCCGAGTGCGAAGGTTGTCACTCAATGCACAACTCGTTTGAAGGCTCTGCCAACGTGACCGGCGGGACTCAATACAAGTCCGGTCCTTACCTGCTCAAAGCACAGGATCAGTCCGGCGCCTGCCTGAACTGCCACAACGCAGCCGACACCACCGCCAGCGGCTACCACATCTCCACCGCCGGCGTTACACCCAATGACAGCACCCGCGCCGTTGAAGGCACCCCGGGCGGCGACTTTGCCTGGTTGAAAAAAACCATGAGCTACAGCATCCGTGGCGCAGCAACTTCCCTTGATGGCGATCGGCATGGCCATAACATCGTTGCCGTTGACTTCGGCTACACCGCTGACAAGGTTCTGACCACCGCTCCCGGCGGTACCTATCCTGCCGCCAGCCTGGCCTGCTCTTCCTGCCACGATCCACACGGCAAATATCGTCGTTTTGCTGATGGCACCCAGACAACCACCGGTCTGCCGATCTTCGGTTCCGGATCCTACACCTCCAGTATCAGCCCGATTGGCGGCGTTTCTGCAGTTGGTGTCTACCGCATCCTGGCTGGCGTAGGCTACCAGCCCAAATCATTGGCCGGTTCCTTCGCTTTCGCCAACCCTGCTCCTGACGCAGTTGCCAAGTCCAGCTACAACGGCGTATCCACAACCGTTAACACCGCAGCCGGCCAGAAAGACCTCGTTGCCTACGGTCGGGGGATGTCCGAGTACTGTGCCAACTGCCACTCCGCAATGCATATCGACACCTACACCTCCGGCACCAAAGGTCTTGTTCACCCTGCCGGTAACGGCGCCAAGCTGACCGCACCAATCGCCACCAACTACAATGCCTACGTAACGTCCGGCGTCATGACCGGCACAGTCGGCTACAGCGCCATCGCCCCGTATGAACTCGGCACAGGCGACTACACTGCAATGACCGCCTTCGTAGCCGCTCCTGTTGCAGCTACCACCAACAACAACGTGCTCTGTCTCTCCTGTCACCGCGCTCACGCCTCCGGTTTCGAGAGCATGGCCCGCTACAACCTGATCAACGAGTTCATGACAACTGCTGATGCCGCCGGCGTCGCCCTGTATGACTCCAGCACAACAGAAGGCAAGATCAACACAGGCCTGAGCGTTCAGCAGCAGACCGATGCCTACAACGGCCGCCCTGCCACAGCATTTGGCCCGATGGCTCGTAACAACTGCAACAAATGCCACGCCAAAGACTAATCATCAGAACGAAGCAGGGGCGCCCCAGTGTGCGCCCCGTTTCACCAACACACAACGGCCGGGGAGAAATCCCCGGCCGTTGTGTGTTGTTCACAGATCCGGTCGAATCTTTTTTTGGCACCACGCCCATATCATTACGAATGCGTAATTATATTGTAATGTTACCGCCAACGTTTTTCCTCCAAATGCATACCTTTCTCCGTCATACACCCGCACGGTGAGTACCGGTTGCCGCATGAAACAGAAGTGTGGTCTTGATCCGTAAATAAATTTATCAGTTATATCAGCATGTTAAGAACTGATATGACCATCTGGCTGCTGTTTGGCACGCTGCATGTAAATAGAAGAGTAAATCTAAAAGCGCGATCGCCAGACTTATTGAAGTAATCGGCCCCGAAATGAAGTTAACCGTCAACCCTATCCTCTGTAAAAAGTAAACCCGTCGGAAGGCGGGGACACAAAATCACAGATCCCAAGTTCTTTGAACCGGATGGCTGGGTAGCCAGAGACCACATACCTAAAATGGAGGATACAAGGATGAAAGCAACAACCAAGGTAGCAGTACTCGCAGCAGCAGCACTCCTCATCGGCGCACCGGCAGCATTCGCGTTCCACTCCGGCGGTGTCGCCGAGTGCGAAGGTTGTCACTCAATGCACAACTCGTTTGAAGGCTCTGCCAACGTGACCGGCGGGACTCAATACAAGTCCGGTCCTTACCTGCTCAAAGCACAGGATCAGTCCGGCGCCTGCCTGAACTGCCACAACGCAGCCGACACCACCGCCAGCGGCTACCACATCTCCACCGCCGGCGTTACACCCAATGACAGCACCCGCGCCGTTGAAGGCACCCCGGGCGGCGACTTTGCCTGGTTGAAAAAAACCATGAGCTACAGCATCCGTGGCGCAGCAACTTCCCTTGATGGCGATCGGCATGGCCATAACATCGTTGCCGTTGACTTCGGCTACACCGCTGACAAGGTTCTGACCACCGCTCCCGGCGGTACCTATCCTGCCGCCAGCCTGGCCTGCTCTTCCTGCCACGATCCACACGGCAAATATCGTCGTTTTGCTGATGGCACCCAGACAACCACCGGTCTGCCGATCTTCGGTTCCGGATCCTACACCTCCAGTATCAGCCCGATTGGCGGCGTTTCTGCAGTTGGTGTCTACCGCATCCTGGCTGGCGTAGGCTACCAGCCCAAATCATTGGCCGGTTCCTTCGCTTTCGCCAACCCTGCTCCTGACGCAGTTGCCAAGTCCAGCTACAACGGCGTATCCACAACCGTTAACACCGCAGCCGGCCAGAAAGACCTCGTTGCCTACGGTCGGGGGATGTCCGAGTACTGTGCCAACTGCCACTCCGCAATGCATATCGACACCTACACCTCCGGCACCAAAGGTCTTGTTCACCCTGCCGGTAACGGCGCCAAGCTGACCGCACCAATCGCCACCAACTACAATGCCTACGTAACGTCCGGCGTCATGACCGGCACAGTCGGCTACAGCGCCATCGCCCCGTATGAACTCGGCACAGGCGACTACACTGCAATGACCGCCTTCGTAGCCGCTCCTGTTGCAGCTACCACCAACAACAACGTGCTCTGTCTCTCCTGTCACCGCGCTCACGCCTCCGGTTTCGAGAGCATGGCCCGCTACAACCTGATCAACGAGTTCATGACAACTGCTGATGCCGCCGGCGTCGCCCTGTATGACTCCAGCACAACAGAAGGCAAGATCAACACAGGCCTGAGCGTTCAGCAGCAGACCGATGCCTACAACGGCCGCCCTGCCACAGCATTTGGCCCGATGGCTCGTAACAACTGCAACAAATGCCACGCCAAAGACTAATCATCAGAACGAAGCAGGGGCGCCCCAGTGTGCGCCCCGTTTCACCAACACACAACGGCCGGGGAGAAATCCCCGGCCGTTGCTGTTATCTCGTAAAAAACCGGATGGCCTGGTAAATGATATCAAAAAAGTCAGGATCGGAACGCCGCAAAGTATCTCCAAAACCATCAAAATATGCAGGTTCATCCCGGTAGCTCGCCAGCTTCTCCCGTTTTTCGCTCTCCCGTTTCAGTTCTTCCTTGCGGTTCTGCTCCTGCCGCTCCTGGTCGAGGAGTTTGCCCCCCATCTTCATCCACTCAAACAGATGGCGCAGTTCTCCACCATCGAGCCACGCCCCGTGAGCCTTGCAGCGGTCGACAATGACTCCACTTTTGGCGCCGAAGTTTACTCTGTTCATATACTGCGAGCAGACCGGACATTTGATGTAAGCGACCGGATACTGGTCGGGCGTGCGGTGCAGATTAATGCTGTCCAGTCCGTTTTTGTCTATCAGGAATACATTGGTGACGGTCGCTTCCAGAAGCGCTTCCAGCTCACCCGGATCGAAGAACAACCCCAGGCATTGATCACACCTTTCAATCAGAAATGTACCGTTCAGTTTGAGGTCAATTGTCTTCAGACATATGTTGCAGCGGGGACAGATGCGGGGAGAGTCACTCTCATGGGTCGTGTAATAGTGTATCCCCTTGAGATCGATGTCATTGCGGTCACCGCAATAAGCACACAGCAGGGAGCCATCCGGTAGAGGTGCGTTACAGTTTGAGCATCTGGCCATAAGCGGCGCCTTTCTGGTGGTTGAAGGTCAGCGTGATACTGAAACACTATCTGCCGCAGCATTTCTTGTGTTTAATGCCGCTTCCGCAGATGCATGGATCGTTTCGACCAACCTTGTTGACGGTAACAGGTTTCGGCTTAACCATCCTGCCATCGGTGAAGAACCACTGCCCGTTTTCTCTGACGAAGCTGGCATTTTCGTGATGTACACGCTGCTCACCCTTTTCACTGAAACGTGCAATAAATTCGACCTGGCCCTCAGTATCACCACTTCCTCCCTTGAGGGTGGTGATGATCTCGAGCCCCTGCCATTCCGAGTTTTCAGCCCATTTTTTTGTCCCGGTATGATCATATCCCTTCCGATGATCGGGATGAGTTGTCTGGAAGATGAAATCCATCTGCACGCCAACATATGCCGAATAGCGGGCCCGCATAAGTTGTTCTGCGGTTTCGGCAGAACCTGACCCGGTTATGAATGGTTCGCAGCAACCGGAATAGGCAATGCCACTTCCGCAATAACAGCTGTCCATATCTGTTTCTCCTTGAATTTATTGATATAATTATTCCGTTTAGCATGTTTTTTCTTGAGATGCAATCATTACCTCCGGAATAACGCTCGAATAAATGACGGAAGATCCGGGTTACAAGATGGCAGGTGGAGCATCTTGGTGCATCGCAATTGCACTTGTTTCTGCAGCGTTTTCCTTGTAAAATATTCCGTTTAAGAACCGACAGGGGACGAGGACGAAAATGAATACCCGAAAAAGCCGAGAGGGCAGTGTGAAACTGTACTCTCCCTCCACTGATATGGCATTATTTTTTGTGCTGCTTGTCATTATTACAGCTTGCACCGATAATATAACCGCAAAGTTGCAGCCCCGAACCACCTATGATTCCGCACATCAATCCGCCGCAACGGCGTTTACGGCCACCAGCAGTGCCATACGAAAGTCAGCTACCTTTGCAGCCAGTACCAGTGCCGCCCTCGCTGCAACGCATAAAATAAAATACAATGCGGGGGAAAGCCCCGAATATGCAAAAAAATGCGGCTGGCCGGTAAACTGTCCCGAACCGCTATCCGGTTCTATCCTGCCAAAAAAACGAATCGTGGCCTACTACGGCAATCCGCTCTCAAAAAAGATGGGCGCTCTGGGTGAGTTTCCCAAGGACGATATGCTGCAGCGTCTGAGGGGTGAAGTTGCAAAATGGCAGGCGGCCGATCCGGCTACTCCGGTGCAACCGGCTCTGCACCTGATCGCAGTGGTTGCACAGGGAGCGCCGGGCAGGGACGGGAAGTACCGCATGATCATGCCGGACAGGATCGTCAATGATGTGTACGGGTGGGCCAAGGAGGCGGGGGCCATCATGTTCATAGACATCCAGACCGGACACGACGATATCCGCACGGTGCTGCCGCGATTTGAATGGATACTGAAGCATCCGGACGTACACCTGGGCATCGACCCTGAATTCAACCTGATCAAGAGCGGTAAAAAACCGGGCACAAAGATCGGTACATACGATGCTGCGGATATCAACTACGCATCCGGATATCTGAAGGATCTGGTCAATAAACACAACCTGCCGCCCAAGGTTTTCACTGTGCATCGCTTTACCAGGGGCGGCGTAACCAATGCCGGAGAGATCAAGCTGCGTCCCGAGGTACAGATTGTCATGCATATGGACGGCTGGGGCGCACCCTGGCTTAAACGGGATTCCTACAAGGATTACGTTGTTGCCGAACCGGTACAGTACACCGGATTCAAGCTTTTCTACCATAACGACACCAAGAAGGGTGATCCACTGCTGACTCCGCAGGATCTGCTCAGACTTAATCCACAACCGCTCTATATCCAGTATCAGTAACCGGAATGCTGCTCATCTTTCCACCCGTGGGCATGACCTGCGAACCACCGGCCGGCATTGCCCGCCTTGCTTCGACACTGCGTGACAACGACTGTCGATGTCGCCTGCTGGATGCCAACCTGGAAGGACAGCTATGGTTGCTGGAACAGTCTCCGACCGTTCATGACACCTGGACCCGCCGGGCGTTCAAGGGCCTGGCGGATAATCTCGCCGCTCTGCGGGATGTAAAGACCTATCAGACTCCTGACCGTTACCGCCGGGCCGTCAGCGACCTCAACCGCCTCCTCGCGGTTTCATCTCTGCAACATTCCGCTCTTGTCGGTCTGTGCGACTATCGGCACGTCAACCTTTCTCCCCTGCGCAGCGCCGACCTGATAACTGCGGCGGAACAGCCGCAGCAGAGCCCATTCTATCCCTACTTCTGTCGTCGGCTGCCGGAACTGCTGGATGGCGCCGGCATGGTTGGCATCTCCCTCACCTACCTCAGCCAGGCGCTGTCAGCCTTTGCCATGATCGGCTTTATCAGGAAAGAGTTTTCGGATAAGAAAATCGTCCTTGGCGGAGGACTGATAACATCCTGGATGCAACGGCCCCACTGGCGCAATCCCTTTGGAGCCCTTGTGGACCACATGATTACAGGGCCTGGTGAGCTGCCGTTGCTGGAACTATGTGGCTGTAAAGCAACTCCGGATCGGCACGTTGCTCCGGATTACTCGACGCTGCCAATGGAGAAGTATCTCTCTCCCCGCCCGATACTGCCCTACAGCGCTGCCGGAGGGTGCTGGTGGAACAACTGTACTTTCTGCCCGGAACGAGCCGAAGGTAACATATATCGGCCCGTTGCCGTGTCACAGGCCTTGACAGACCTGAAACTGCTGACAGAGCTGAGCGGACCGGGTCTGATTCATCTGCTGGACAACGCCATCAGTCCGGGATTGTTGATGGGGCTTGCTGATAACCCGCCCGGCATGCCGTGGTACGGCTTTGCAAGAATAGATGAGCAACTGGCCGATCCTGATTTCTGCCGGGCGTTGAAGCAATCGGGATGTGCCATGCTTAAACTGGGGTTGGAGTCAGGCGATCAAGGTGTACTGGACCGGATGTGCAAAGGGATTGATATCGGTGTTGCCTCGCGGGTGCTGAACAATCTTAAGCAGGCCGGGATTGAGGTTTACTGCTATCTACTGTTCGGAACTCCCGGGGAAACGGTCGTAGAAGCCCGGCGGACGCTTGAGTTTGTAGTCCGTCATCATCAGTCAATCCGTTTTCTCAATCTGGCGCTCTTCAATATGCCGCTTTATGGAGATGAAGCCGCTGAATACGGAAACCAGCCTTTCTACGAGGGGGATCTTTCCCTCTACACCACGTTTCGACATCCGGGCGGCTGGGAACGTAAGCAGGTGCGCCACTTTCTGGAGAGTGAATTCAAACGCCATCCCGCCATTGCTGCAATTGTGAGGAACGATCCGCCGCACTTCAGTTCCAACCATGCTCCGTTCTTTTGATGTGCCAAAGATTATATTGTAGTCTCAAAACAGCACGGTAAATTATCGCCTTAACTTTTTATTGCTGGTGTGATATAAGTAACGCTTAAATTTTTGCAGGAGCGGACATGGAGATTTTTGGCGGTTTTATGGTTATGATGAGCATCATCAGTCTGTTTCTGGCGGTGATATGGTTGATCATGCCGTTTGTCGTGTTTGCAATAAAAGGTAAACAGGACCGGACGCTGGAACTGCTTGAGGGGATTGATAAGCGGCTGGCAGCCCTTGAGTCTCATCTTATTACATTTGATCCCGCTATGACAAAAACTGAGCCGTCACCCGAGCAGATCCCGGCACACACGATTGTCACCTGTCAGTCCGACACCGCTGCCTCGACGCCCCCCTCGCAGAAAACAGTTTGTCAGGAATAGTTTCATAGAATCACCCGAAGCATGGAGGTTTGTAAAGATGTTACTGCAAGGCAAAAAAGCATTGATATTCGGCGTTGCAAACGATAAGAGCATCGCTTGGGCGATTGCACGCCTGTTTCACGAGCAGGGCGCAGAACTGGCGATAACTTTTGCCGGAGAAGCCCTGGAGAAGCGTGTTCGCCCACTGGCAGAGTCACGTAACGCTGCCGCGATACTTCCCTGTAATGTTACCAGTGATGATGAGATAGCCGCCGTGTTCAGCGAACTTGCTAAAACCTGGGATGGCGTGGATATCATTATCCATGCGGTCGCCTTTGCCATCAAGGAAGAGTTGAAGGGAACCATCGTCAACACCACTCGTGAAGGCTTTGCCACCGCCATGGATATAAGTGTTTACTCCTTCCTCGGCATAATGAAGGAGGCGCAGCAGATGATGAAGGGGCGTAACGGTTGTGCATTGACGCTCAGCTATTACGGCGCCATGAAGGTCTTCCCCAGTTATAATGTCATGGGTGTCGCCAAGGCAGCCCTTGAGGCTTCAGTCCGCTATCTGTCAGAAGCGTTCGGCCCGGAAGGCATCCGGGTCAACGCCATCTCGGCCGGCCCGATCCGCACTCTGGCAGCGGCCGGGGTCAACGGTTTTCACAACATCCTCAACCACGTTGAATCCAAAGCTCCGCTGCGTCGCACCATTACCCAGGAGGATGTCGCCAAATCTGCGCTCTACCTTTGCAGCGACCTGGCCAGTGGCGTAAGCGGAGAAATTCACTATGTAGATGGCGGGTATAACGTCATCGGCCTGTAATATGGGAGCATCCTCATCAAAGAACCATTCGGTAATCTTGCAGGCTTGAAATCAAGCCAGCTTCAGTCTCTGGAGCGACTCTATCGCAGACGGGTGCCGATAGCTGAATTCTGCTCCCACGATCTGGCTACCCGCCTCGTCGAAATCTCCGATGATCTGCGTCGCCAAGTCGCCATCCTCGTCAACCGTGCCGGCAGTGTGGAATACGTTATTGTAGGCGATGAAAAAGGGGTGGTAATCCCCGAACTGCGCGATTATCCGCTCGGCAAACGGGTTATGCGCGGTCTACGCCTGATTCATACCCACCTGAAAAACGAACCGGTCTCCGAAGATGATTTGACTGACCTTTCCCTGCTGCGTTTTGATCTACTGGCAGCCCTGCTGTTTACACCCGGGAAAGTTCCGATACAGGCACAACTGGCCTGGCTCTCCCCTGACCAGAGGTCAACAGGCACAACCCTCGGCCTGATTGTCCCGCTTGAGCGCGTTGACCTCGACTGCGTTCACTTCATTCCGGAACTGGAAGCCGATCTGGAGAAAGCGGCCCGTTCGGCGACCAAGGCCAAGGATGCTCTTGAACGGGCAATTATGATTTCTGTCACAAACACCGGATCCCGTCAGGAAGCGGAAGACTCAATGGCCGAGTTACGTGAACTGGCCCGTACCGCCCAGGTCGAAGCGCTGGACGAATTCATCCAGAGACCGAAACATCTTAACCCCCGCTTTCTGATGGGGGAAGGGATGATGCGAGATGTGGTCATAAGGGCGATGCAGCGAAGCGCCAGCATGCTGATTTTCGATCAGGAGCTGACCCCGGCCCAGATCCGCTCTATCTCGGCCATGACCGAACTGAAGGTTATCGACCGCAGTCAGCTGATCCTGGATATTTTTGCCCGTCGTGCCAAAACGCTGGATGGTAAGGTACAGGTTGAACTGGCCCAGCTCAAATACCTGCTGCCGCGTTTGACAGGTCGTGGCGTACAGATGTCGCGACTGATGGGGGGCATTGGCGGACGCGGGCCGGGTGAAACCAAACTGGAGACCGATCGTCGCCGCATCCGTGACCGGATTGCCACTCTTGAGCGGGAACTGAAGGAGCTTTCACAAGGGCGTGACCAACGGAGAAAACAGCGGGTTAAAGCCGGCGTGCCGATCATCTCGATTGTTGGTTATACCAATGCCGGAAAATCCACTCTGCTGAACAGCCTTACAAAAAGCGATGTCTTCACCGAGGACCTGCTCTTCGCCACCCTGGACACCTCCACCCGCCGCCTCCGCTTTCCCAGGGAGCGTGAAGTCATTATCACCGATACGGTCGGTTTCATCCGCTCACTGCCGAAATCACTGATGGGAGCTTTTAAAGCGACATTGGAGGAGTTACGTGATGCCGATCTGCTACTGCACGTGGTGGATTCCTCCCATCCCTGTTTCGAAAATCAGATCGCCCAGGTGCGGACTATTCTGGAGGAGTTGGGACTGGGGGATACACAGGAATTGCTGGTGTACAACAAGTCCGACCTGCTGGACGAAATGAAAAAGAAGGATACCGTGGCATTTCTGCGGGTGCGGCAGTCGGCCAGACTTCAGAACAGCGTAACGGTTTCGGCCCGAGACAGAAAGAGCCTGACCTCGCTCATTGATGAGTTGCAACGGCGCTTCTGGCCGGAGAAGGATGTGAATGATTTTTCCTGCCAGACAACGGAGGTTTTGACACTTTCACCTTGACGTTTTTGTCAGGTATGGTAAAGTGGACATAAAAAGTCTTGTTTGAATTTAAGGAGGAATCGACATGTCGCTGGAAGGAAAAAAAGCACCGGATTTTTCACTGGCGGGGAGCGATGGGGAGCAGCACAGCTTGAAACAGTACGCTGACAAAACGATTGTTATTTATTTTTACCCCAAAGACAATACTCCTGGATGCACCAAAGAGGCCTGCGGCTTTCGGGACTTTTTTAAGGAGTTGACTGACAAGGGGATCGTTCTTTTAGGTGTCAGCAAGGACAGTATCGCATCACACAGTAAGTTTACAACCAACTATAGTCTGCCGTTTGTGTTGCTGAGCGACCCGGACTGCTCGATGATGCAAGCGTATGAAGCTATTGGAGAGAAGGTCATGTGCGGCAGAAAAACGGTCGGCACAATCCGCTCGACCGTGATCGTCGGACCGGATGGTACCGTTAAAAAACAATGGGCAAAAGTTGCCAAAGCCGAACAGCACCCGGCTCAGGTGCTGGAATATCTCCGGGGCAAAAACCCCGAGATAAACTAAAAAGGAGAATATCATGAAACGCTTAATTGTATTTATATTGTCAGCCGCTTTGCTGGCTCCGCTTAATGTTCTTGCTGCAACGTATGCCATTGATCCGGTACATAGTACCATCGGATTCAAGGTCAAGCATCTGATGATTTCCAATGTCAAAGGAGTCTTTGAAAAATTCAAGGGGACGGCAAATATTGATGAGAGCGATATTGCAAAATCAAAAGTGAATGTCAGCATAGAGATGACATCAATCAACACCGGCAACACCAAGCGCGATGAACATCTGCGCAGTGGCGACTTCTTCGAAGTAGCCAAATATCCGGTTATGACGTTTGATTCAACCAAAGTGGAACGAGCAGGAGCAGATACGTTGAAAGTAAGCGGTAACCTGACCATCAAGGGGGTGACAAAACAGGTCACTCTGACGATAGATGGTCCGAGCGGTGAAATTAAAAGCCCCCAGGGAGTTATCAAGCGGGGCGCGTCTGCAGTTACGACGATCAACCGTCAGGATTTCGGTGTGAGCTGGAATAAGAAACTTGATGCCGGAGCTGTCGTAGTTGGCGATGAAGTTCAGATTTCAATTGAAGCGGAACTCGACAAGTTGTAGTATCAATTGCACGGAGGCTCACCAATAATGAAATTTGTCACTCTTGATGAAGTAGTTAAGTTTGCGATCGAGCGCGAAGACACAGCCTACAACCTTTACAAGCGGGCAGCAGAGCTTTCTACCAGCATATCTTCGAAAAAGATGTTCGAGGAACTGGCTGCGGAAGAGGCCACCCACAAGGATGTTTTCACTAAAATTGATGAAGACAAGGCCGAACACCACAAACTCTGCACCCTGCCTGAATCAAGCATCGCCAAATATCTGGCCGATGTCCCCTTCCGCCCGGATATGTGCTTCAATGAAATTCTGGCAAGTGCCCTTAAGACCGAGGAAAACGCCTATCAGCTTTACAAAACCGCTGCCGGCATGACTGACGACCTGAAATTGCAGAAGGTACTGATGAATTTTGCCGATGTTGAACTTGGCCATCGTCGCAGGATAGAAGCGATTTATGAAGAGCGGGTTCTGACTGAAGGATAGCGTTACGGCAACGTGGCGACAACAAAAAAGGCGACCATAATAAGGCCGCCTTTTTTGTAGTCACTTTCAGAGATAAAAATCACGACCTTGATATCTCTTCCAGATTGCTGGCAATCACGGTAGCTGTAGCAGCCTGTTCCTCCGACGCCGTAGCGATCTGGGCGATCATGTTTTTGATCTCTTCGATGGACTGAACGATGGAGTTCAGCGATTCTTCAGCTCTATGCGAAAGCGCCTCCCCTTTTTCGGCCTCGGCCTTGCCACGTTCGATGGACTCAACCGCCAGCCTGGTACCATTCTGGATCTCGGACACCATGGTGCTGATCTGTTTGGTTGACGTCATGGTCCGTTCCGCCAGGCGACGTACCTCATCGGCAACCACGGCAAATCCACGACCCATTTCTCCTGCTCTGGCCGCTTCAATGGCGGCATTCAAGGCCAACAAGTTGGTCTGGTCAGCGATTTCATTGATGACATTAACAAACTCGCCAATCTTTTCAGACGTCGCCCCCAGATTTCCGACGATGACAGCAGATGATCTGACAAACTCAGCCACCTTCTGCATCTCTTGTACCGCCTGATTAACCACTTTCTGTCCTTCGTGTGCATTATCCGACACCTGGGTAGCCGAATCCGACGCATTGCTGGTGTTACCGGCAACCTCGTTTACAGTCATACTCATCTCTTCCATGGCGGTGGCGATCTGGTGAACCCGTTCCTCCAGATAATTCTTGCGTTCTATCTGTTTGTACTGCTGTTCTTTAAACAGCTTTTCTGCTGTAATATCACTCCAGCAGGCCATAAAGCAGAGCACTTTGCTGCTGTCCATGCTGTTCCAGATCGGATAGGCGGTTGTCTTGAGCGTAATGGAGCCGATGGGGATTTCTGCTGTGTGTGGCAGATCTGTCCGTGGATTTGAAAAAAAACGTTTCACTCGACTTGGGTCTTTATGGTACTGGTGAATGGAATTGTTCAAAGCATTACTTACATCGGCCCCCCGCAACCCGGCATTCAACTCGGATCGGTGGCGCTGCAGCAGTTCTTTTGCACGGCTGTTCATATAAAATATCTTATTTTCAGGAGTGGCGTCACAAAGCATTACTATATTATCAACATTATCGATCATTTGCATCAGTTTCCTGATTTCAGCATCTTTCTCGATCAACTCCGCTTTGCTGTTGTTCCCAAAAAATCCCATGGTGCTGACCTCCTGATTGTTTGTGGTGTGCGGACAATATCACAGTTGCTGATTATTGCAAGGCTGTTCAAATTTTGTCTTTACCCAAATACGCCCGTTTGACCTCTGAATTCTGCATCAACTCTTCTGCCGTTCCTTCCAGGATGACCTTTCCGGTTTCAAGCACATAACCGCGATCCGCCAGTTTCAATGCTGCCCTGGCGTTCTGCTCCACCAGCAGGATGGTGGTTCCATGCTCTTGTCGGAGTTGACTCAGCACCCGGAATATCTCCTGAAAAACCATAGGCGCCAACCCCATGGAAGGCTCATCCAGAAGCAGCAGTTTCGGATTGGCCATCAGTGCCCTGCCGATGGCCAGCATCTGCTGTTCGCCGCCGGACATGGTGCCGGACAACTGTTTACGGCGCTCTTGAAGACGGGGAAACAGTGTAAAGACACGTGCCATATCCTTATGGATGGCTGTTTTGCATTCCCGATTCCGGTAGCGCAGGTATGCGCCAAGTTCCAGATTGTCCACAACGGAGAGTGGCTTGAAGAGCTGACGCCCTTCAGGAACCTGGGAGATACCGAGTTTGACTATTCGGTCGGGTGCAAGCGAAGTAAGCTGTTGACCGCTGAAGAGTATCTCGCCGCCTGAAGCCGGGGTCACACCGGAGATAGTATTCAGGATGGTGGTTTTGCCGGCTCCGTTGGCCCCGATCAAGGCGACAATTTCACCTTCGGCCACATGAAGGGAAACATTTTTGAGGGCGTGAACCTTACCGTAATAGGTGTTTATTTTTTTGAAGCGCAGCATCAGTCCTCATTCCCCAGATAAGCTGCGATAACAGCCTGATTTTCCTGTATTTCACGGGGCGTTCCCTCAGCCAGTCTGCAGCCGAGATTTAAGACCACGATCCGGTCACAGATGTCCATCACCAGCTCCATGTCATGCTCGACCAGGACTACCGTGACACCCAGATCGCGGATCCGTTGGATCAAGCGTGCCAACTCGAAGGTCTCCTGACTGTTCAGGCCGGCCGCCGGTTCATCCATCAGGATAATGACCGGTTTCACTGCCAGCGCGCGGGCTATTTCCAGCATGCGACCTTTACCGAAAGAGAGATTGCCAGCCTTCACATCCGCCAGAGCGGTTATTCCGGTAAATTCCAGCCACTTCAGAGCGGTTGCACGGATACGCGCCTCTTCCCTTCTGCTCCATGGCATTCGCAGGGAACAGGCCAGAAGACCGCTGGAACTTCTGGTGTGAAGTCCGACCATTACATTCTCCAGCACAGTCATGCCACCGAACAGCTCGATATTCTGAAAGGTGCGCACCATGCCGAGTCGTGCAAGCTTGTCCGGTGAAAAACCGGATACATCGGAGCCGTTCAGAATGACGCGTCCGGCGGTCTGGGTGTAGATACCGCTGATTATATTGAAAAGCGTCGTCTTACCGGCGCCGTTGGGCCCGATAACCCCGGTAATATCACCTTTGCTGACGGAGAATGAGACGTCTTCAAGTGCCGTGACGCCGCCAAAAACCTGGGTGATCCCGGCAAGCTCAAGCATGCCTGCTCCCCCCTTTTTTCTGCAGTTTTCTGAAAAGATCCGGTACGCCTCGTACAAGACCGCCTGGCATGTACATCACCATCGTCATCAGCAGGCCGCCGTAGATGACGATATCGTAGTCGTGGGCGGCCCGCAGAAACTCCGGCAGCAGCGTCAACAGCGCAGCGCCGAGAAAGGAACCGTAGATACTCCCCAGTCCTCCGATGACTACCATGGTGAGAAGTTCAACAGAGAAGTTGAATCCAAAGGAAGCCGGTGACACAAAGGTCATGGTGTGGGCATAGAGACTGCCTGCCACGGATGAAATCACGGCCGACAATGTAAATATCTGCACTTTAAGCAGACGGGCATTGATTCCCATTACCTGTGCGGCGACTTCCGAATCGTGCACGGCGCGCAGGGCACGGCCAACGCGCGAGTCAGCCAGATTCTGAGTCAGCAGAATGAGGCAGAGAGTGAAAAACCAGATCAGGTAGTAGTTTTTGACATCGTTGTCAAAGGTCAGGTCACCTAATGAAATGTTGGGAATCCCTGACAGACCGGAAGGACCGCCGGTCAGAGCAACGGTTTCGTTGAAAACGATATAGATGATGATCCCCATCCCCAGGGTTGCCATAGCCAGATAATGACCCTTGAGTTTGAGAATAGGGAAACCGATCAGAAATGCCGCAGCGCCGACAACAGCAGCTACCAGCGGCATGGCCAGCCACGGGTTCCAGCCGCAGGTGGAGGTAAGTATGCCGGACAGGTAAGCGCCCAGGCCGAAAAAACCGGCATGCCCCAGAGATATCTGGCCGGCATACCCCAACAACAGGTTGAGACCGATTGCCAGCATGGTATTGATGCCGACAAACACCAGCACGTTCATCAGGTAGCCGCCGTGAAAAAGCTGCGGTGCCGCCAGAATCACTGCAGCAAACGCCAGAAACTTGATCCGGTCACGATGCATCGGCTATACCCTCTCGCTCTGGGCCTTGCCAAACAGTCCCTGGGGACGGATAAACAGGAGCAGGAGCAGGATGATAAAGGCAATGGCGTCCTTATAGCCCGATGAAATCAGGCCGGCCCCCAGAGACTCCAGAATCCCCAGAATGAGGCCGCCTACCACTGTCGCAGCCCCACCGCTCATGCCACCGATAATGGCGGCACAAAAGCCCTTCAATCCGAGCATGATACCGACATCATAGGCGGTCATGGTCAGTGGAGCGACAATGATACCGGCCACCGAGCCCAAAGCCGAACTGATGATGAAGGAGAACAATACCATGCGACGAACATCAATCCCCACCAGCCCGGCGGCACGCCGGTTGTAGGCGCAGGCGCGCATGGCCTTGCCGCTGATGGTGTGATAAAAATAATATTTATTGGCAGCGATTATCACCAGGGTAACACCAAGAATCCACACATGCTGGGGCAGGATCGTGGCACCGCCGATGTTAATCGGTTCTTCGCCGGAGAAGGGAGGGATGGCATGAGTATCTTTGCCCCACAGCAGCATGGAGAGACCACGGATCAGAATACTGCCGCCAATGGTTATGATCACCAGGTTTATAGGTGTCGGTTGTTTGAGCGGCCTGATTGCCAGACACTCAAACAACACGCCTGCCACCGTTGTAGCGGCGACGGAACACGGGACGGCAGCCCACAGCGGCAGCTTGAGCAGACCCAGAAAGAACATCGTCAGCATACCACCCAGCATGACAAACTCACCCTGGGCAAAGTTGATGATCCCGGTTGCGTTATAGATAATTGAAAACCCGATGCCGATCAGAGCGTAAATGGCACCTGTGGATAAACCGGAAAGGGTATATTGGAGAAGTTGATCGAACTGCATTGTACCTCATCATAAATATAGGGGCGAACGGCAGTTCGCCCCTACGATAATATATAGAAATTTGCTTTTCGGAAGAGTGAAAAATACACCTGGAACAAGGTAGTGTCAACGCAATTCCTGATCAGTGATGATTTTGAGTTGCTTGAGTTCAGTCGCCTGAACTTTGCTGTCGGGATTCTTTGCAATGCTTATGTACAGAAAATAGAATCATAGATTCAATAAATCCAACACTCTGAAATTAATAAGTAAATAGTTATGGCACACTTCTGGCATATTGGTGCTGTATCCTGACTAGCGGAGAAACGAAAATGAAAAAGATAGCAGCAGTTCAAAGTTTTCTCGTTCTTGTAGTTCTGTTATTCAGTTTCGGGAACGGTCAAGCAACGTCATTGTATGTTGGTACGTCGGATACGGACGGGATTCATTCTGTGGTGAAAGTTAAAGGTATTCCTAGACTCATTCGCACTATTGAATTTGGCGGCTCTTTAAATAATTCTACATTGGACGGCTACAAGCTTGATTACCTTTACTGCGTAGATCTCTTTCACGTAGTTTGGCATGATTCGACCTACAATTATACCACCGTTAATGACGATGCCAACATTCACGGCAATACGATTCTCAATGCAGATCATGTTGCATATCTGCTGGGTAAATATGGAATGGAAGCACGGGCAGGGGGGGATAAAGGCATAGCTTTCCAGGCGGCTCTCTGGCACGAAACCAGTGGACTTGGAGTGTATGACCTTGACTTTAAATATTATACACAGCATGATCCCAGTGTAATTACATTGTACAATCAATACGTACAGGAAGCCGAGAATCATACAGGTAACATAGCAGATTTCCTCTGGATCAATCCGGGTAAACTGGACAGTGACGCAATTTATCAGGGGCTGGTTGCTCCTCCTCCCGTTCCGGAACCCGGCACAATGGTGCTGCTTGGTTTTGGCCTGTTCGGTCTTGCTGTTTATGGCAAGCGCAGGATGAACAAGGAAGCATAGAACTTAGACAACTCACAGATTATTAAGAAGGGTGATGCTTCGGTATCGCCCTTTTTATTTTGTCAAATAAGGTGACAGTAATGTATGGACAGGATTGCTAAATGGCGCTCCCGGAGCACTGCATGATGATTTATATCATCTGTATCTACCAGTCCACTATTGACAATCAAGGCCAATAGCTGTTACGTGATACCGCTGCCAAACTGCTGTTTCAGCCGATAGCTTTGGTAAGTTGCCGTACAGGTAAAATCATAATGTAAAGGAGCAAGCTCACATGCCCGGTTTCAACTTCAAGCGATTGAATCACATCACTATTATATACCGTGTTGTTCAAATTATTATGACACTACTTCTGTTATTTATGGTTTATTATTTTCAGCGGTTATTTGCTGTGAACGGTAAGCCGGTGCAGATTGTTTACAGCTTCTTCGCATCCATTATATTTCAGTTGATTTTATTCTATCCAACCTACCGGTTGTCCAGTCGTGATGCGAATATTGAAATTGAGAGCTGTGCCCTTGATATTTCTGTTGAAACTCTAGTTGCATTGCGCAAAAAACGATTGTTGAACGACCTTTGGAAGTGCTGTGTAGTTATCTTTTACATCACATTTGTCTCTATGGCGCCAGATGCCAAGAAGTCATCGGGCGCTCCATTGGTGCTTTCTACCAGTATTTTTTCGTTTCTGCTGACCTGTCTGACCTACTTTCAAGGATTCAACTTCTGTGCAAAGAGACAGTTAAAGCAAATGTCAGCAACAGTATGAAATTGCCATGAGCTGTTGGCGTGAAAGGAAATCATCATGTGCGGCATTGTCGGATATATCGGTGAGCAGCAGGCTACACCCGTCATTTTGGAAGGTCTGAAAAAACTGGAGTACCGCGGCTACGACTCGGCCGGCATCGCCACTCTGGCACAGGGAGAATCTGCGATACGGCGTAGCGAAGGCAAGCTTGTCAACCTTGAAAATAATCTGCTCCGGCAACCGCTCTCAGGTGTCATCGGCATCGGCCACACCCGCTGGGCGACACACGGAAAGCCGTCCGAGATCAATGCCCATCCCCACAAGGCCGGATCGGTCATCGTCGTCCATAACGGCATCATCGAAAACTATCTGCAACTCAAAGAACAACTCAAGCGTACCGGTCACACGTTCAAAAGCGAAACCGATACCGAAATTATCGCCCATCTGATCGAAGAAAAACTCAAAAAAGAACCCGATTTCGCCAAGGCAGTCCGTCAGGCGTTGGCAGAGTTGCGAGGCGCCTACGCGGTCTGCATCCTCAATGAAAAAGAACCGGAGACCCTGATTGCCGCCAAACTTGGCTCGCCACTGGTGGTAGGTCTCGGGCAGGGGGAGTATTTCGTCGCCTCGGATATTCCTGCCATCCTGGCACACACCCGCGAGATGGTCTTCATGGAAGACGGCGAGATGGCTGTTTTCAGCAATG
>JBAXVG010000033.1:0-58306 GCA_037129255.1 Desulfuromonadales bacterium | reverse complement strand
TACCACAAATTTTAAATTGAGGTAAGTTTGAAAACAATCTACCAAGGCTCAGGTCGCAAATGAACATGCCGGTCGCCCAACCACCCACCATGGGCAGAGTTTATTTCTTCCTGGTACTGACCACCTTCTTCTGGGGCGGCAGTTTTCTCTTCACCAAGATTGCCGTAAGCACAATCCCTCCGCAACTGTTCGTTCTGACAAGGTTCTGCCTCGCAACTCTGATTATGCTGATCGCGTTTGCCCCGAGATTGAAAAACCTGGACCGGAGCACCGTGAAGCGTGGACTGATAGTTGGTATCGCACTGGGGCTTACCAACCTGAGTTTCGTCTTCGGCATCCAGGGTACCAGCATTTCGCGAGCCGGTGTTCTCAACAATCTGTTCGTGCTCTTTATACCTTTGATCACCAGAGTTATCTGGCGAGACAAGATCGGACGCGTAAATATGGTCGGCATCGCCCTTGCGGTATCAGGAATCTGGCTGCTGGCGACCAGTGGTGGAAAGGGCTTTAACTCTGGCGATTTGATTTCAACCGTTTGCGCCTTCCTGATCGCCTGCCATATCATCGCCGTTTCCAAGGTTCTTAAAGACGACGATGTTTATCTCGTTTCACTTGTGCAGTTTGCCACCGTAGCGGCCATGGCTGGAGCCGTATCGCTGCTGATTCCCTTACCGCAGTTCAGTGTCACACCGGCTGCTGTTACGTCAGTCATCTATTGTGCGATATTCCCAACTGTATTTTGCTTCACTCTGCAGAACATCTATCAACGCTACGTCAACCCCACTCGCGCCGGACTGGTCTACACCCTCGACCCGGTCTGGAGTCTGATAGCCGGTTTTTTCATACTGGGCGAGCGACTGAATCCGATCGAATGGCTGGGATGCGGCATCATCTTTCTTGCGGCCCTTTTGCCGCTGTTATACCGACTTGTCGCTGAAAGTTCGTTTGGTCTGCGGATTCACCAGTAGAGCCAAAAGTGCTATCAGCGCACAGCATTTTACAAAAGGCTGCAACCCACTTGAGTTTTTCAATAAAATGAGGTAAGTTACGTCACCCCTTCAGGAGAGATGTCCGAGTGGTCGATGGTGCCTGACTCGAAATCAGGTGTACGGAAACGTACCTAGGGTTCGAATCCCTACCTCTCCGCCATTAAAAACGATGGGTTACAGTGATAAGCTGTAACCCTTTTGCATTGAAAATAATTTGGTATGGTATTTAGTATGGTATCTATTGCCCTTGCTACCCCTCCGATTTCATCATCTCAATACTTGGCACCTGAATATTCAATCGCCCTTGCCGTTGCAACCTCACAGCTGAACACCTTACCCCAGCTCTCCATGCATGAGAAAACCCACTATCCCCCGGTGGCACCCTTATTTCACTTCAATTTTTCATTATTCAATATCAGCCAAAACCCTCCGGCCTAAAACTGGCAAAATTCGTTTCACTTGGAATCCTATTTGGAGACCTGCTCCCTTATCACCGGTTTGAGATAAGTAGTAATAGAAAGCGTCATGAATCATTACAGGCTAAAGGGCGTAAACAAAAAGCGAGCTCAAAGGAATTCCGATGACAAGCGCCTCAATGCCCAAAATTATTCGACTCGTAAGTATGGTCATAATGTTCTGAAATTCTTAGATTTTCTCTGGTTCAAATTCGCTCTTTGTTTTCTTTCTTTTCATCGCCCAACGGGGTGCCCTGTTGACCTGCCGTGCGGGGTCTTTTCCGCACGGTCAGCGTCCGACAGGCTGGTTAAACGGTAAATCAGCAATTACTGCATCCCTAAGTCAATCTATCCGCTGCCGATAGGCATTCAAAAATCTTTCATCTTCCGCGTAGGTCGCTGGATAGATAAAAGGCACCGGTTTCGTCTCTAGGTCTGGCCCAACATTCTGGAAGGTAAACAAGCAGGAGTTGCTCATGGCCCGGACGCTGCGGTCACGGCTGATTCGCTCTATATCGCACTGGACGGCGATAGTTGTCTTGCCGGTGTAAACCACTCTGGCAGTGAAATGGTGTAGATCTCCGAGCATTACCGGCTGGGCAAAGTTGATGCGATTAACACGGATTGGGACAGCGCGGTCGGTGGCAACCATATCTGCAGCAATAGCGGAGAGCTCATAGCCACGCCGGATAAGATGACCACCAAAGATGGTTTTGGGGACATTCTCTTGTTCCGGGTAGGCCCGGCCGACAGATTCTGCTACCAGTTTACTGGCGCGCAGGCCAGAAAAATCTGGCGACTCCTGTTCCTTGTGCAGTCTTTTCAGGAAGAGATATTCCTCAAGTGACGGCATCTGTTCTGCGATTTCCAGGCTCTTGCGGTATTCCTGCTTTCTGGCAGTGGCTTTGTCGAAGCGTTTTTGTGCGTCAGGGGTCGGGTAAGCTAGTGGTGGTAACTCCAAGCTTTTTGCCTCGGTGGTCGACCTGGCAACCATAGTGAAGTAACAGCTGGCTACATGGCAAGGACAAGGCCCGACGTGTTCCACGCGAATACCAACTTCCATGGATGTTTTCCCAACATAGTTGATCTTGGCGGAGAAGAGCAGATTCTGCGTGGTGTCAGACAGAGATCGCAGGACGATGCTGTCTATCGCCGCGGTAACAACCCGGGCGTCCGGATAAAAACAGTGAACATAAGCCAGGGCGGTATTTTCCGCCACCTTGTCAAGGATCTCCAAGATTTTGCCAAAGCGGATATTACCGACAATGTCCTCGTCGATCATCAAAAACTGACGGGCGAGGATTGGGTCAGTGGCAAAGGGGAGTATCTGCAAATAGTTGGTTGACTCTGGTGTCCGCTCGCCGGTTATGGGGGAGGGGTAGTGTAGTTCTGAATGCGCCATAAAGACTCCTTAGATGGTATTCGCTCCATGTCAGCCAACTTACTATCTCGATTGCTAATTATTTTATTTCAGTTAATCGCTTCCAGCAATCAGATCAATGACTGCTTTCCGCTTCTCCAATCAGAATGAACGGTGCCCAGAAGTATGGGTTGGAATAGCCGTTTGTACGCAGGTAGTTCTTGGCATCCTTCAGGGCGGTCATTTTGTCTTTGCCGCCGTTTACTCCTTCAAAGAATTTGACCATGAGTTTGTAGGTTGATTCGTCGGCTACGCTCCAGAGGCTTACCAGTACCGTGTCTGTTCCGGCGTACATGAAGGCGCGTGACAATCTTCGGCTCCACTCCGCTTCACCCTCCGTTGCATCCACCCGCCTGCGCTGTGACTTAGCTCACTGGACTGGGGAAACAAGGCGGAAGCCAAGATTGTAGTCGCGAATGCCGGGCGAATTGAGGCCACGGTTCGCCGCACGCGCGTACTCGGCATTGCTGCCCCAACTGCCACCGCGATTCACGCGGATAGAGCCCGATGAAGCACCGCCGGGATTGTTGCCGCTGCTCGGGTAGTTGTTGCCGTACCAGTCTTGAACCCACTCCCATACATTGCCCGACATGTCGTAGATTCCCAGGCCATTTGGCTGTTTCTGCCCCACCGGATGGGTCTTCGACCCACTGTTGCCTGAGTACCAGGCCAGGGCGTCCAGATCGTTGCCGCCGCAATACTCTTCATTTCTACCACCACTGCGACAGGCGTATTCCCATTCCGCCTCGGTAGGCAGACGGAAATGTCCGCCGGTCTGGCTGTTGAGCCTGCTGATGAATGACTGAGCATCATCCCAGCTCACCTTTTCCACCGGGCAGTCATCGCCACAACTGCTGAAACTGGAGGGGTTACTCCCCATGATGCGTCTGTACTGCCCCTGCGTAACTTCGTACTTGCCGATTCTGAAGGCGTCAAGACATACCTGAGAGCTGTTTGCATTGAAACAACCTGCAGAAACGGTGACAAATTCTCCCGTTAGTTGCTTTCGTTTCTGTTCAACAGTGATGAAAGTACCGTTGTCCATAGCCAGCCCCAGCGCGGACAGGAAGGCTGTTGTGTCATATTGCGTGGCGCTGGCAGCTTCGGGGTACCTGTTTACCAGGGCTTTCCAGACCGCAGCTTTAAGTTCTGCTCCCATAGGGGACGCGATTATTTCTTCGTATTTGGCAAGGTCGGCTTTTATAAGTTCCAGGCGTTCTCGTTTTTCTTTTTCTATGGTTTTGGCGCGGGAGAGCATGTCATCCAGGCTGTCGGATGCGCGGGGCGCTTGCTTGGCTGGTTCTGCCGCCGGTAACGGCTGGGACAGCGTCTGAGGTTTCAGGTCGGTCATTTCCGATGGCGAGATGAAGGAGAAGTCGCGTTGAACCGTGGCAGGGCCATTGATGTAGGGGGTCTGCTGATGGCCGGTGGCCTCCTGAACCTGCCTGCTGGCGGCGTACAGCACACCCCCGAGGGTCAGGTCGTTCCCCTTGAAGGCGGTGAGCAGCCCTGCGGTGAACTGGCCGTTCCTTCCGCTGCCGTCGGCAGCCACGTTGCCGGGGTCGGTGGCGTAGACGACAACGGTCCCTTTGGGCATGGTGGAGGGGGGCGCAAGGCCACGGGTACCGCCGGTTCTGAATTTGCCACTGATCGGGTTGTTGCGGCAGGCGTCCAGTATGACGATGTTGACCCGACTCTTGCTGCTGTCCATCTCTTCGAGCAGCTGGTTGACGTTGACGGTCCGGTATGGAACCTTGGCCTCCGAGTCTATGTTGGCATCCACCGGCACCATGTAGTTCTGTCCCTTGACCTGCAGGCCGTGGCCGGCGTAGTAGAAGAGCGCCGCGTCGCTGTTGGCGATCCTGCGGCCGAAGTCGGTGATGGCTTCGTCCATCTCCTCTTTGGACAGGTTCTTCCTGGCGACGACCTCGAACCCGAACCGCCGCAGGGCAGCGGCCATGTCGTCGGCGTCGTTGGCCGGGTTGGCAAGCTTCGGCATGCTGTCGGTGTAGCGGTAGCTGCCGTTGCCGATCACCAGAGCCACACGCTTACGACCGTCGCGGTTCTTATCGACAACGGCCAAACTGCGGTCATTATCAGTGCTCGAAGTTTTTTTAGGTTTCTTCTTAGGTGCTGCTTCGGCAGTCTGGATATAAGATATCAGGAGCGGTTGCGTGAGCAGCAGGGATACAGCGAGGGCAATGAGGTTTCGCAGCATCGAAGACTCCGGATCGTGTGCGGATGATTGCAGCGTGATGAACCGTATACGCTGTTATTATCATTGTCAAGGATTCTAATAATTCGCTCTAATACACCACTCCCCACCGAAGCAGGGAGTGGCTGTCACTTCATTTCATCTCTTCTGCTGATACTCTACCTGCAGGCCTCTCAGGAGGTGAGATAGTCGGGCACTCAACGCTTATTTTACTGCACTGCGAACATACCGGGAACTGACCGTCGCATTCGTCCACAACAGCAGAATAACATTCTTGAAAGCATCTTCTGTCAGCCACTCCGCAGATTGGGGTAAAGTTAATGTATGGTACTGCAGCAATATTCGGGTTTATCTTTCGGCATTCGTGTCTCATTATATTCTCCTTGTCGGTGGCACCCAGAAACGAGCGCTTGGTTGATTAACTCTATAAGTGTGTTTTTTTGTCCATCCTGCTGCCGATAATTGAGGGCCAAGGAACCGCGCCGGGGTGTTGAAGATCCCCATGAGTTGATGCATTGAGTAAAACGGAGCTAGCGGGGTTTCACGCTGCCATTTGGTTATTCTGGCAAGCAGGCAGTTATTTTCAGTCGGTGCAGATTTCTCCGCAGTCAGTCGTCTACACTGCTCTATGAAAGTTACGATGTATGCCATGTGTGAGTCTCCTTTTATTATGGTGACGGGGTGGTTTAGCTTCATTTGAACCATTCGGACAGAATCGGGCGGATCAAGACCCTTTTTGGCTTTTTCCGTAAGAAAAATTTACTAGGAAAAAAGATGTTTTGGCCTCCGATCCGCCCGATTCTGCTCGATGCATGTTTTGATCTGATTACCTGGTTGGTGATAAAATATGCTGGATTCAAACAAAGCTTAAATGGTAGTATACGTATTATCTGATCGGTAGGTGGTAGGTAGTATGAAAGGAGAATGCAATCATGCAAAAAAAGCTGACAATATCTTTGAATGAACTGGTGTACGACGAGTTATGCAGAGTTATTGGCCGTGGTAATATAAGCAAATTTATTGAGAATCTTGTCAAATCTCAGCTTAAAGGTAATGACCTTGATGCCGCCTATAGTGAGATGGCGGCTGACTCAGTCCGGGAAAAAGATGCTCTGGAGTGGTCAAATGCTGTTGTGGGGGATTGTACCAATGAAAAGAGGTGAAGTCTGGTGGGTAAATTTTGAGCCTTCGCTTGGTTCTGAAACCAGAAAAATCAGACCGGCTGTCATAGTCAGTAACAACTCCGCAAATACCCATCTCAATCGCGTTCAAGTCATTCCTCTTACCAGCAATACCGGAAAGTGCTACCCAAGCGAAGCTGTTGTAACTTTTAACAACGCAGAAAACAAGGCAATGGCCGATCAGATCGCCACTGTCGACAAACAGCGGCTTCAGAATTGTGCCGGGAGCATCAGCAACAAGGATATGAAACAGGTGGAACGGACTATTAAGGTGCAACTCGGGTTGCCGCTATAACGAAACTTGAAGTCGCAAAGTGCGACTTCAAGTTTTTTAAAAGGAATATCCATGAGCAACCTGAAACAACAGATAGAGTTGGCAATCAAAGCCTTCATAATCCAATTTACTTGCTGCCGAAAACCCTCCGCAGGATGTCAGTGGTTCGGGCTGCTGGGTTTGTCCTGATTTTCTTCTCTTCTTCCGCGACCATTTTGAAAAGACCGTCAAGCGCCTTGTTGGTCACATATGTATCAAGGTCAAGGGAAGGGACACCTGCCAGGGCAGCCAATGGAGAGACATCGTACTTGCCGATCATCTCTTTATAGGCGCGGGTAGCTCCTGTCTTATCTATGTTTGTGGCTACAGTCGGCTTGAAAGCCGCGAAGAGCTGCGAACGGGTCTTACTTTCAAAAAAATTGGTTGCTGCCGTACCCTCTCCGCTGAGAATTTTTTTTGCATCTTCAACGGTCATCTGACGGATGGCATCGCCAAAGAAACCGGCAGCTTTTGGCGCCGCCATCTCTGCGGCCCGGTTCATGGTCAGCACGACTTCGTCAACCTGTTTCTGATACCCCAATGCTCCGATGACATCTGCCGCCTGCCGGACTTTATCGGGGAGAAGGATCTTGATCAATTGATTACCAAAATATCCGTCAGTCTTGGCTACTACGGCAACAGCCCGCTCTGTGCCGGTGGCCAGAGCCTCCTTGAGGCCTTTGACAATTGTACTGTCATCAAGAGAAATCTGATGCTCGGTTTGAGGCTGGAGTATCCTGGAAAATTCATCAAAAAATCCTGCCTGGCAGGGTGATAACATTAACAGTAAAAAAAGTGCGGCCAGAAAGAGTATGGGTTTTATGGAAAGCCTCCTTGGGCATGATACTTGTGCCTGTTCATAGTTCATCTGTTAAACCTTTCGTTTTGGCCAACGTGGAAAGGCACACCTGCGATGGGAGCTTTTCCCCTCCGACCGGTGCTGCTGTTGGTTGGAAGTTTTGTTTCCAGATGTCAGTTATTTGGGTAGACAGGCAGCATTTCAGCAAGAAGGGTTTCTGGAGCGATGTCCTGTTCCTTTGGCCAGGTTACAGCGCCAAACAGAATGCCGACGTGTTTCGCTTTGTTTCGTTCCCCGTGACGATTTTAAACTGCAACCTCAAGCCTAAACCCGTCGTAATGCAATCTGGGTGCTTTGTTTTTGCCATGTTTTTCCATTTCAATAAGATCCATATCCAAAAGTATTTTTACATCTTCAGATATGTTTTTCATATCTCGGTGCGTGATAGCAGCCAGCTCTTTGATAGATTCAGGCTGATTTTCACGAATGACTTTAAGCAGGGCAAAGCGCAGTGGGGTCATGGCCTTGCGGAATGCCTCAAAGCTGGAGAAGGTGTATTGTGGCTCTTCCGATTTGACTTTTTCCCCTTTGATTGCTGCGTCACAAATTGCAGCAAATTCGTCCATTGTTTGTTCATGTGATTTGATTGTGATGGTTTTAAAAGTCGCTTTCATATTTGGCATATTAGACCAATTGTTTTATGGTGTCAATATTTGAAATGGCATAAAAAACCAACTCAAGATAGAGGTAACCATTGGCGCTTCCAATTATTTGGTTCAACAGAGTATTCACAGAAAATGTAATCCTGTCTGCGCTTAGGAGCTGTAAAACAATTACTGATCATAGTCAGACCATGACTATAAAAATCACATTTCTATATCTTAGACCCGACCGTTTACCTGCACTTGCAGATTCACGACTGATATGATAGCATTAGCCAGACTACACTAAAAAAGGAGGATTTGTGCTATGGGGAATTGCAGAGAAGGACATGATAAACACATTTGCCAGTTGAAGGACGATCTGGAAAAAGTGAAAAAACTGGTGAAAGATCCGGCATACGTTTGTAAAAACTGTGGACGTGCTGCTAAAAACGAGGAAAATCTTTGCAGTCCTACCAAGCTTTAGCACTGTCAGAAAGTTGATCCGGTACAGCAGTCCAGCGATATTTTAAGTAAGCGATGACTGAATCCCCGCCCAAAGGACGGGGTTATATAATTCTTAATAAAGTGAACGATGAGCCGCTCATAAACGGGTGGCTCTTTTTTATATGGAGATAAACTAATTGATTGTTAATATTGTTGTGCTATAACTCGCTGAAACTATTTACTGCAACATGGTTTTGTATGCTTAGCATGTTCATCAATCATATTGCTAGCTCAGTAAATGCTCAGCCGCACCAATCTCCAGAAGATACAGGCGGATGTCAACAGAGCATTCCTCGTCAGATTTGGCTATCAATGCAATAACCTTATCAAGGATCGCCTGTGCCCGGCGATTTTCCGTTGATGTCCGCGGATCGTTGTTCCGGGCGAAAACCATAATCCTTATGTCAGAACCGATATCACGGGGGCTTGCCTGAGTAAATTCCAGCGAAACTTGTTTCGGCTTGAGTAGTGCCAGATTTCCGCCGGCTACCTGCATCTCTTCTGCGATAATGGCCGGCAATTCGTTGACTAACTCATCCAGTACGCTGCTCTTGACGTTCGATTTGTGAATGATGGTTGCGTTCATTGATGTATCCTCTCTTTTTGACTTATACATATACCATCGTCAGGATAACACGATTGACCGTTAATCACCCAATAAAATCTCTGTAAAAATACTAAGCCATTTTCAACACTATGAATTCGCACCACTTAGAATCTTCAATTCCTGAAAGGGGAAATGGAAATATGAACCCAGAATTGGAATATTTTATTAAGAATGCTGATACCCTTCCAACTATACCTGTCATTGCCACAAAAATAATAGAGCTGACCGAATGTGAGAATATTTCGGTAGACGAAATTTCCAGAGTAGTAGCTTCGGATGCGTCTATTTCAGCCAGTGTATTAAAAATGTCAAACTCAACTTTCTATGGCTGTGCCCGCCAAATCAACACTTTGCCTCATGCTGTTATGGTTTTGGGGCTTAACACACTTAAAAGTCTTGTTATAGCCGCATCTGCGAAACAAGTCTATCAGCCATTCGGGCTTACAGAAAAAATGTTGTGGGAACATTCTTTTGGTGCTGGATTGGCTGCACGGATAATAGCTAAAGAAACAGATAGTGTTAGTGGTGAGGAAGCATTTATTTGCGGATTATTTCATGATATCGGAAAAAACATTATGAATTTTCTTGATAACAGGAAATTTCATTCTGTCATGGAAATATGTTATAATGATGGGGTTTCTTTTACCGATGCCGAGCAGAAGGTTTACCCGTATTCACATGCCGAAGTCGGGGCTCTGGTCATGCACAAGTGGAATTTCCCTGATTCAATCATCAATACAGTGGCAAATCATCACGATTTTATTTTCAAGTCGGATGAAGACCAATACTCCATAAAACTGACCTGTGTGGCTGGACTCTCCGACATGTTTTGTCGCAAAACCGGTATCGGAATCCGACAACCCGACCCGGAATTAAATATTATTGACTCAGTTCCTGCTGTGACATTGGAAATAGACCAGGAAAAGCTTGATATAATGCTGGAAGTGTTCACTGAAACCTTTGAGCGTGATAGAAGCTATTTTGATTGAGAACAGCAGCTCACCGGTGTATAAGTACGCTCTATTAACATCGGAGGTTCATAATGAAGCATGACGAAGCCGACTCTTACTGGGGCGGCGTCATCAAATCGATGGGACTGGTGTTTGGCGACATCGGTACCAGCCCGATTTATACCCTCACCGTCATCATCGCACTGACCAAACCAACCCAGGAAAACGTTTTCGGCATCATCTCCCTGATCATCTGGACTCTGATGATTCTGGTGAACATCGAGTACGCCCTGCTGGCCATGAGCCTCTCCCGTAAAGGTGAAGGCGGTACCATCGTTCTGCGCGAGATCCTGGTGCGCATGATCAAACCGGGGCGGCAGATGGTTTTTGTTACCTTTCTCTCTTATCTTGGGGTTGCACTCCTGTTGGGAGACGGCGTCATCACTCCTGCCATCAGCATACTATCGGCTGTGGAAGGTGCCCTTCTGATCCCCTCTCTGAGCGGTCTCAGCCAGTCGATGTTGATTCTGATAGCCGCTGTTATTGCCGTATTCCTTTTTGTTTTTCAGTTCAAGGGCACTGACAAGGTAGCAAAAGCTTTCGGGCCGATCATGGTAGTCTGGTTTGCCGCCCTGACGGTATCCGGGATCATCGCCCTTGTCTCGTTTCCCGGCATTCTTGCGGCGATCAGCCCCCATTATGCAATCGGCTTCCTGGCAAAAAACGGAATGGCCGGTTTCTTTGTTCTCTCCGAAGTGATCCTGTGTGCGACCGGAGGAGAAGCGCTGTACGCCGACATGGGGCATCTTGGGCGCAAACCGGTCAAACGCGCCTGGTATCTGGTCTTTGTTGCCCTGGTAATCAACTATCTGGGACAGGGAGCTTTCATAATCACCCATCCCGATGCAAAAAACATCCTGTTCGGCATGGTACAATCGCAATCAGCCATGTTTTACATTCCCTTCCTGATATTAACGATCATGGCTACTGTCATCGCTTCACAAGCGCTTATCAGTGGTGTCTTCTCCATCGTATATCAAGGAATCACCACTCGCATCCTGCCGCTCTTAAAGGTTGATTATACTTCTCACCAGCTCAAATCCCAGATCTATATCGGCGCCGTAAACTGGATTCTGCTTGCTCTGGTAATCATGATCATGCTGATTTTCCAGAAGTCAGAAAATCTGGCGGCCGCATACGGCCTGGCCGTTACCGGTACCATGACCATAACCGGCGTTATGATGGTAATGATTTTTGCCCGCACAACCAAAAAATGGAAAGTGCCTGTTGCCCTGTTCGTCACACTGGTGGATTTTGCCTTCCTTATTTCCAACCTCTACAAACTACCGCATGGAGGCTACTGGTCTCTGATTCTGGCATCCATACCTCTAGCTGCAATTTTGATCTGGACCAAGGGGCAGCGGGCTCTCTACAAGGCGTTACGTCCGCTTGACATGGAAACCTACCTGATCAGCTACGAACAGATTTATCGAAAAGGACACATCTCCGGTACCGGTCTGTTCTTTGTAAAAGAATGGAACACTATCCCCCCCTATCTGGTGCACTGCACCATTCGCTCTAACATCATCTACGAGCGTAACGTCCTGATATCGATAATCCGCACCGATGAGCCCTACGGTCTGGAGAGCAGTCTTACGTCCGCACTCGGGACCGGACTGGATGCCTTTGAGATCAAGGCAGGCTACATGGTATTATTCGATATTGAACAGCTGCTCAAGGACAATGGCATTGTGGAGAAGGTCATTTTCTACGGCATTGAGGACATCGCTACCGGTAACCCGGTCTGGAAGGTGTTTTCTACTCTCAAAAAGTTGACCCCCAACTTCGTGCAGTTCAACAAACTCCCGGCGGCCAAATTGCAGGGTGTCGTTACCCGGGTTGAAATGTAGTTTCGTGGCCGTTTAACAACTCCCGCTTCAGACACTTCTTACTCCTCTATCCCAAGCATCGGCAGAATTCAAATTTGCATAACCATATTACATGTCATAACCAGAAATCACTATTTCAATGGTGATATATTTTTTTTGTAAACAAAAAAAATACTTGACACCGTTTTATGTATTTGATAATTGGTATTACAAATTTACCAACTGAGAGGAGAGACATCATGCCCTGGATTCAAACGTACACCCCAGCAGGAGGCAGCCTCGGCTTGTCGGCACTTATTGCCGCCATACCACTCGTAGTCATCTTCGTCTGTCTTGCTGTATTAAAGATGAAGGCGCACAAAGCAGGGCCTCTGGCCGTTGCATCGGCACTGGGTATTGCCATTGCCATATGGGGAATGCCTGCCAAACTGGCTGGCCTCGCATTCGCGCAGGGCGCTGCCTTTGGCCTCTTCCCGGTCTTCTATATTGTTATCACGACGCTTTTTCTCTATAACATCACCGTTAAGGGCGGTCAGTTCGAGATCATCCGTGCCTCGCTGGCCGGCGTGACCGGTGACCGTCGTATCCAGGCACTGCTGATCGCCTTCTGCTTCGGCGCCTTCATCGAAGGTGCAGCCGGTTTCGGCACACCGGTAGCCATAGCCGGTGCAACTCTGGTCGGCCTCGGTTTTCGCCCTCTCTATGCTGCCGGTGTCTGCCTGATCGCTAATACCGCTCCTGTCGCCTTCGGGGCCATCGGAATTCCGGTAGTTGCTCTGGCCGGTGTTATGGGCTATGGCGATGAAGGCATGATGAAACTCTCCACTATGGTCGGCCGCCAGCTTCCGTTCATATCTGTAGTGATCCCGTTTTATGTCATCATGATCATGGTCGGCTGGAAAAAGACTATCGAGGTTCTGCCGGCCATTATCGTCTGCGGTGTGACTTTTGCGGTTTCCCAGTGGGCCACTGCCAGCTACCTCGGCCCTTATCTGCCCGACATTACCGCATCACTGGCATCAATGGTTGCCCTTGTAGCGTTGCTGCAGGTGTGGCAGCCAAAAGAAACCTATGTGTTTGATCATGAAACACATACCGGGTTAAAGGAGCAGCACCACTATTCCGCCTCTGAGGTTTTGCGCGCATGGTCCCCCTATCTGGCTTTGACCGTGATGGTTCTGCTCTGGGGCATTCCTTCAATCAAAGCCGAACTCGATAAGAGCAAAGTGGTTATTACCGTTGCCGGTCTCGACAACATGATTGTCAAGAAAGTTTCCAAACCTGATGACGGTCTGAAAAAAATTGCTGCTGTTACCGCTGAAGCGGACAAACTGATAGCCGCACTGCCTGTGACCGAGTCGAAGCTTGCCGGAGCCATCACCATGCTGAACGAGTTGAAGGGGTTGGAAGAGAAGTTCCTTCCGGTCGAGCAGAGCCTGGCAGGTAAAGGCGCCATACTGACTGATGAACGTAATGCCGGGTTTAATGCCATTGCCAAAAAGGGTGCCGATATCCAGAAACTGGTAAAGGACGATCTTGAGAAGAACAAACTGGTGACAAAGGACCAGTTCAAAGCATTGGGCAAAGCAACTGCCGATCAGCTGCCGATCAAGCTGCCGGCAAAATATACCTTCAACTTCATGTCCGCCGCCGGCACAGCGATCCTGATTGCCGCGTTCCTCTCCGCTTTGCTCTGTGGTGTCGGCTTCGGCGATGTCATCAAACTGGCCGGAAAAACCCTTTATGACATGCGGTTCCCTGCCATTACCGTTGCTTCCGTGCTCGGCCTGGCCTATGTCATGAACACATCCGGTATGACCAACTGCCTCGGCCTGATCTTTACGAAGACCGGTCACTGGTTTCCCTTCATCGCACCGTTCCTTGGCTGGCTGGGTGTTTTCCTGACCGGTTCCGACACTTCCAGTAACGTGCTTTTCGGAGGCCTCCAGAAGGCCACCGCCGAACAGCTCGGCCTCAACCCGATCCTGACCGGCGCGGCCAACACCAGCGGCGGCGTCATGGGCAAGATGATTTCGCCCCAATCACTGGCTGTCGCCACTGCCGCCTGCGGCATGGTGGGTGAAGAGGGCACACTGTTCCGTTTTACCCTCAAGCACTCGATTTTCCTGACTGTCGTGGTCGGCGTGATTGTGTACCTGCAGGCGTATTACCTTCAGTGGATGATTCCTTAGGCTACATAAAATACCCAGTTGAAGAAAGGAGGAAGAGATGCTTGACAAAGCGATTGTGGAAAAACTTGAGAGGCTGGCTGGTAAAGAAAATGTCTTGACCAGCAAAGTTGACATGGTGGCGTACAGCTACGATGCGACCGCAGATATGCCGCACCAGCTTCCTGATGTGGTTGTCATGCCGACCGGCAGCGAGATGGTTCAGCAGATCGTCAACCTTGCCCGCAGCAACAGAATTGCCATCTATCCACGAGGAGCAGGATCTAACCTGAGCGGCGGCACTATTCCGCTCAAAAAGGGAATTGTCCTCTCATTCCAGAGAATGAATAAAATCCTCGAAATAGATCCCGCCAACCTCACCGCCACTGTTCAGCCCGGCGTTGTTATTGCGGCTCTCAACTCGGCTGTTGCCGAATACGGACTGATCTATCCTCCTGATCCGGGTACCGTTGCCACCGCCACCATGGGCGGTTCAGCAGCGGAGAACTCCGGTGGCCTGCGCGGACTCAAGTATGGTGTTACCAAGAACTACATCATGGGTATGGAAGTCGTCCTGGCCAATGGAGAAAAAGTGAAATTTGGGGGAAAGACCGTCAAAAACGTCACCGCCTATGACTTCTCGAACCTTTTTGTCGGCTCGGAAGGCACCCTCGGCATCACGACAGAGCTGATCTGCAAGCTGATTCCGGCTCCCAAATTCCGTCGTACCATGATGGGTATTTTCAGTACTCTTGAAGATGCGGGCAACGCTGTTGCCGGCATTATCGCGGCCCAGGTTATCCCGGCAACGCTCGAAATCATGGACAACAAGACCATCCGCACCGTTGAGGATTTCGCAAAAATAGGTCTTCCCATTGAAGCAAAGGCCCTTTTGCTCTGCGAAGTGGATGGCATGTCCGAAGATGTTGTCAACGCAGAGTTTGAAGCTGTTATTGCTGTACTCAAGGTTAACAACAGCGAATACAAAGTTGCTCATTCCGATGCCGAGCGTGACCAGCTCTGGACAGCCCGCCGCAACGCCCTGCCGGCACTGGCCTCACTCAACAATACGGTTATTGTAGAAGATGCCACCGTTCCCCGCAGCCGCATCACCGAAATGCTTGTAGCATGCGAAAATATCGCAGCCAAATACAACGTTGTCATTGGAACGTTCGGTCATGCCGGAGACGGCAATCTGCATCCGACTATTCTGTACGATATGTACGACAAGGGTGAGACTGCACGTGTGCACGAAGCTATTGACGAAATCTTTGCAACAGCACTTGCACTCGACGGCACGCTGTCCGGTGAGCATGGTATCGGCATGGCAAAAATGAAGTATCTGGGTAATGAGCTGGGCCGGAGCGGACTCAACCTGATGAGGAGCATCAAAGAATCACTTGATCCGGAATACATCCTGAACCCTGGAAAGATGGTTCCACTGAGAGAGGTTTAGCCATGGTCGCCGAAAAGGGTCCCATACCAGCAAACACCACCAAAACCTATCATGACGACCTGAAAATGGTTCAGAATGAAATCGATAAATGCATGAAATGCGGGAACTGCATGGCTGTCTGCCCGGTTTACGGATCGGACAAAAGCGAAACAGCCGTTACCCGGGCAAAGATAGCCGTAGCCAATGCGGTATTACACGGTGAGCTTTCACTCAGCGACCCGGATGTTTCCACGATGATATTCAATTGCCTGGTTTGCAAATCATGCATGACCAACTGCCCGACCAAGGTCAACTTTGATAAGATTATTCTCGGGCTCAGAGCGGCACTGGTTCGCGAAAACGGCATGCCCTGGCTCAAAAAAATGATCTTCTCCACCATCAAAAATCCCAGAATGTTTGATGCCGCAATGAAACTCGGAGCATCCCTCCAGAGCATTGCATTCAAGGGCGACAAAAACATAAAAGCAATGTCTCCCCGCTCCCCGTTCGCCATTGTCGGCGGCAGCATGGGCTTTGATGCCGACCGGAAAATGCCTGAACTGACTGTTACCCCGCTGCGGGATCGCGTAGCCGATGTGATCAAACCCAAAACCGCCACAATGAAGGTTGCCTTCTTTACCGGCGACTCGCTCAACTATTTTTATCCCGACGCAGGCATGGATCTGATTGAGGTTCTTACAGCAAACGATATCGAAGTGCATATACCAAAAGGCCAGTCCTGCTGTGGCGTTCCGGTACTGGTACACGGTGATACCGGCACTGTTCGCACCCTTGCCAGGAACAACCTGGACGAATTCGATAAAACCGGCTGTGATTACCTGATTACCGGTTGCGGATCCTGTGGCGGCGCCTGGCAGCATGAGTATGTCGAGCTCCTGGCGGCTGATCCCGTCTACGGTCCGAAAGCCGAATACTGGGCAAAACGGACCTATGACATATCCACCTTTCTGACCAGGGTGATCCGGTTCCGCAAACCAAAGGGACAGATAGACAAAACAGTAACCTACCATGACTCCTGCCACCTGAAAAAAACGATGAAGGTCTTTGCCGAACCCCGCGAGATTCTCAAGGGAATCCCGGGCGTTACCTTCAAGGAGATGTCGGCGCCGGACACCTGCTGCGGCAGCGGTGGTTCATACGTCGTGTCACACTATGACACATCATCATCCATCGGCAAAAACAAAGCCGAAGACATTAACAAAACCGGCGCAGATACCGTTTCAGTCGGGTGCCCGGCCTGCATGATGCAGCTGCTTGACAACGTAAACCGCTTCGGTAATGAGCAAAAGGTCACGCACTATATTTCTCTTTTGGCAGATTCATACCGAAAGGAAAAAGGCTGATTTTTGCAGACATAACGGCAAAGATCCAACGTAATGACAACGCCGCTTTTCCGGTCAGATTTTGACCGGGGGAGCGGCGTTTTTTGTTCCCCTTGGAGGGGAAGGGACCAAAAGCTCAAAGCCAGCGCATATGCCCGCAAGGGGCGGGGGGACTTTTCAGAACCTTGAAAATGTCCAAACTCCAGACTACTCCTTTGTAAGGGGAGCCTAAATTCCCCCTCCTGTTTTAGGAGGTGCCAGGGTTGGTAAGGTTTCAGCTTCAATCCGCCGACGAAGATACCGCCTCAACCACTCCAGCGCTGTCCGGGCCGTCAAGGTGCGTACTTCATCCCTGCCTCCGTTGAACTGAAATCGTTTGGTCCGGCAGCCGTCAGGGGTCGCCAGAGCGATGAAGACTGTTCCAACCGGCTTCTCTTCGCTGCCGCCATCCGGTCCTGCGATTCCGGTTACCGCCAATCCCAGATCACTCATGGCACGCTCGCGAACTCCAGTGGCCATTGCTGCGGCCACTTCGCTGCTGACGGCTCCCCATTCCTCCAGAGTTTCTTTCGGAACAGCCAGTTGGCGCGTCTTGGCGCTGTTGCTGTAAGTAACCGCACCTTCCAGAAAGTAGGCTGAACTTCCGGGCATCGCGGTAATGCGCTGGGCGATCATGCCGCCGGTGCACGATTCGGCCAGGGCCAGAGTCATGCCCTGTTTGCGAAAGAGCGATGCCAACTCTTCGTCCAACGGATCAACCGGCCCCACTCTTTCCATCACGCCCCTCAGCACGTCCTGCAGCGGAATGCCCCGCTCCCGCGCAACCCGGCGGCAGTCATCATACTCCGGCGCCGCCCGCAGCAGGTTCCCGTTCCCGTCAAAAACCTGCTTGAAGCGCACCGGTCCTGACTCTGTCTGCTGCTCGACAATCCTGCGTTCCAGAATGATCCGGTCGGCACGGTAGTGCCTCAATCCTATGGCGGAGGTTTCGGTCAGCACAATCTTCGCCAGCCCGTCCACCTGGTTCGGGCGGCAGAGAAACGACAGGACGACTCCGGGGCGATTCTTTTTCATCAGAGTCGAGGTGAAAAACACGTCAAGTGCTCCAGCATCCAGGAGCCGCTCCATCGTGTACCCAAGTACTTCCGGAGTAGAATCATCAATGTTTGTCTCAACTACAGTCACTTCATCGGCATGATCTGGGTCTTCAATGCTTCTCCCCAGAAAAGCACGCAGGATGTTGGGGCAATCCGTAAAATCCTTCCTTCCGGCGCCGCAACCGCTCTTTTCCAGCAGCATGGCCGGCTGCGTGCCGAATCCGCCGGCAAGTGCAGCGACGATCGCCGCTCCGGTCGGCGTCACCCGCTCTCCCTGACCACACGCACCATGCAGCGGCAGCCCTTTTAATAGCTCGACTGTTGCCGGCGCCGGTATCGGCAGCCGGCCGTGAGCGGTCTCGACAAACCCGCTACCCAGCGGCAGCGCGGAAACGTTAATCTGATCAACATGGAGATACTCCAGGCAGATGGCGGTCCCGACGATATCAACAATGGAGTCCACCGCCCCGACTTCGTGAAAATGCACCTCTTCAACGTCTACACAATGCACCTTCGCCTCGGCCTCGGCCAGGCGACGAAAGATGGCCCTCGCCCGCCCCTTGACCGCTCCGGACAACCCGCTATCGGCAATCATGGTATCGATACCGGCGTAGTGGCGGTGGGTATGGTGATCGTGCACGGCAACATCGAATTTCAGGGCCGTCACATGCTGCCGCTCGGTGCGGCTGGTCGAGAGTGCGTAGGAGTCGGGAGGCAGCGCCAGCGTACCCAGTTCCGAGCGGAGGTACTCCAGCGGTACGCCCAGATCGAGCAGTGCCGCAACAGTCATGTCGCCGGAGATCCCGGCGTAGCAGTCAAGATAAAGAATATTCATAGCGGATCTTTCACCGTCACCAGGCCGGGAATGGCCTCAAAATGGCGATCAATTGTCAAGACGCCACACCCATGTTCCAATGCAACTGCGGCGATGATGATATCGGAGAACGGCAGTGTGTGACCATTGCTCCGCAATTGTGCCGAGAGTCTTCCTGCGCTGATCCATAACTCCCGCGTCATCTCAAGATGCGACAATGCTTGAAATGCATTGAGCATCAGTACTTCTTCGCTTTGATTCTTAATACCCTGGATCAGTTCGGACAGCACGACCCCACACGTAACAACGTCCAAATGCATTAATGAGTTTTCAAGTATCTCGGCCAAAGGAGTCTGTTTCCCCCTGAAGAAGTCAATCCAGGCGCAGGTGTCCGGCAGTATTCTATTGAGCTCCATAACGTTCCCGTTCTTCCGCAGCCTTCAACTCGGCCTCCTCTTCCCTTTGCCAGTCATAATCAATCGCAACCTTGCCCCGCAGAGCCAGAAGGTCCTCCATCTTACTGCGCCGCACGTACTCTTCCATTACCGTAACAATCGCCTGAGTCCTGGTTTTTTTACCGGAAAGCCGCTGCACTTCGTTGACAAGTAAATCAGGTATGCATAGTGTCGCACGCATTTTATTCACCTCCAATGTATGCATTCATTGTATGCATTACCGGCACATGACGTCAATCCAAATCGTGGTATCATATCCGGTTCATCAAACTGGCCGCACTGGCCGCGCCGAAGCCGTTGTCGATATTGACCACCGTTACCCCGGCTGCGCAGCTGTTGAGCATTCCCAGCAGCGCCGCGATGCCTCCGAACGACGCTCCGTACCCGACCGAGGTCGGCACAGCGATGACCGGCTTATCCACCAGACCGCCCACCACGGAAGGGAGCGCCCCTTCCATGCCGGCCACTACAATGATGACTGAAGCGGCTGCCAGCTGTTCGCCTCTGGCCAGCAGACGGTGAATTCCGGCCACCCCCACGTCGTAAAGGTGCTCGACCTTGTTTCCGAGAAAGCGGGCTGTCACCAGCGCCTCCGACGCTACCGGGATGTCGGATGTGCCGGCTGAAATAACCAGTATGGTTCCCTTGCCGCGCCGCTCCGGCGGATGTTGCTCCAGTGTCAGGCAGCGGGCCTCGGCATGATATGAAGAGATCGGAAAAGCCGACAGAATTATCGCCGCCTTGTCCTTGTCCAGCCTGGTTGCAAGTACGTTGCTCCCTTTGTCTGCCATGGCGGAGATAATCGCTATAATCTGTTCGACCGTTTTACCTTCGCCGAAAATCACTTCCGGCATCCCCTGACGCAGCTCGCGATGGTGGTCGATCTGAGCACATCCCAGGTCCTGATAGGGGAGTTGTTTGAGGCGCTTTGCGGCGTCATCGATAGAAACAGCCCCCTCCTTGACGGAGGATAGTAATTTGTTAAGATTTTCGGCATTCATGGCAATTCCCTTATTCTTTTCAGTTATGGGCCAGCTTCTGGGCTTCTTTGGCGTTGGCCTGGAACAGATTGGCGGTTTCAAACACCAGATTCAGCGTGCCGCGATAGCCGACCCACACCTTCTGATGTGCCCCCAACCGGTCGAATACCGGAAGACCGGCTCGCAGATGAGCGCCGATTTTGAGTTTGGCAGCAGCCTGGCGGCCGTTGGAGTTGGCCACGATCAGGTCGGCCCCTTTGGCCGCAGTTTCCAGATCCTCCAGGTCGCCGACAAAGACGTTACTACAGGGGAGACGGTCCAGTCCTCTGGTTCGGGTGGCGGATAACGCCGCCTGGATCTCGCAACCCATGCCGGCCAGAAAGCCGGTCAAGGTCTTCAGGTTGTCCGACTCCAGTGCCAAGGCCACCTTTTTGGTGCCGAACTGGTAGTGGCTGTCCACCATGGCATCCATCAGCCGGCTTCGCCAGCGTCGATGCTTGTCCGGGATCGGACAGCCGCTGATGGCGGCCAGCACCCCCATGAAGCGGTCGGTCTCGGCCAAACCGGTCAGCGAGGTAAATCCATAGGTCGGGATGTCAAATGTTTCCTTAAGTTTCACAGCGGCCTTGGCCAACGAATCGCCAACATACAGCGTCGCGGCACTGCGTCCGGCTTTTCTTATCTCATCCACCGGGATTCCGCCGGTAGAGAGTGGCGATACAACATCATCAATATGGCCGTCCATGGCGTTGGAAATATCCGGGATAGTCAGCACCGTCAGGCCGAAAGATTCAACCAGTTCCTTCAGTTCTTCCACATCAGCCGGGGTGAGATGTGCTCCGGGCAGCAGGTTGACCTGGCTGGTTATGGTCGTACCACCTTCCGGCAGGGTCGCCAGAATTGCCTCCACTGCGGCGGCGTAACCTTCCTGCAATGATCCGCAGTAGTCGGGGGTCGAAGCATGAATGATCGGGATGTGTGCTACCGCAGGATTTTCCTGGCGGAAATGGACAATGGCGCTGTGCACGTCGTCGCCCATGGTCTCGGTCAGGCCGGAGGTCATCACCCCCACCACCTGGGGATGAAACTTCTCGATCACCCGTCCGATACCTTTTTTCAGATTATCCCAGCCGCCGAAGATGGCGGTATCCTCGCTCATGGCTGTGGCATTCAGAGCGATGGATTCCTTATAATGCCGCGACAGTTGCAGACGTATAAAAGTCGAGCATCCCTGGGCACCGTGCAGCAAGCCAAGCATGTTGTCTATACCCAGGTAGGCCATGGTGGCCCCTAAAGCCGGAGAGTTCTTCTGCGGATTGACGGTGGCAGCCTTGCTGGAAACCTTGACCCGCGAGACCGAAATATCCTCGGCCAGAAAGGTCTCGGCATGTTTCAACGCTGTTGCTGCATAATCCTCCGTGGGGGCGAACGGCCGGTCGCCCCTGCATTTCTCCCAGGGCGCCGGGGCATTCAGTACCGGCCAGATCGGGTTGTTGACCGTCATATCCAGCTGTCTGGCAAAGGTTATCATCCCCTCATAACCGGCATAGGGATGGGATCTGCCATGATTGATATCCAGAAAAGGGGTCCTGGTCTTCAAAGCCAGAAATTTGGTTTTGCCCCCTGCCACGATCAGGTCGGGCATCTTCTCCTGCATAACGGCCAGCAGACCGGCAGTTGAGGTATCCTCGATGATCCTGGCATCTTTGTGCATCAGCCCTTTCATCCGGTAGAAATCTTCCAGGGTCGAGTTCTGCGTACCGGCCGCCAGGATCTCAACTCCCAGTTCATTCAGAGAGTTAACCATCGACCAGGTCTTGACCCCGCCGGTGAAGAGCACCGCCCGCTTTCCTTCCAGCCGTGTCCGATAGGGTGCGATGGCGGCGCGACAAGCGGCCTCTTCCTCTTCGATCAATCGCTCTACCCGGTCCTGCATAACTCGCTTCTCCAGACCATTGACGATGTCATCCAGTTCGCGGGCGATGTCACGCAGCGCCTTGGCCGTATCGGTCATACCGTAGAAGGACTCTTCCAGATAGGGCATGCCGTAGGTTTTCTGCATTTTTTTGGCAAGATTGGTCAGAGACTTGGAGCAGATGATAATATTGAGTCTGGCCCGGTGGGCATAGCGCAGCTCCTCAAACCTGGCATCGCCGCTGAAGCAGGAAAGAATCTGGATTCCCAACCTGTCAAAGAGCGGCAGCATGCCCCACAGATCACCGGCGATATTGTATTCACCGATCAGATTTATGGGATATTCACCCAACCGGGGTGGTTCAGCCGTACCGATCACATATTTGAAGAGAATTTCGCCCGCCAGGCGATTGCCGATGTTTTTGTCGCCGATGAAACCGGGAGTATTGACCGGAATCACCGGAATTGCAATCTTTTCCGAAGCTGCAGTGCAGACCGCCTCGACATCGTCACCGGTCATGGCAGTCACGCAGGTGGCATAGACGAAGATAGCCCGGGCCTGATCCTTATAGCGTTCCGCCAGGTCAAGGATAGCCTTGTAGAGCTTCTTCTCGCCGCCGAAAATGACGTCGTTCTCAAGCATCTCAGTGGTAAAACCGCGCCGGTAGAGCTGCGCCCCGGATGAGCGGGCGCCACGGTTGTCCCAGGAGTTTCCGGCGCACGCGATCGGACCATGAACCAGGTGGATCACGTCGGTAATCGGCATCAGCACCACGCGGGCACCGTCATAGGCGCAGGAGCGCTCGGTTCCCTCGCCCGGTTCCGATTTCTTGCAGAACTTGGGCGCGCCTTTGTCGTGGGTGGTGCAGTCATCGGTATCGTACCAGTCGGGTTTTGCCATGGTGCACCTCGCCAGTTGTATTAATGAACTTCTCCCCAATAAAAAGACGCCACTGTTGTGATTACATGTGTGGCGCCTTTGCCAATGCAGCGTTAGAGAGAAAAAACGTCCATCTATCCTGCACTAGCACGGGGTGTGCCAATACATAACCATCTCTATCCTGTTGATATTATGTGAAGGCACTCTGAAAATCAGTTGATCAGGGTCTTATTGTGCTTAAAATGCAGGCTGCAGAAGCGCGTCGGAGTTCTCCGCTCTCGAGACAATGGCAGGAGTGACGCGTTTGCTGTTCATGTAACGATATTTCGAATCGCATCCCTCAGTACCGACAGTCGGTACGGTTTCTGTATAAACCCGGCCAACCCTTTACCGACGAACTTCTGAGTCACTTCCTGCTCGTTGTAACCGCTTGACATAATCACTTTGACATCGGGATTCAGCTGCCTGAGTTCCCGGAAGCATTGCTCGCCGTCCATGTGCGGCATGGTCAGATCCAGAATAACGAAAGTGATGCCGGGTGTGGCTTTGAAAACTTCGACAGCCTCCTGACCGTCACAGGCGGTGATGGTTGAGAAACCCAGCTCTTGAAGCATCTCCCTGCCGACACCCCGGACGGTCTCTTCATCGTCAACCAGCAGAACCGAGCCGTTTCCCCGCCAGCCATCACTGTGGGAATTGACGTTGAAGATTTCTGACGGTTTGGCTGAGGCAGGCAGGAGTACCTTGAATGAAGTCCCTTTTTCCGGTTCGCTGTATACTTTAATGGCACCTTTGTGACCACGGACGATGCCGAGCACAGCTGCCATCCCTAATCCTCGCCCGGTAAATTTGGTGGTGAAGAACGGGTCAAAGATCCTGGCCAGAGTATCCTTGTCCATGCCGCAGCCGGTGTCGGCTATCTCCAGATAAACATACAGACCCTCTCCGATATTCTCGTCCAGCCAGACATCTTTCAGATAGCTCTTGTCGCAGTCCATGCAGCCGGTAGTGATGGCGATCACACCGCTCTTGTCCCCTATCGCCTCGGAGGCGTTAATCACCAGATTCATGATGATCTGGCGCATCTGGGTGGCGTCGGCCTCAACCGGTGGAAGATTCGGATGCAGATTGAACCGCAGCATCGCCTTTTTGGTGATGGACACCTCCAGCATATGGAGCATTTCTTCCAGCAGTCTGCCGAGGTCCAGGTTCTCAACTACAAATCTTCCTTTTCCGGAATAGGCCAGCATCTGTTTGGCCAGGTCGGCCGCCTGTGCTGCGGCCCGTTCAATCTGGCGCAGGTTCTCGATAGCCGGCGATTCATGATTTATGCGCATCAGGGCCAAATCGGCATTGCCCATGATCGCCATCAGAATGTTGTTGAAATCGTGAGCAATGCCGCCGGCCAAAACACCCAGGCTCTCCAGCTTCTGGGCGTGGAGGAGCTGCTGCTCAAGTTTCCGGCGTTCCTCTTCGGCGCGCTTGCGCTCAGTGATGTCGGTAGCCACGCCAATGCTGCCGGTTTGTTCGCCTGAACTATTAACTATTGGGTTGTACCAGACCTCAAATGTCTTATCCCCTACAACGGTTTCCACGTTCAGCGTTTCTCCTGCCAACGCCCGGCGAATTCCATCAAGAGCAGACGGTGAATCCCGGTAGATCTCGAAGGCTGACAGCCCTACAATCTGGCCCGGCTTCAAGCCAAGCGAGGCCAGGCCGCGACCGTCAGAAAACGTCAAGTGGCCACTCATGTCCAGTACGAAGAGAATCACGGGAGCGTTTCTGATAAAGCCGGTCAGACGTTCCTCGCTCTCACGCAGCAACCTTTCAGACTGCTTGCGCTCGGTAATATCCTCCATCAGTGAGAGGAGACAATTGATGGTTCCATCTTCATTCCGGACACAGCCTACAGACAGGTCGACCACCACTATCGCGCCGTCCCTGCGGATAAATCGTTTCGTGATGGAGTAATCGTCTCTTTTGCCGGTAACAAGCTGGTTGAACAGATCAATATTCTCAGGCAGGTCATCGGGGTAGGTCAGTTTATCCCAGGGTATGCTTTGCAACTCGTCCCGTTCATAACCCAGTATGCTGCACCATTTGTCGTTCATCTGAACCCAGTGTTTATCGGGGGTTGAGATAGCCATTCCAACAATCTGGCGTTCAAAAAAGAGCCGTATCTGTTCGTCACTGGCACGCTGCGATGCTTCTGCCGCCCTGTTTCGTTTCCACCCCTTAAAGGCCGCCCTGGCCACCATGATGGAAAGCAGAGCAAAGAGACCAAGGAATATGCCGGTCTTGATTGTTTCACTACGCCATTCCGCCAGATATTCGTCCTTTGCAAACCCGACGAATATATAGTAGAGGTTGTTGCCGAATTTATGGAAACCCCAGGTACGCATGCGCTTGTCAAGACCTGAAGGCGCGTCATAGACGCCGGAAGTTTTCCCCTTGTTCAGGAGTGTCATGAACTCCTGTGACATTTTTTTGTGACCGATGGCGCTGCCTGTCTCCCCCGGTTCCGGATAACGGGCCACCAGTCCCAGATCGACAGCGTCCCGCAGGGCAAAGGCACCATATTTCCCGACATTGATGGACGAAAAAAGCCTCTCGATCTTCTCCAGTGGAAGAGAAGCGAAGGCCACTCCGGCAAAGGTACCGTCCGGATTATTGAGCCGGCGGGCCAGAATTATTATCCATTTGCCGATGATCCGTCCCTTGATGGGTTTTGAGACCACCAGTTGCTCCCGGGGGTTGTCACGCAGGCGTATGAAGTAGTCCCGATCGGAAGCACTGGCCGGATGCCCGGAGACAGTTTTGAGACCGTAAAGCACTTCTCCTTTCGCATTGGCTACTCTGAAGCCCTCAAGTTCCGGAAGGTTGCTCTGGGTTGACGTCATGTAGGCAACAAGCTTCTTTTCATCGATTCCCCCTGCGGCAATCTGTTCTTCAGTCTCGTGGACCAGAGCCAGGATTCCGATATCGACCTTGTTGATGATCCCGGTAATGTTCTGCTCCAGTACTTCAGCCAGATTCTGGGCGGTGACGACCGCTTTTTCGGTGTACTGATGCCTGCTCCTGGCAACGGAAACCCAGGAAATACCGATGACAAAAAGGTTAAGCACCAGGATGCCAATTACCATGATGGTTTTGAATCTTCCTGCTGTCATTTTTATAACTGGAGAATGTGCCATGCAACCTCCCTTCGCTGAATTCAAAGGTAGGAAATAGTATCATAAAATACGGGAGCATTGCCAAAATAATGTCCCAAAAAGCGCCCTGACAGATGGCGTATTTTCGGATACCGTTCCTGAGCTTCAGCCAGAACTGCTGGTGTTCTCGATCAATAGTCCTTGCCGGTATCCTTCTGAATGGCGGGCATCCATGTCGGCGGGCATGAGACGGTTTATATTGCCCAACGCCCTGTTCTTCGTTATTATCCGCAAGTTTTATATTTATCTGCCGGAGTATCTCTGATGCCTTCGACCCGCAAACTGCACTACGCCTGGATCGTGGTGGCGGTGACCTTCGTCACACTGCTGGCTGCTGCCGGTATCCGCTCAACTCCGGGCATCCTGATCGTGCCGCTGGAACACGAATTCGGCTGGAGCCGCGCCACCATCTCGTCGGCGGTTTCCATCAACCTGCTGCTGTTCGGTCTGATGAGCCCTTTTGCCGCAGCCCTGCTGGACAGCATCGGAGTGCGTCGCACCATGGCCCTGTCCATGACTCTGGTCGGAGTCGGGGCAATCCTGACGACTCGCATGACCCAGCCGTGGCAGATGGTGCTGCTGTGGGGTGTCGTGGTCGGCTGCGGCACCGGCATGTCCTCATCAAGCCTGAGCGCCACGGTGGTGACACGCTGGTTTCACAGCAGCCGCGGTATGGTGATGGGGCTCCTCACCGCAAGTACCGCCACCGGTCAGATGATCTTCCTGCCGCTTCTGGCCATGATCAACGAACGTCACGGCTGGCGCAGTTCGGTGCTGTTCATGGTCACTGTTATCGCGGTGATCGCCCCGCTGGTACTGCTGCTGATGCGCAACTTTCCCCACGATGTCGGTCTGCGCCAGTACGGTGACGACGGCAGTGCGCCCGATGCCTCCGCCGATCCGGGGGCGGATCGAAACCCCTTCCGGAGCGCGTTTAAAGGTCTGAAGGTGGGGCTGCGGTCACGTGATTTCTGGCTTCTGGGGGGCAGTTTCTTTGTCTGCGGTGCCAGCACCAACGGTTTGATCGGCACACACCTGATTCCGGCCTGTGTCGATCACGGCATCCCCGAGGTCCGGGCCGCAGGCCTGCTGGCCATGATGGGCATCCTTGATCTGGCCGGCACGACCTTCTCGGGCTGGCTATCCGACCGCTACAACAACCGTTACCTGCTGGCCTGGTACTACGGGCTGCGAGGATTGTCCCTGCTGGGACTGCCCCAGGCCCTGGCCGGGCACTCCTGGGGCCTGACTGTCTTCGCCATCTTCTACGGTCTGGACTGGATAGCCACGGTTCCACCCACGGTGCGGCTGACGGCCGATGTCTTCGGCCGTAACAAGGTGGGGGTCATGTTCGGCTGGATCTTTGCCTGCCACCAGATTGGCGCTGCCCTGGCCGCCTTCGGGGCCGGCGCCGTGCGTACGTATCTGGGAGACTACCTGGGGGCCTTCCTGACATCAGGCCTGCTCTGCATGATCGCCGTAGGGCTGGTGTTGCAGATCGGCCGGCGGATACCAGTGCAAATCACCGAAGCGTAGTCCGGAGCATCTACCTGATAATAAGGAGTTTTTACATGATAAAATCACACTTTGATTTTGACACCCCGATAAATCGTAACAATACCGGCAGTGAAAAATGGAACAAATACAAAGGGCGTGACATACTTCCTCTCTGGGTTGCGGATATGGATTTCCGTTCACCGCCTGCCCTGATTAAGGCTCTGCATGATCGTGTCGAGCATGGTGTATTCGGGTATACCTACCCCGAACAGGGGTTGATCGATATAGTTCAAGCTGCCTTGATTCGTGACTATGACTGGACGATTGCCCCGGAATGGCTTGTCTGGCTGCCGGGTCTGGTCTGCGGGCTTAACGTTCTCTGTCGTGCCATCGGTGAATCGGGCGATGATGTGTTGACCTTTACTCCGGTCTATCCCCCTTTCATGTCGGCGCCGCTGCTGACTGAACGCACCGTCAGCAAAGTTCCGCTGACGCTGAGCGGCGGCCGCTGGATACCGGACTTTGTCTCGCTTGAAAAGGCAATTACGCCGCGCACAAAACTGCTGCTCCTCTGCAACCCGCACAATCCGGTCGGGAGAGCCTGGCATCAGGAGGAGCTTCTGCAGTTTTTCGATATTGCCGAGCGCCATAATCTGACCATCGGTTCTGACGATATTCATTCCGAGCTGATCCTGGACAGAAATCTGCGTCATATCCCTATCGCCGCGCTGGCTCCGGAAATTGCGAGTCGTACCATTACCCTGCTGGCTCCAAGCAAGACGTATAACATTCCCGGCCTGGGCTGTTCGTTTGCTGTCATCTCAAACCCCGGGCTGCGTAACCTCTTTAAAAAAGCTATGGGAAGGCTGGTGCCGCACCTGAACCTGTTTGCATATACTGCGGCTGAATCGGTGTACCGGGATGGAGAACCGTGGCGTGCCGCTCTGCTGGACTATCTGCGCGACAATCGTGATCTGGTGGAACGTGAAATATCCGCCATGCCGGGTCTGACAGTCGCACATGCGGAAGCGACATATCTGGCCTGGATTGATGCACGTGCCACCGGTATTGAAAATCCCGGCCATTTTTTTGAAGAAGCAGGGGTTGGGCTGTCGAACGGCGCAGACTTTGACGCTCCCGGATTCGTACGGCTCAATTTCGGCTGCAACAGATCCCTGCTTATTGAGGCGTTGCAGAGGATGAAAACTGCTTTACTTGTCAGGTAGAATTATCTTCCGCCTCCATTTATTTGTGGAGGAAGTCCTCATCCCACCAGTACGGCGGTGCCGATAACGGTCATGCCGAGCCTTTCAGTGTCGAGGTTTAAGCTTATGCACCCCTGCAACCTTTCCAAGTCAAAAATAATCGAAGGTCTGCAATGCAGAAAAAGACTCTGGTTGACAGTAAACCGCCCTGAATGTGCCGAGGTCTCTGACGAGACAAATGAGCGTCTTCAGGCGGGGCTTGCGCTGCATGATGTTTTCCGAACCTTGTATCCCGATGGAAAATTTGTAAAGGGTGAGCAAGGTCTCGGCAAGGCGCTTCAGGAAACGGAACGGTTGGTACAAGCAGGGGAGCTCCGAATATTTGAGGCCACATTTTCACATCAGGGGGTTCTGATTCGTGCCGATCTTCTCGAAAAGGATAATGCTTCCTATAAACTTTACGAAGCCAAATCATCCACCTCCGTAAAGGACTACCATGTTCCGGACATTTCTATCCAGGCATGGGTTATCGGCAATAACATCCCGCTGTCTACCGTCCATCTGACCCACATTGACAACAGCTTTGTGTATCCCGGAGGTAACGACTACCGCGGACTTTTTCAGTCAGAGGATGTAACTGAGCAGGTAAATTCTCTGAGGGTTGAGATTCCGAAATGGGTAAGCGATTTCCGGGAAATGCTTACGGGTAGTGAACCTGAAATAATGCCGGGAGATCAGTGCTATTCGCCCTTTGAGTGCCCCTACTGCTTACACTGTTCACCCGCTCAATCCGGCTTTGAATACCCGACGGAAACCCTCCCCGGAGCAACCCGTATTGAACTTCAATTGTTGGATGAAGGTTTTACCGACCTCCGAAATGTCCCACGGAGCGGCTGACTAACGAGAAACATCGAAGGATTTGGGATGCGGTCTCAACTGGTAAGCCGCAGGTAGATCCCGCCCTGCAATCTGAACTGCAGCAGATTGGTTTCCCGCGCTATTACCTCGATTTCGAGACAATTATGTTTGCCATCCCGATCTGGGCCGGCACTCGCCCTTACCAACAGCTTCCGTTCCAATATTCCTGCCATGTTGAACAGCCAGATGATACTGTCACACATCTCGAATTCCTAGATATCAGCGGTGGTCCACCCATGCGCTCACTTGCTGATCAAATGATTGCCGACTTAGGAACAGTCGGCCCAATTATCACGTATGGACATTTTGAACGAATGGTTATCGGTATTCTGATCGAACTGTACCCGGACCTGCAGGCCTCGCTTGCCACCCTTCAGGAGCGAATTATCGACCTGCTGCCGCTGCTCCGCCAGAATTATTACCACCCGGATATGCACGGTTCATGGTCAATTAAGGCGGTACTGCCGACCATCGCCCCTGACCTCTCCTACGACAACCTTGAAGAAGTAAGCAACGGGATGGAAGCTCAGACTGCATTTCTGGAAGCGATTCATGAAACGACAGCACCGGAACGTCGTGAGGCTCTGCGGCAGAATATGCTGAAATACTGTGGACAGGATTCTCTGGCGATGGTGAGGATTGTTCAGCACCTGAGCCTCAATAACGCCTGAAGGAGTGATCATTATGGCAGATACCAGTAACGCTCAAACACTAAACCAGACCACATTACCGCTACTGATTGGGGTCACTGGTCACCGTGACATCCTTGACGAAGATAAACCTGACTTGAAGCAAAAGATACGGGCTATTATTGATCATCTGCATGAGGAGTATCCTCGTACCCCGTTGATGCTCGTCTCTGCCCTGGCTGATGGAGCAGACCGTTTGGCTGCTGAAGCGGCGCTGGATGCCGGTATTGAACTTGTTGTGCCGTTACCGATGTCGCAGGAACTGTATGAACAGGATTTTTCCCCGGAATCGGTCAGTCAGTTTCGGTACTTGTTGGCGCAGGCAGTGTTTTCGCTCGAATTGCCGCTTGAAAATGGGAATTCGGAAGCGGCAGCTGCCGAAGAAATTTCACGGGATCTGCAATACCTCGCTGTTGGCCGCTTCATCGTTGAGCAGAGTCAGGTGCTGATTGCCCTGTGGGACGGTGCGACAAATGGTCCGTCCGGCGGCACATCGCACGTTGTACGCATGCAATTGTATGGCGCTGACGATTCCCGACAGCCCGGTATATCGCTGTTCAACCCCGTGCAAACCGGAGTGGTTTATTACGTTCCAACCAGGCGAACAAATGCTTCCAACGTATCGCAGGATGTTGACTTTATCGAGAAGCACCGGGCAGAACGGGATGCGCCGGCAGGGGTGCAACTGCTGTACCCGCTTACTGATGACGGGAAGGGAATCCGGGAAGACGAGCACCTGCGCACCCTGGCCTGTATCGAACTTTTCAATGGGGATTCGAATGATATATACCGGCTGGTTCCTGATTTTGACGACAGGCGCAAGGAAGCGGCAAAATATGTGATTCCCATAGATCAGCCCCCCTTCACCCAGGCAGACCTTTCACCATCAGCCAGACAACTGCTGCACTACTTTACTCATGCTGACGTTCTTTCTCAACAGTTTCAAAAGGAAACCTACAGTGTCTTGCTGCTGCTGGCCTCGCTGGTTCCGTTTATCGTTTTCTTCGGTGAAACCTATACCAACGTGACCACAGCTATGTTTGCCATTTCCGGATACCTGCTCTTTCTGGGGCTTGCTTACGGTATCTATAGTATCACCCATCGCCAGGGTGCCCCGGAGAAGTTTCTCGACTACCGTGCTCTGGCTGAGGGGATGCGGGTCAGTCTGTTCTGGCAACTGGCCGGGGTCAGCGAAAATCCGGCCTCGTTCTACTTGAGCAAGCAGCAGTCAGAGCTTAACTGGATACGTTACGCGGTCAAGACTTGGAATCTGTTGGCCTACAGAGGTTGTGCAGAGACGGCGGCACCTTGTAACCTTTCAGCTATACGCGAGTATTGGCTGGAAAACCAAAGGGACTATTTCGGAAAAAAAGCGCGCTGGAATAAAAAGGAAGCTGAAAAATTGGATACAATATCAACCTTCCTTTTCCGCCTGGGCTTCTTCGCAGTAACCCCTGCCATGCTGATCATTCATGGTATGAAACTGGGAGGGGATACGCTTGACCCCTGGATGCAGGTTGCTACCCCGCTTATCTTTGTTATTTCCGGAGCTCTGAAGTTTTATGCCGAACGGATGCTGTATGCCGAGCAGGCCAAGCAGTATGCCCGGATGTACGGCGTTTTCACAAAAAGCCTGCAACTGCTGGATAGCGGTACTTATGACAAAACGTGCCAGCGGGAAATTATTCTGGCGGTTGGCAAGGAGGCCTTGGCCGAGAACGGCGATTGGGTACTCATGCACCGTGAACGTCCCATAGAAGTACCTCAGGGGTGATGCCATGACAGAAAAGAGTATTTCCACGTATTCCACAATTGGCCGTTGGAGCCGTCGCTATTCCTGGTGGTTTGTAATTGCTCTGCTGGTGATCGCAGTACTGGCCTTGATCGGCGGTATTGCAGCCGTTTTCTTTGGAACATCAGAGCAACAGAAAACGCTCTTCAAGATAGCCAAGTTTTTAGGTGCCGGTGGAACTGCTCTCGGTTCCATCCAGGCCTTCTGGAAGGAAATTTGCGAGAAGTACGCTTTGATCCGCCTGCACCAGTCACGCGGCCATGTTGTTATCTGCGGACTTGGTGAAAAAGGGATGAGACTGGTGGAAGAATATATCAAGCGGGAAAAACGTGTTGTGGTCATAGAATCAAAAAAAGATCACCCGGATATCAGCGGCTGCCGTGAGAGAGGCGCGACGGTTATTATCGGTGATTCCGGCGATCCTGTTATTCTGGAAGAAGCAAATATCACCTGTGCCAGATATCTGTTTGCAGTTACCGGAAGCGACCACGATAACATAGAGATTACACATCAGGCACAAGAACTTGTCAGCAAGGCGGACGACAATAAATCTAACTTGCGTTGTTTCACTCATATTGCAAGTCCAAGCCTGCGGGACATTTTTGCCGGTCATGATCTGTATAAAAAGCAGGGCACGGCGTTTGACGCAAGTATCTTCAATGTTTACGAAACCGCCTCTCGTGTGATGTTTGAGAAATATCCACCGGACAAATATGCGATAGAGCAGGGTTTCACCGGCGATACGTTGCGGATTGCGGTTATCGGATTTGGCAGGACGGGGGAGGCAGTAGTAAAGCAAGCCGCGCGGGTTGGGCATTACGTTGATTGGAAGAATCTGGAGATAACAGTACTTGACCGGAATATAAAGCCAGTTTCAGAGAAGTTCTTTGCCCTGTATGGCGATGGAAAGAACCCACCCGGTTTGATTGTGTCTGATGTTCAGGTGCGTTTTGTGGATCGCGACCCGGAATGTATATCGTCACTTGCCGATATCATGGGAACAGCAGACCATGCACCAGTGATTGTCTATGTAGCTGTGGATGATGATCCGCTTGGCCTTTCGCTGGCACAACGTGTCAGAACACTTCTGGGTAACGATAACACACCGATAGTAGTAAATATGAAGTCGCAGCTTTCAAAACTGGTGTCAGGTGGAAACACTTCACCTGCAAATATTGAAACGTATGGCTTCAATATTCTGGATATTGGCACCGGGTATCAGGTGTTGCATGATGAGGTGACTGATGAACTGGCCAAAGCCATTCACCAGGCATATAGTGGCGGAGCGCCTTGGGAAGAACTCGATGAAACCATGCGCGATGCAAACCGTTGGCCGGCTGACCATGTTTCAGTTAAACTTCGGGCGCTGAGATGCGAGGATAACCCTGGTGATACACTTGCAAAGTTTTGTAATCAGGATGATGCAATTGAAACATTGTCGGAACTTGAAAACCGGCGCTGGAAGGCAGAGCGCTTTATGAGCGGCTGGCGATATGCAGCGGTTACCGACAAACCCAGAAAGCTTCATAATTTGTTGAGTTCTACACCGTATAGTGAACTGCCAGAGGATGAAAAAAACAAAGATCGTGATATGGTGAAGAATCTGAAGAAGCTTGTTGATAGTGAAGCGTGGAAGATGCACAGGGAGTTTATTGATAAGGTTTGACGGTGCGCAGATGTTTTGCGAGAAAATAATTTCATACAGGGGGAATTATGGCAGATGAAAATGTTAAGAAGGAAGTTTTCATAAGTTACTGTACAAAAAATAAAGAACTTGCCCAACTGTTTTGCAACGTAGTTGAAGGGGCTGGTGTCTCGTGTTGGATGGCTCCACGGGATATCCCACCAGGTGGCAGGTGGGCAACAGCTATTAGTGATGGAATCGAGAAAGCATCAATAATGGTATTGCTTGTATCAAAAGATTCAATGAGTTCTGCTGAAGTTGAAAAAGAAGTTGATTTAGCAAACGGACGGCGCATGACCATCCTACCTATCCGGATTGAAGAAACAGAATTATTAGGAGCATTCAAGTACCATCTTTCAAACAAGCAGTGGATCGATGCTCTTGAAAATGATCCATTGTCTCGCTACAACGCATCAATCGAGGCGGTCTTACAAAATTTGGGAAAAGAAACTTCTGAGGGAGAAAGATCTGGGTCTGGATACCTTGCATTAGCAAGGATTTTAGCCAATGTGCTAAACAAGAAATATTCCAATGATTTGAGCAGAATTAACTCCATGTTTTCAGCCAAAGATTGTGGGGGAGGGATAATTGAAGTTTTCTTTCCTTTCCGTCTTGGGGCAACAGGTGTTGACTTAAAATGTCAATTGAATATTAGCAACCAGACAATGTCGGTTTTTGTAGATTGTGCTGTTATGGATGATCCTTTAAAGAGGGCATTCAACGAATTTTCGAAGGAACAAAAAAGAAATTTTCCTAGATCACTTCAAACTTCAAATCGTCGAGAAAAAATTACAATTTTTGAACCGGCGTTTCATTTGGCTATCGGTCGTTGTGATTGGCCCGAGGATAAGTTTTTTGGAATTTTTGGGGATAATGTTATTGCATTCTTTGAGAAGACCATGCCTGACCTAATTGAATGGGCTCTTTATGGACAATTTCTTTCTGAAACCATTACTGAACTTTTTATAAAATTGCGAGCAGAGTTTCCTGAATGGAAAGTTGGCGCACCAGAGGGTGAACGGCTTGATGCCTTTAATTCATACGAAGGCACTAGCAATCACCCTTACTATAAACATTTTTTTGGCAAAATAAACATCTACAAAGAAGCATGGGTGCCTAAATACCCCTTAACTATTGATAAAGAAGATAGCAGAGCTAGAGGTATCCTCTCATTTACTTTGGAAAGTCGCGTCAGATTACTGGAAGAACTTCACATTGAAATTTTGAAATATGAACCTTGGTATGAGTTAGGCGATTTAGGAGAAAATATTTTCCAAAAGGCAGACAGTCTTGTGAAAGGTCAATCTGGGCCCAAAGAAGATAAAGTTGTATGGTGTGCTGCTCTGGAAACCCCTTGGAGGAACAGTGGACTTTCTAGTAGAAGTCAGAATTGGCAAGGAAAAAGAAGTGAATTTGTAAAATATTGTGTCGATTTTTTTAGGAAGCTTATAGAGGCACTTGAAAACGATATGGACCATGCTTGTCATAACATACCTGAATTACAGAATAGATCTATTGATTTGTTTCCACCAGAACCCCAGCAATGCTCTAATGGTATGTATATATACAACAGGCTCAGACTTATTACAGCTGAGATCGCTAAAAAAACAGAGCCCTACGGGTTTAAAGCGATATTCAGCACGTTTAATTTAGATCATCCGTGGACATATAAAGAAATATATCTAAAGCTTAAAGTGGCTAATTTTGATGCTGTAGCAGCGTTCAAATGCAACCCAAGAAGAATGGCGATTGAATTCAAAAATCTTGATCCACCTGACTTTGAAACTAAAACCATCCAGGCATTCATTACGGCGAGAAAATCCTACATTCAAACTGAAGAACAAGTTTCAGTAGATTTTGACGGTGGGGCAGTCGCTCTATGGTTTGATCGCTTTGAAAATTATGTAGTTCAGCAAGTTGATAAACTGATTCCAGAATTTATTGTTCTAAAAAAGCACCTAGAAGAAGTTGTAAAATTCACCGAAAGCTCTGGAGTTCTGCTATCCGGCTTTTTGGGAAATGATTGGAACGTTATTAACGAAGCTACGTCACTAGAACCCAATGCGGCAATTAAAATCTGGCGATCTTCTTGGAGGAATAATGGAGCCAAGGATGATGACCTCCCACCGCTCATGCTTCAAATCATACCAACCAAGCCTTGTTTCGACGGTCTAATTATTTCGCTCCGACAGAATGAGCAGATTGATCCACAGTTCGAACATAAACTTGGTATGGTGTGCGGTGCCTGTGAGTTTGCTTTTGGACAAGGGCATGACGCCAAAAATCGCTACGGGTTTTGGAGTGCAACCTTGCCAAAACACAGCATCACTGGCGGCAGCAATTTTGACACGCTTCTTATAGCTGGAGATGCAATGTCATCTTTTGAGAACTACCTGAATGAGATGGCCAAAAGCATCAATAGAATTGAACCACTCATCTCATCGCTATGTAATGATCACAATGACTTAGTTTATTTTATTGGCGGGATGAATAACTTGATTGATGGTCTGACAAAGTCAATAGAGGACATTTTTCCGGCGAAAGATGGCTGGAAAATCACATCAAATGCAAAATCACTGGAACGCTGGGCTAGCATTCGGATATTCAAAGAAACATGGAAAAGAACTGGCCATGATCCAGGAACACTGACCATTGCTATTGAAGCAGGGCAAGCAAATTTTGATGATCTCTATTATGGAATAATTGATATAGGATTATTGACGACTGAAGAAAAGGAAATACTACGTAAGCAGATGAATGATAATAAAAACTTGTGCTATGGGAGACAATCTAATACTTGGCCTTGGTACAAGTATGCCGAATGGAATGCAAGATTGACAGGAGGAAGAGACAAGAAAGTAATTAACGAAAAGGCTCAGGAAGTTATGCAAAAGTTTTTCAGAGACAAGTTAAGCATAATAAAAACAGATATAGTACCTGAAATAATAGCCATGCTGGTACCTGATACGCAAAAAGATTGATTTCAATATGTATCTGATACAGCATTCATCTATTTAATACAAAAGGAGCGCATATATGATGACAATTTCTTTGAGAATGCTAACTAATTTCAATTCAGGGCGAGGTACAGAACCAGAAAAGCCTTGAAACGTTTTATTAGACGATTACCGTGGTATTAGGGATGGTTTGTAGGGGCGAATGATTCGCCCTGTATGATTGTCATCGCAGGGTGAAAACATTGGCGAACGGATGCATCAGGGCGAACAGCAACACCAGGGCGACCACCGGTCGCCCCTACGTGTGACGATATATCAATGAATTCGGAACATGGCAGGAAATTGCATGTTGGGTATCGATATGAAATTCATACCGGCACCATCCGCACGGCGGGGTTGTCGTTGAAGAATAAGGCAAGCACCGAAACATCATCGTAGGGGCGAACGGCGTTCGCCCTGTTTTGAATATCATCGCAGGGTGAAAACATTGGCGAACGGATGCATCAGGACGAACATCAACACCAGGGCGACCACCGGTCGCCCCTACGTGTGACGATATATCAATGGATTCGGAACATGGCAGGAAATTGCATGTTGGGTATCGATATGAAATTCAGACCGGCACCATCCGCACGGCGGGGTTGTCGTTGAAGAATACGGCAAGCACCGAAACATCATCGTAGGGGCGAACGGCGTTCGCCCTGTTTGGATATCATCGCAGGGTGAAAACATTGGCGAACGGATGCATCAGGACGAACATCAACAACAGGGCGACCACCGGTCGCCCCTACGTGTGACGATATATCAATGAATTCGGAACATGGCAGGAAATTGCATGTTGGGTATCGATATGAAATTCAATCCGGATATACATCATCGCCGTTCAATCCGTCTAAAGGGATATGATTATTCCCAGGTAGGGGCGTATTTTGTGACGATATGCGCTTACAACAGGGAATGTCTGTTTGGGGAGATCGTTGAAATGTCTGGCGAAAATCTGGGCGAAAACGTACGCGAAAACTTGGGCGAACGCGAAAACATGGGCGAACGCCGTTCGCCCCTACGGGAAATGATTGTGAATGATTTGGGTAGGATTGTTGCTGCTGAATGGATTCATTCGGCGGAAATTCGTGCTGAGATTGAATTGGGGGAATTTGTGGTAATGCCGAATCATTTTCATGGAATTGTTTTGATAACGGATGATACCCGTATAGACGAAAAACAACGTAGGGGCGACCGGCCGGTCGCCCAAATGCCGGTCGTCCAGATGTCTGGACCACAACAAAAATCGATCGGCGCGTTGTTGTCGGGTTTCAAATCCGCCGTAACCAAACGTATCAACGAAACCCGCAATTCCCCTGGTGTACCAGTATGGCAACGCAATTATCATGAACACGTTATCCGCAATGATGCCGATTACAACCGGATTGCCGAATATGTTGCATATAACCCGCAACGATGGATTGAAGACAAATTGCACCCGGATAATATTGTGTAAAAAAATGATGTCAACGTAGGGGCGAACGCCGTTCGCCCTGCCACACTTGACAAACCGTATTCCTTACGTTAACATCAAAACGTAAGGAATTTTACCTTTGGAGGATGCCATGAACTCAACAGTAACGGTAAAATATCAAACCACAATTCCTAAAGCAGTGAGAGAACAAATTGGTATTTCCATCAATGACTCGCTGGAGTGGATCGTTGAAAATGGGAAGGCGGTTGTTCATCCGGTTCATAACGATTTTCTCCGTTATCAAGGAAGCGTGAAAACCGGGGCCGGAAATATTGCCGACGATATTCAGCAGGCTAGAGAGAACTGCCTGGAGAAGTATCGGTGAAAAAGTACATCATTGATACCAACGCTCTTATCTCTTTTGTCACGGATAGAGACCCGGCCCAGCAAGCAATTGTCGCTTCTTTTTTTGAGTCAGCATACCGTTTGAAATGTACTCTTGTATGCCATCAGTTCGTATTGACTGAATTTGTTTTTGTCATGGACAAAGTATATGGCACTCCAAAAGAGACGATTAACGCAATGCTCCGCGATTTTATAACCATGCCTGGGGTAGAGTTATGCCAGCAAACCGACTTTACTGTGCTGCTCTCATTTTGGCCTTCAAAGGTTGCGGATTTTGGTGATACGCTGATTGCAGCGACAGGAAAGGCAATCAAAAATTCTATAATCATCACTTTTGACGAAAAGTTCAAATCTGCTATAAAGAAACTTGGTATGGAATCCTTGTAATAACCGGTTTCGGAAGAATGGCATCAATCCGTATCTGATTTTGGAGAAGCAGCTATGACCCCCGGCAAAATCAAAGTCTCAATCTCCAACTACTACACCGAAATGTTCGGCGAATGCCGCTATTTCCTGATGCCGAAATACCAGCGCCCTTATTCGTGGGAAGAGAAACATATCGAGGACTTCTGGAACGATATGGTCTTTGCCATCGCAGAGGCCGGAGAGTTGCCCTATCTGCTGGGGAGCATCTATCTGGCCAAGGTTGGCTATGACCAGCTTGGCGAATATGTCAATCAGGACATTTTGAACCATGAACAGCTAAAGCCGCTCGCTGGTTGCAACGATTTCTACTTTGTTATCGATGGACAGCAGCGTACCACTACCTTTTTCCTCTTCCTGCTTGCTTTCCAGGATGCCGAAATCAACTCCCACCTCTTCAACGCTGCCATCCCCAAGCTGATCCCCGGCAAAGTGGATTACGAATATTTCCTGCATCTCGTCAACGGCAAAGAGGTTGAGGCAAAGACCAAAAGCAATCGGCGCATAAAGGCGACATACCTCTATTTCCAACGCCACCTTGCGAATTTTCCACGCCGTGATGATCTGAAGCGATTTGTTCAGAGTAACATCCAAGTCGTTCAGATTCTGGTCGAGGATGATCTAAAACTGGCCGGAACCCTGTTCGTTTCGCAGACTGATCGTGGCAAGCGCCTGACCAACACCGAAAAACTCAAGAGCACACTGATGTTCTACGCTCAGAAGGTCGAAAAGGACATTGACCTGGAAGGAGAGATCGACAACCTTTTTGGCGGTCTGTTTGAAACAATTGAATTGCTCTGTTCGCTTAAGGTGTATCCAAAACCGGAGAGTGCCGAAGCAGATGTGATTCGGATACTGAATTTCATGCTGCTGAAAGAGGACTTTTACCGAAAGTACCTGAACGATCTGATTACCGGCGATGATGACAAGGACCGCAAGGTAGATGTCTGGTATGAATCCGGCGAGGACAGGATCTACGAATCCATCAACAAAGTGTTCCGCGAAACACTTGTGCTGCAAAGAGATAACATAAAACTGATCATACCCATCCTGACTGACAGGCTCCGGAACATCATCGTGTTCATGAGGTATGTTGCCGAAACAGCAGTTCCGGGAGAAATGGCCCATAACCACAAAGACCCGTACGCCTCCAAGACCTGGTATCCGTTCAAACAGCTCTTCAGTGTTCTGGGGCTATCGGTATTTAGTAAAGCTCTTCTGGTTGACATCTTCACTAATACTCCGTTAATCGAACAGTCACTGTTGGAGCCGGGACAGACCTTTGCCAAAAAGGAAGAATTGGCCTCCATAAACCTGTTTGAAGATATCGACCGGATCAAAGGGGCAAACGTCAAGCTCGTCTCTCTGATTCAAGAATCCGGCATTGCACGAGATATCGAACTGATCAGGCCGTACAAGGAGCTGTTCGGATTCCTGAAAGACCGCTACATGATGTGTCTGGTGCGGATCGACGAATTCAGACAGTTTGCTTCCAGACCGGCAACGATCTTCAATCTGATTGAGGAAAATGAACTTGCAATCTGGACTATCGGGAAGCGTCCGGTCGGCAGCTTTGTCTGGGGAAGCAATGTGGTGGATGAAATTATTGAGCATGTCCGCAATTTTTCATTTTGGTATAAGAAGGATTACCTGGTCAGGGATCTGGGATATGGAAACTACAAATACGTCCTCTACGAGTATGATCGTATGGTGTATGACTACACAGACCAGGAGTTGGGCGTGATTTTCGATTACGACATCGATGAGGACGATGGAATTATGATACAGCGAGAGCATATCCTGGCCCAGAGCGCCGTGAATTATCAGGAGTTGAAGGATACCTGGCTGAAATCGACTAACGAGAACTATGATGACTGGATCTGGAAGATCGGCAACATCGCCCTGCTTGAGCACACCATAAATATCGGCAATGCCGGAAACAAGACTGTGTGGGATAAGGCGGACTATTACCTGCAGAGTTCCTTCAGGGGCACCAGGGCGCTTGCAAACGAGATCAAGCGTATGAAGGCGCAGGTTGATACGATACTCTCATCTGTGCCGGATGCAGAGAAACGGATGATTATGCACCTGCCCTTCAAAATTCTGTTCGAAATCAGAGAAATGGAACTTTTGGCGTTTGCTTTTTATCGTTTCGCTTGAGCTGATAGTGAGAGTAAATCATGAGAAATCATACTAACAATACCTTGGCGGGGTTGCTTGTTGCCACGCTGTTTAGCCTGGCGGGCTGTGGCGATCCCGCCCAAAACAGCTTGAATCAATTGAATCAAAAAACCGTCAGCGCTTCTGTGACTGACAGCACCTTTGCATGGTACAACAGCACAAACGGCTCTGTCTATGGCATGACAGCCAACGGGAGCAGCATCACCGGTGGCGCTCTATTCTGGCAGGAGCCGAACTTATCCTGGTCAATCGTTGGACAGGGGGACTTTAACGGTGATGGTATCAGAGACCTTGTCTGGTGGAACAGCAGCACCGGCCAGGTCTATATCATGTTGATGTCCAGCGCCACGATAGTAAAGTCGGGCATGGTCGTCTACACAGAATCGAACACCAACTGGCGTATTGTAGCCACTGGCGATATAAACGGAGACGGCAAGAGTGACCTGATCTGGTGGAACAAGCTGACCGGCCAGGCCTATGCCATGCTGCTGAACGGAACAACAGTGACTGGAGGGGCCGTAATCTACACTGAACCGAATACAGCCTGGAAGAGCGTTGCCGCCGCTGACTTCAACGGCAATGGCAAAGCGGAACTGCTCTGGTGGAACAGCACTACCGGTCAGGTGGCCATCGGCCAGACAAACGGATTAAACGCCTCCACAGCCGGAATCATCTATACCGAACCCAACACGAACTGGCGGATAGCCGGAACAGGCGATCTGGATGGTGACGGCAAGGCGGAGATTATCTGGCACAATAAGACAACCGGACAGGTCTATGGGATGCAGACTAACGGCTCATCGGTTACAAACGGCGCCATGATGTACACAGAACCGAACACCTTCTGGGAGATCGTGAGTGTCGGCAACTACAACAGCGACAACAAAGCCGAGCTTCTCTGGTGGAACCAGCAGACCGGACAAGTCTACCTGATGCCGATGAATGGGCTTTCGACTGCGCCGGGAGCTACTCTGCTCTATACCGAACCGAACACGATCTGGCATATTCAGGGTGAAACGGAATGGAGAGACAAAGTTTATGGCAAAGGTGTGACAACGACGACATCGACAACAGCTATACCGCCACCAGTCAAACTTTCCATCACAAAACTGAATGCCGATCCTGGCGCAAATTATGCCGGAGTCGCCTACCCTCAGACATTTACCGTCAAAGTAACCGATCAGAGCGGATTGCCTGTAAATAACCAAACGGTCAATTGGTCGGCAGATAGTGGCGGCTGGCCCATACCTGCTGTGACCGTTACCGGGGCCAACGGCCAAGCATCAGTCTATTGGGTGCCTGGTTCATCCTCCCCTCCCACACTAACAGCCACGGTTGCAAACAGCCAAGGCACTGCAAACGTATCTTATACTGGCGCTTTGAAAAATTGGGCCACAAGACCTGATCATCTGGCAACAAGTTACATAGAGTATTTTCCTGTAGCCACCGGTATCTCAAGAGATGTAACTCCTTTGACCGATCAGACCGGAACCTATTATGCTGCCATTAACTGGGATAATGGATACACCGGAATTCAGAGAGGTGGATCATATTATGACCGGCAAATCCAGTTTTCAGTCTGGAATTACAACAGCCTTCCTTCTTCAATCGTCAATGCCGGCACATCGATATGTCAGGATTTCAGCCATGAAGGAAGTGGAGTAATGTGCAGCAATACCTATCCATGGGTGGTAGGCAAAACTTATCGATTCGAAATGACGACCGTAGCCTCATCAAGCTCTACAACAGATATAACAGTCACTTTTATCGATGTGGCCAGCAACACGAAAAAATTCATTGCGACATTACGACAAAATGGAACTCCGGACCTCACATGGGCTCTGTCTTTTGTCGAAGATTTTATTCTAAATGATATGAGCTGCATGACGGTAGCAGAGCGCCGTGCTATCTATGGAAATACAAAATATCTCGTTAATTCTACATGGCTTAACACGTCACATAGCGGCACGTACATGCCTTGGAATCCGACCTTGTACTGTGCCAATCAAGGCTATGTTGTGAGAAGTAACGGTATTGAAATGGGAGTAGGTGGAACCTTTAAGGCCAACAGCATCTCAACATCCATCCCGGTTTCTTACTAGGAATTTTGTAGGAGTTGAAGAACACACACCAGGCAACTGACGATCATGCACCTTCCGTTTAAAACCATCTTTGAAATTCGGAAAATGAAATTATTAGCATTTGCTTTTTACCGGTTTGCGTGAAATAGTCATAATAGAAATATCTGTTTTGTTAACGGGCTGATCCCATGTATCGGTGGAAGGAATTGTTTCAATATGAATAATGATCTGATTCTTCTGGGCCACGGAAGCGGCGGCAGACTTTCACATCAGCTTCTGGATGAACTGATAATCCCGATCATCAGTGGAGTGGCGCAGTCAGGTCAGAACGATGCCGCTCTTTTGGAGCTGGAGACTCTGACCGGACGCCTGGCCTTTACCACCGATTCTTTTGTAGTCGACCCGATCTTTTTCCCGGGAGGCACCATCGGCAGTCTGGCGGTGCACGGCACGGTCAACGACCTGGCCATGATGGGGGCCAGACCGCTCTGGCTCAGTGTCGGCCTTATTATCGAAGAGGGATTCAGCAAGGGTGATCTTACCATTATTCTTGAAGACATGAGGAAAGCGGCTGACATGGCCGGTGTAAGAATTGTAACCGGCGACACCAAAGTCGTGCCGCGCGGCAAAGCAGACAAAATATTCATAACTACTTCCGGAATAGGGGTTATGGATCACGAACTGCGGATTCACGGCGCCAATGCCTGTCCGGGAGACGCAATCATCATCAGCGGAACGGTTGGCGACCACGGTATTGCCGTCATGGCGGGTCGAGAAGGCCTTGAGGTCGGGCCTGATGTCATAAGTGACTCTGCCTCTCTGAACGGGCTGGTAACTGAATTAATCCGAGCAGTCGGCAATGCCCTGCATGTGCTGCGTGATCCGACCCGGGGTGGCGTGGCCACCACCATCAAGGAAATCGCAATGCAATCCGGAGTGTCGATTACCCTGTACGAGACGGCGCTACCGGTTAAACCGGCCGTGCGGGGCGTCTGTTCGATCCTGGGGCTCGACCCTCTTTTCGTAGCAAACGAGGGTAAATTGCTGGCCTTTGTGGCGGCGGAGGCAGCTGATTCAGCTTTGGCCGCCATCAGATGCCACCCTCTTGGCAGTAGCGCCGCTATCATAGGAACAGTAGAAGCTGCTCCGGCAGGGAGGGTAAGAATGGAAACGAGAATCGGAGGCATGCGATCGGTTGAGATGCTGTCCGGGGAACAGCTCCCCAGGATCTGTTGATATGGCAAAGGAGAAACCACCTGTAACCGCTGCCGTGCGTACCTTGCGGTCCGAAAAAGTGGACTTCACGGATCATCTCTACACCTATGAGGAAAAAGGGGGCACGTCAGCTTCCTCGCGCGAACTCGGTGTAGACGAACATGCCGTCATAAAGACCCTGGTAATGGAGGATGATGCCGGGCAGCCGCTGATCATCCTGATGCATGGCGATCGGCAGGTATCGACAAAGGAACTTGCCCGCATCATGAGTGTTAAGCAGGTAACACCCTGCCAGCCGGACAGAGCGCAAAAACATACCGGTTATCTGGTAGGCGGCACCTCTCCTTTTGGTACGCGTCTACAGATGCCTTTGTATTTGGAGGAAAGTATCGCCGCCCTTCACTATATCTACATCAACGGCGGCAAACGGGGCTATCTGGTCGGTATGAAACCCTCGGAGCTGATCAGGGTGTTAAAGCCTGTGATGGTTACGGTTGGATTACGCTAAAAAGGAGTAGTCATGATACGAAAAGCACAAATGGGAGATGTGAAAGACATCCATAAACTGTTGACCAACTTTGCAAGCAGGGGGGATATGCTTTCCCGTTCGTTGTCTGAGTTGTATGAATCGTTGCGTGATTACAATGTTGCTGCAGAGAATGGCAGACTGATGGGAACAGCCGCCCTGCATATTGTCTGGGACAACCTGGCGGAGGTGCGTTCAGTTGCGGTTTCCGAGGAAGCCGGCCAAAAGGGCATCGGCAGCCGACTGGTGGAGGCCTGCATAGCTGAGGCTCGCGAAATCGGCCTTGGGCGCATATTCTGCCTGACCTATAAACCCGATTTCTTTGCCCGATTCGGTTTCCGTCTGGTAGACAAATCCGAATTGCCCCACAAGGTCTGGGGGGACTGCATCAAATGTGTCAAGTTCCCGGACTGCGACGAGAACGCCATGATTCTCGATCTGTAATTACTCATCCATGGAAACCAGATTCCTGCCGCCCCGTTTACTTCTGTACATAAGCTTGTCGGCCCGTGCTATCAGAGAATCGGTTGTATCCTGAATTCTCGCAATAGTAGCCCCGATAGAAACGGTAACCTGGACTTTTTCGCCGCTGTCAAGAATCAGTTGCGAATTTTCTACCAGGCGGCGTAACCGTTCAGAAAGGGTAAACAGAGTCTCGGGCTGAATATTGACCAGCAGAATGATAAATTCCTCGCCACCCCAGCGACCGACCAAATCGAAAGGACGCAGGCTGTTTGCCGATGTTGCGCTGATCATTTTGAGGATGCGGTCTCCTACCTGATGACCAAGGGTGTCATTGATCTGCTTGAAATTATCAACATCAACAAACATGATCCCAAAAGAAAAACCGTAGCGCTTAAGCTCTTCAAGGCGCGCTGCAAGGCTGATCTCGACGAAGCGGCGGTTGGCAATGCCGGTCAGCGGGTCATTCATGGCCAATTCCTGCAATTCTTCAAGTCGCTGTCGCATAACGTAACGGGGAGAATTGCTGTTGTGAATTTCAACCGCTACCACGAATTGCCGATCTACCTCTCGAACCGGAGCGATTCTGATGGAAATCGCCATCAGGTGGCCTTCCTTGTGGCAGATGTAAGCTTCGACTTCACTCAGGGAGGATGAATCAAGTACTTTTCGGATAGGGCAGGAATCGCTTTCGAAGAGCTGGTTGCCGTTCTTGTCCAACGGTTTAAAAATTTCCCAATAATCTCTGCCATAAACTTCATCAGATTCGTAGCCGGTCAGGCTGGTGGCGCCCTTATTCCAGTAGGTAACGTGGCCTTCCGTATCGACAAAAAAAATGCCATCGTAGAGGTTGTCCAATATCTCGCGGTAGAAATCAACAGTTTCAAGCATGGTCGTTCCTCCTTGGCGGTTACACACCATAAACGACGAAACGCCCGGACAGGGGCGAAGTCGAAAAGATCGAAGGTGTCTTCGGTGTTGTCAGATATAGTACATGACGCTGGGATCCTGCTCCTTTTTAATTCCCATGTCATGGCCTCTCTGGCAGAGTGTCTGCAGGGTCATTCCAGAAAAGAGCGTGTCAAGAAGAGTGCTGGCCTCTTCCCAGACGGTCTGAGTGACACATTGGCCTTCAAAAGGGCATTCAGTCTTGCGCTTGCGTTTCTTGGGGGTAATACCGGCGCAATCAACCAGCAGGACATCCTGTTCTGTGGCGTTCAATATTTCAAGAACGGTAATTTCATCAGGTTTTCTGGCCAGGACGTAACCACCTTGAGGCCCTCGCTTGCTTTTTAAAATCCCGGCACGCTTCAGATTTTGAAAAATCTGTTCAAGATAGCGCGGTGAAATCTGTTGTCGACGTGAAATATCCTGTATCTGGGTCGGAGTGCTGCCGCAGTTGTAGGCGATATCAAACAGGGCACGCAGGCCATATCTGCTTTTAGTTGAAAGGCGCATGACGTCCTTCCTGTGTGGGAGAATATAAACAGGGCGATGTTTACGTAATCACACTTTCGCTGTCAAGATAAATACTGCTGGCAATGAAAACGGATTTTTTTCTGATTCTATTTTGACGAATTGCCGCTCAACGTATATTGTGCATCTCCATACTGCTCAAACCCAAAAGGAGTGAACCGGCTCATGATCATTCTTGCTATCGACACATCCACATCAATGGCCACTGTCGCGATATCAGCTAAAGAAAAGATAGTTGCCGAATCGCTCTTCAACTCCGAGAGAACGCTGTCTGTCCGTTTGATCTCTGAAATAGAACGTCTCGTGGTAACGGCAGGCCTTGCCATCGCGGATATCGATCTCTTTGCCGCTTCCATCGGGCCCGGCTCGTTCACGGGCGTGCGCGGCGGTGTAGCGACAGTTCAGGGGCTGGCACTTGCAACCGGCAAGCCATGCGCCGGCTTTTCATCGCTGGCTCTCTTGGCCATGAATTTTCCGCACTCGCTTTATCCGGTCTGTGCGTTGCTTGATGCCCGTAAAAGCGAGGTCTATGCAGCTCTCTACGACTGTTCGACTCCACATCCAACTGCTATTTTAAGCGATTGCGTCATGTCGCCTGCCCATTTTCTTGATCAGCTTGCTTCAGCGACCGACAAGCCGGTGATCTTTGCCGGAGAGGGGGCTCTGTGTTATCATGAACTGATCACCAGCCGCATGCTTGATCAAGCCATTTTTGCCCCTTTTCCGTTTCACCTGTCTCGCGCCTCAAACGGTACACTATTGGCACTGGATCTGTTCAATCGGGGAGACTTGCTGGAGCCATCCCGACTGCTGCCGGTTTACCTGCGTAAATCCGACGCAGAAATTAATCGCTCCTTGAAATTTCCGACAGCCTCTCACAACTAATTTAGCTTGAATAAAAGAGTTTAATTTTGATAAAATATCTTGTATACATGATTTTTCCTGTTATAATTCCGGAAAATTTCATCCGATGGAGCGTACAACATGAACATTCATGAGTATCAGGCCAAGGAAATTCTGAACAGTTACGGGATACCGATACCGAGAGGTCGAGTGGCACTGACCTCTGACCAGGTCGAACGGGCCGCCAAGATGATGGGAGGCCGCTGTGTTGTCAAAGCGCAGATCTACGCCGGAGGGCGCGGCAAGGCGGGCGGAGTCAAGCTGGTCCACTATCCCGAGCAGGCGCAGGAATACGGCAAGGAGCTGTTTGGCCGTACACTGGTTACTAACCAGACCGGCCCGCAAGGTTTACGAGTTCGTCGTATCCTGGTAGAAGAAGCGGTTGAAATTGCCCGTGAATTTTATCTGTCCATTACGCTTGACCGCGAATCTTCACGATATATTCTGATCGCATCGGCCGAAGGGGGTATGGATATCGAAGAGGTGGCCAACAAAAGCCCGGAGAAGATCCACACTCTGGCTATAGATCCTTTTACCGGAATGCGCCCCTACCAGGCCCGCAAGATTGCGCTGGCCCTGGGGCTGATCGGAACGGTCTGCGAAGATTGTGTAGAACTGATAATGAATCTTTACCGCGCTTGTCAGGAGAAGGACTGTGCCCTGATCGAGATCAATCCGCTGGTGGTCACCAAAGCGGGCTGGCTGATGGCCATGGACGCCAAGATCACCTTTGACGACAACGCCATCTATCGTCATCGTGAATATCCCGACATGATGGACTATTCTCAACTTGATCCGCTGGAAATAAACGCTGGCAAATACGATCTGGCCTATATCAAGCTGAACGGATCCATCGGGTGCCTGGTCAATGGTGCAGGTCTCGCCATGGCCACCCTGGATGTGCTCAAAGAGTTCGGAGGCGAACCTGCTAACTTCCTGGACGTTGGGGGTGGGGCAACCCGCGAAAAGGTCGCCGAAGCCTTCAAGATCATCCTGCAGGATCACGACGTCAAAGGAATTTTCGTCAATATTTTCGGTGGAATCATGCGTTGTGACGTCATCGCTCACGGCATCATAGAAGCGGCCAGCGAGGTTAACTGTACCCTGCCGATCGTCGTGCGCATGGATGGCAGCAAGGTCGAAGAAGGCAAGACACTCCTTCGGGAATCAGGGCTCAATGTTCAGGTTGGCGATAACTTGGGCGATGCAGCGGCGCGAATTGTGAAAATGCTGGGTTAGTCGCCCAACATACCATCATACGGAGAAAACTCATGTCCATACTACTCAATAAACATTCAAGAATACTCGTGCAGGGAATCACCGGGCGCAGCGGACTGTTTCACACCCAGCAGTGTCGCGAGTACGGCGCCAACATCGTAGCCGGTGTTACACCCGGTAAAGGCGGTATCCACATCGAAGGGATTCCGGTATTCAATACTGTTGCTGAAGCGGTCAAATACACTGATGCCAATGTCTCGATGATCTTCGTTCCGCCCCCCGGAGCGGCAGACGCCATCCTTGAAGCTGCTGACGCAGGTCTTGAGCTGGCAGTCTGCATCACCGAAGGCATTCCTGTCCGCGACATGGTGCCGGTCAAGGCTATGCTGCAAGGAGGCAAAACCCGCCTGGTAGGTCCCAACTGTCCCGGTGTCATAACTCCCGGTGAGTGCAAAGTAGGTATCATGCCTGGGCATATTCATAAAAAAGGGAAAATCGGCGTTGTTTCACGCAGTGGAACACTGACATATGAAGCGGTCAAACAACTTACCGATATGGGGTTGGGACAGTCTACCTGTGTTGGAATCGGTGGCGACCCGATCATCGGCATGCATTTTATCGACGTATTGCAGCTCTTTAACGAGGACCAGGATACCGAAGGAGTTTTCATGATCGGTGAAATCGGTGGCGGAGCTGAAGAAGCTGCTGCGGAGTGGATCAGGAATAACATGAAAAAACCGGTAGCCGCTTTTATCGCCGGCGTCACAGCTCCTCAGGGCAAGCGTATGGGACACGCCGGTGCTATCATCACGGGCGGCAAAGGGAAGGCCGAAGATAAAATCCGCACCTTGAATGAGTGTGGCGTCACTGTTTCGTCCAGCCCAACCCGCATGGGAGAGTCTATGCTGGAAGCGCTGAAAGCATCCGACAGAGTCACAAAAGTAGCATCTAATGTGGTTGCTAAAAAAATAAAAAAATAACAGTTTATATTTCATTTTGTTAGCTTTAGTAGCTTTTGATCTTTGATGTAAATGTTAGTAACTCCCCGTTTCAAGCGCCGCCGCATCAGCGAAATCTGAGTGCGCGGCTTTTTTTTTAATTTATAGCCATGTCGAAAATTTAATGTTTTGGAACAGATATCCAGCCCGATGCTTGACGGCAAACGGCATATCTGTATAATGCACTTTCATTTCATGAGACCGGGAAGACAGCATGGCAATCGACAAATTCGAAACATCCCTGAAGAAGCTGGAAGATATTGTAAAACGGTTGGAGGGTGGTTCTCTCTCACTCGAAGACTCTTTGAAAGCCTTTGAAGAGGGTGTCAAATATTCAACCTTCTGCTCCGGAAAGCTGAACGAAGCTGAACGGAGGGTTGACGTCCTCCTGAGACAAAAAGACGGTTCCTTGAAGCGGGAACCGTTCGAACCGGAAGACAACTGACAACAAGGTGTTACTCATTATGAATTTAAAAACATATCTCAAAGAGCAATCTGCCCGGATAGACGAGGCGCTGGACCGTTTTCTCCCCAGAGAGACCATGCTTCCGCACAGCATCCATAAGGCTATGCGCTACTCGGTATTCGCTGGTGGCAAACGGGTACGTCCAATTCTTATGCTTGCGGCCTGCCAGGCGGTTGGCGGCGATACCGAGTGCGCCATTCCGACTGCCTGCGCCATGGAGATGATCCACACGTATTCCCTTATCCATGACGATCTGCCGGCCATGGACGATGACGACTTCCGTCGCGGTAACCCGACCAATCACAAGATTTTTGGAGAAGCGATAGCCATACTGGCCGGTGATGCCCTGCTAACCGAGGCCTTCAGGCTGATCAGCGACCCGCGCTTTGACTTCGGGTGCAAACCAACTGCCCGTCTGGCCGTGCTCCACGAAATCGCGACCTGCGCCGGTTCCTTCGGAATGGTCGGCGGTCAGGTGGTGGATATGGAAAGCGAAGGGAAACCCGGCATCGACCTTCCGACGGTGCAATATATTCATACGCACAAAACCGGCGCCCTGATCAAAGCCTCAGTTGTGGCAGGTGCAATTCTGGGAGGAGCCGAAGAAAAGGCGCTGGCTGCCATTACCCGCTACGGCGAGGCGGCCGGCCTTGCATTCCAGATTGCCGATGACATTCTCGATATCGAAGGGACTACTGAAGAGATCGGCAAGGATGCCGGAAGTGATGAAGCGCGAGGCAAGGCCACGTACCCTGCCGTGATCGGCTTGGCTGCTGCCAAACAGGAGGCTCAGTCCATGATGGACGAAGCCATGCGAGCACTGGAAATATTCGGTGTCGAAGCCGACCCGCTGCGTGAGATCGCCAGTTATGTTGTTCATAGAAAAAACTGACCACTATTGAAATTACAGGGGAATTCAATGACTACCCTCGAAACCATAAACTCCCCCGACGACTTACGGAGACTTCCGGCTGCTCAACTCCCGGACGTTGCGGCGGAACTGCGCCGGATGATCATCGCGACCTGTGCCACCAATGGCGGTCACCTTGCCCCCAGTCTGGGAGTTGTCGAGTTGACCATCGCTCTGCACCGGGTCTTTAAAACTCCTGACGACAAGATCATCTGGGACGTAGGTCACCAAGCCTATGCTCACAAGATTCTGACCGGGCGGCGCGATAATTTCCACACCCTGCGCACCCTTAACGGCATCAGCGGTTTTCCCAAGCGTCATGAATCCCCTCACGATGTTTTCGATGTCGGTCACTCGTCCACATCAATCTCGGCAACCACAGGATTTGCCGTTGCTCGCGATCTGGACGGCCGGAAAAACAAGGTTCTGGCTGTAATCGGCGACGGCTCCATGACTGGTGGTATTGCCTATGAAGGCATAAATCATGCGGGCCATCTCAACAAAGACATGGTCATCATTCTTAATGACAACGAGATGTCTATTGCAGAAAACGTCGGCGCCCTTTCCAACTTCCTCTCCCGCACCGCCTCCAGCGAGTTCGTCCACCGTTTCAAAAAGGGTACCGAATCATTCCTGAATCGCCTTGACGTGGGAAAAGGAGTCCTTCAGGTGGCTCGCAAGATGGAGGAGTCCTTCAAAGGGCTCTTTACCCCCGGAATGCTCTTCGAAGCATTCGGATTCGAGTATATCGGCCCGATTAATGGCCACGACCTTCCGGCGCTTATTGAGACCTTCGAGAATGTCAGGAAGTTCGATAACTCCGTATTGATTCACGTTCTGACAAAAAAAGGCAAAGGATACAAATTTGCCGAAGACAACCCGTCACTGTTCCACGGAGTCGGCCCGTTCGAGACAGAAACCGGCAAGGTGCTTAAAAGTAAGGGAGGTTCTGCCTCCTATACCGCCATTTTTGGTGCTGCTCTCTGCAAACTGGCAGCCGAGGATGAACGCATTATCGCCATCACTGCCGCTATGCCTGACGGCACCGGTCTGACCGGCTTTTCCAAAGAGTTTCCCGAACGTTTTTTCGATGTGGGGATTGCTGAGCAACATGGCGTTACCTTTGCCGCCGGCTTGGCCGCTGAGGGCTACCGACCGGTATTTGCTGTCTATTCAAGCTTCCTGCAGCGGGCCTATGACCAGGTCTTTCACGATGTCTGTCTGCAGAACCTGCCGGTCACCTTCGCCATAGACCGTGGAGGAGTTGTCGGAAGCGACGGCCCTACCCATCATGGTGCTTTCGATATCTCCTATCTGCGGCATCTCCCCAATATGACTCTGATGGCGCCCAAGGACGAGAACGAATTGCAGCACATGCTGGCAACCGCAATCAGTCTGGGAAGTCCGGCCGCCCTGCGCTATCCTCGCGGCAATGGTTATGGCATAGCATTGGACCAGACCCTGACAACGATTCCGGTCGGTCGCGCCGAATGCCTGCGTGAAGGTTGTGATGCTGTCATTCTGGCGCTTGGCGCCATGGTCTATCCTTCTCTTGATGCAGCTAATGCCCTCGAAGTCGAGTACAACATTTCCCTGACGGTTGTAAATTCCCGTTTCGTCAAGCCTCTGGACGAGATGCTTATCCTTGATCTGGCCAGAAAGCATAGTTTTTTGGTCAGCATTGAGGAAAATGCCCTGCAGGGTGGCTTCGGTACGGCGGTGCTTGAATTGTTGGAACAACACGGGGTGTCCGGGGTTCGAGTACTACGCCTTGGCTATCCGGACAGTTATATCCCGCAGGGCGAGCAACATGAGCTGCGCACCATGCTGGGGCTTGATTCTAAAGGGATAGCAGCTTCAATTCGCAACTTTCTGTCGCAGCCATGATCTACGCAGAGTTTAATCGGTATCCTATCTGAAGTGTGATGATCCGTTAAGGGAATTTTGCCAAGGATTAGAACGGATTGTTGCATAAATGGTGGGAAAAGGTTGTATGGGAAATAGTGATGTTGTGATTAATTTCTTGCCTATTTCCTATCAAGTGTGCTATTTAAGATTTTTTACGTCGGTGAGTAGCGCAGCCTGGTAGCGCACCTGCCTTGGGAGCAGGGGGTCGCTGGTTCGATTCCAGTCTCACCGACCAGTAAATTCAAGCACTTACAGTTAATTCTGTAGGTGCTTTTTTGTTGTTTTTAAATGTTGTTGCCGTTTTGTTGCCGTTTTGTGGTGCGCTTGTATGAAACGATATGCGGAAATCATCATGGTGCGGCGTTTTACCACCTCACTGCTGATAGGAGGTACACACCGCGTACACCCCATGGCAGCATCCATCCTCTAAACACACAGAAGATAACTGAAGGTACTTCTGATTGGCAGGTGGCACAACTCTACAGTGATAAACAGTTGATGGGTAGCGGAGATGTCGCATTAGATGATCGTTACGGTTTTGCCGAATCTTGGAACTGCTATTCGCTAAAGGATGATTGTTTTGATAAGTGTTTGGGCATAGTAAAGTCAGAAATTTTGAATCAGACAATTCTCGCGTCAACTATCTCACACAATCCAGAGCCTGAAGGATCACTCATTTCATTCTTTCGCGAAATGGAGGTCGAAGTAGGAACTTACCTAACTGTGCAGTTGGCTGTGAAGTCGGCACGCGAGTTGGAGAAGTTACCTATAACAGAATCAATAAAGAATTACTGTAAACGGCATTTTTCTTATGATGCTATAAAGGATGCATTGAAAGATTGGAACCTTCCACAAGTTACTGATGATGTTTTTCAGTTTTTGACATCAGCTATTGCACCACCTGAATTATCACCTCTGACAGCTTCCAGTAAGCTTAAATACAAACAGGTTAATCATGTCCGGAAAAATGCTGATGAAATATCTGTTGAGCCCGTGCTGATTGAAATCAATTTCTCGGAATGGCAGGGCGATGGGTACCTGGTCTCAGGAAAGCTGACCAAGTCTCTCAATGTTACTACGCAACTTATGGGATGTCTTATTAATGAATCGGGGGTTTGCAAGGATGCAGGCCTTGTAACCCTTACTTCTAACGATGTTAATTTTGACTTGTTTTTTAGTGGGGCTACGAAAGAGGGAAGCAACCTTGATAACCTTCACATTCTTATTTTAAGCCATGTTCGATCCTAGTTGGACCATCGAAAATATCTGCGCGCAAATTAACTCCGCTCATTTTGTGCGTAAAGCCCTATCTCAGTGGTTCCCATATCCACATTCCGGAATCTGGTCGTGTCATGATAGCCGTTTTATAGATGAGACTTGCCTATTGGAAAATGTGCTTCCTATGACGATAAGACCTTTTTATTATCAATCACTTGTTGCTAGTTTCCTTTTGGCACCCGATAAAGCTCCGAACCTGCTCCAAGATTGGTTGGCTACGCGTATAGATTTGGGTGAACTTTTCGACGATAATTTCACTCTTAATCAACTACAGTACTGGAAATGGGTCGCCATTCCAGTCGCGCTTGCTGGGGATAATAAATATGGTATTCCGACTGTTCGTAATCTACTGATAGGACTCTCTCCGAGTAAAGTGAATTGCAAGATACTACCCAAATGGACAGACACTTTTTTAGATGATGCTGCCAGAGCATCCATCACGAAAGTGGCAGATCTTGTGAGGAAACATTTTCACTGCAACCAGTTATTTTATTGTCCGATTCTTGATCGCTCAAATACATCATGCACGATTAATGGCCCTTCCGTCGGTCTGTCAGCTTACCTCGGTGCTTTTTCACTTGTGACGGGTATGCAGCCTCCAGATATTTTGCCAACAGGTGATGTAACTGTGGATGCATCGCTTATAGAAGTGGGTTGTTTGGCGGACAAACTGCGCGTAGCGAAGGAAAAACAGTTTTCTGCTTTCATGTATCCTGCACTTACCTCGTCTGACCCATTAGATACGAATGATTCATGTGGTATAAAGAAAATACCTGTTCGAACACTTCGTGATGCAGAGATCATCTGGTCCCGGTATAGCACCGGTTGCGCCCATGAGATCGCTCATTTCGATCGACTTCTTGATGATCCTTCGCATTTACTTGAGGCTTTACCAGACCAGAGCACAGTCTTGTTACCCATAATTGAAGATGAGTACAGACGAATCGTCGAGCTATTAGCGCCGCTATTTAGTATTGGAGAAAAGACCGCTTTAGAAGCGTTAGGTATTTTTACTCAAAAAATGGAATCTATTTTAAATCGACCAGACTGGGATTACAAAAAATGCCAAATCTGTTTGTCTTTTTTTGAGCCACTTTTATTGGAAGCAATTTTACTATACAGGGCTGAACTTGCATTTCGTCTGTCGCTACTGCAGATGAAACTAGCCAACCATTCTGGTGATATTGAAAGTCTGCAGCAGTTGGAAATGTTCACTTCGCAGGCTTATAAGCAGATTCGTACACATAATGCTGATGATAAAAAATTAGAATTCATGGTCAATTTATTTGTTGGCAAAATGCACAATTCGTACTCATTTTCTCCCGTAATTCCGGACGAATTTCAAAAAGAGTTTGATGATATCATTCCTTGGCTCGAACAGGTTTTTGCAAAGAGCAAGGAGCGTTTGGGGTGATTGCGTACATTATGCTTTAGGCTGTTATTTCGGTACAATGATGCAGCACTACGCATTTTGCGGGCCTGAATATATTGATAATACAGTGGGCTTTTCTTTTAAAGCACAAGAGGCCTTCGGAAATGGAAATGTCATAGATTATCGTGACGATTACCTGAGGCAATTTTGCTATCTAACCTACGCATATCTTGATGCCAACCGGCTTGAGCTCGCTGAGGAATCTCTCCTCAAATACTTGGAAATAACGCATTTGAGCGATTTCGATTTTGCTAATGACGCAAACCCATTTAAACATTCGCTTTTGGTCAGATATCTTGCTGATACTAACACGCAATCACCAGAGTATCGTGCATGGGCGCTAAATAATCCATGTCTTACAAACCGTCATCCATGGCAGCTATGGCTGTTCAATATGGGACGGATTGAATACGACGAAAATAGAAAAAAAGATTATTGGCAACAATCAGTTGAAATGTGCCTCGATCAGCAAGGTGAGACAATACGTTCGATGGAAGAGTTAGGAAGGACTGCCTTGGAAAATAAAGTGTTGTCAGCAGAATGTCTTGCTAAACTCAAGACTAAATTTCCATTTACTTACCGATAATTTTGAGCTTTCAACAACTTATGCATCCCGACTTTTTTTTGAAAAATTCATTATGCAGCACCGTGCGTTTGCAACTCTGGTTCTACTGTCAGACGCAGTCCCATGCCATGCAATAGATTTAGCACAGTCCGAATTTCAGGATTGCCGCGGCTTGATAAAGTGCGATACAAGCTCTCCCTGTTTAAGTGAGCTTTATCTGCAACTGCTTTCATTCCGCCGTTGGCTTCCGCAATATTTCTCAGTGCAAGCAGAAAAGTCTCTTTATCCCCATCTTCGAGCGCTGCGTTCAGATAAGCGGCAGCCTCTGCAGGGTCTTTTAATGCCTCAATCAGGTCTCTCTGGTATTCAGTTTGTTGTTTCATGGTTTTTGCCTTTCTTCATGGTCGTGAAGATATGCAGCGGCTGTTTCAATATCACGCCGCTGAGTGCTTTTGTCGCCGCCTACCAGCAACAGAATAATCCGGTTACCATCTTTTCCGAAATAAACCCGGTATCCCGGTCCATAATCAATTCGCAGCTCCCACACCCCTTGTTCAAGATGCTTATGGTCTCCCAAATTGCCAAGACGCGCTCGGTCAAGTCGGACACGTATCTTTGCACGCCCATTTATATCTCGCAAACCTTCAAGCCACTCCTTAAAGGGCCTATCTCCATTTGCGGAAATGTAATATTCAATCTCGAGAGGAAATACCTGCATGGTTATAGCGTAGCCTATAAGCTAAAATAGTGCAACTGGAATCATTCAGATTTATTATCGGATGGCATTGGAATAGCATTGCTTTCTGTGCCGTTGATAATGCTCTTCAACTTGAGTTCCCATGTTTCAAGAGCCAGCTGCTTTTCCTTATCATATTTGTTTTTGTTATAGGTGCGAATTTCACCTTTTTTGAGATGTGCAAGAACTGCATCTACGATTTCGTCCAAGAACCCTATTTCAGAAAGCATGGTTGCACAAGTACGCCGAAGATCATGTGGTGTGAATTTTTCAATATCCAGTTTCTTCTCCTCGGCGACGACGAATGGCTTTTTTCGTTTTGATTTGGGGACCGCTTTAACCTTTACTTTGCCCTTATGCTTTACCTTATGACTTGATAGATTCCGACGTAAGGCATAAGCAACCGCCCGTTCAGTGATATGTGACGGAATAATTGTATCATTTTCATCGGTCTTGGTAACTGCAGAAGGAAAGATGTAGTTCTTTCCCTTAGTATCCCCTATCAGTTGAATCGCCATGTCCGTCAGGTAAATCCGTTGTTTGCGTGGAATCTGTTTTGTGATGATGGTTGCCTTTGGAGCAAATTCCCACCACCTGTCGTTTATTTCTGTAAATCGGCATGCAATAATGACCCACTTATGAGATAAATCGGCGTCCAAAA
>JBAXVG010000032.1:0-59079 GCA_037129255.1 Desulfuromonadales bacterium | reverse complement strand
CAGCTGCTCGAAATAGTCCTCGACACAGCGGTAATAGTCGGATAATCGGGGATTGTGTGGGGTGTATGGCGCACATATACAGGTCTGGAACAGTTCGTCCCAGCTGGCACGATCATTCTTTATACAGCCTTGTATGAGAGCGGAGATGTCGTCCATATTTTTCCAATGAAATTCATGTTACGTTGATGCCATCGTTCCAGGAATGCAACTTAAACCCAAATTATCCTTCGTCCCTAAGGACGGTGTTACGGTAGACGGGGAATTCATCCCCCGGACCAACGATGGGCCGCGCCGGGGCCAGGATTGCTATATTGCTTTTATTCAAGCCCCCCCACCCGCCCCTCCGCTTTCACCCCACCAACCCCATCCGCTCCCCAACACCAACAAAACCAGAAAAGCCAAAAAAGGGGCATCAACCCTGCACGAAACAAAATTCAAGTATTCACAATCTCCCAATACCCGCCCTTATCCGCCCCAATCCGTTTGATAGTCCCTTGTTTGCGCATATTATCCAGATGATACTTTACACCGTCGGGAGTGAGACCAATCCGAGCAGCCAACTCTACACGGCTAATGGCAGGATTGCTCTTTATCATTTCCAATATTTTCTGGGTAGTTTTCTGGGTAGTTTTCTGGGTAGTTTTCTGGGTAGTTTCATCTTGTACAACATGTTCCGCAGATGCGGAATACACCGTTACCATAAACCCGTCGCTTATTTCCCGAAACTTCGGTTCCGGCAGCCCATAATCCTTGAATCCCTGGATGATCCGCCCAATTCCGGAGCCGTATTTCTCCACAAGACCAACTTCCTTGAACATATCAGCGATCTTGCGGTTACGCAATGTGGAGCGATATTCTCCGCTGAGAAGCATTTCAATTGTCAGTCCGGTTGGCAGCTTGCCAGGATTGTAGATCTCTATCCGCTCGTCAAAGACCTTGACAATGGTATCGGATGAACTGGCGTAATCACGATGAATAATGGCGTTCAGCACGATCTCACGGACAGCATCCAGGGGGTAATCCCAGCGTTCTTCCCGCTGGGGATTGCCGGTGATGATATAGGCCCGGTTGATGTGTTTTTTGATGAATTCCATTACACCGGTGACTTCCGTGAACAAATCGGTTCTGAGGCGGCTACCGTCCTTGATTAGGGTTTCGGTCTGGAAACGTCCCAGTTCTATGGCGGAGAGGCTTGATTCCCCGGCCATAAAGAGAAAGAAGGCGGCTCGGGCAATTTTCCCTTCGCGGAGCAGTTCGTATTTTTGCAGGACTGTCAACGGATCATCGGTAATCGGTATACTGCGGACGCGGTTGGCCAAGTCAATAAAGTTCTGTACCTTGTCCAGTGAGATATCCTTTTCACTGTGATGGTCGTCCAGATAGTAATCCCAACTGGTGTTGCATGTCTGAAGGTGGAGGTTGACGACTTCGGAGACAGTCATCTGGTGATTGGCGTTTTTAACACGGCGGTAATAGCGCCCTTTGCAGGCAATAGGCTTGATCGGGTATTCTGCGACAACCAGAGCGACCACAGTTTTACCGCCTACGTCAAGGGTTTCAACATCAGGGATGACCGTATTGGACGTACTCATCTTGATCTGGTTGATCCAGTTTTGAATGGTTTCCTTGGTGAGTACAACTCCCTTGATATTGCCGGTATCGGTGACGCCGACAAAGACGGCGCCGCCTTTTGTGTTGGCAAATGCAGAAAGGGTTTCGACGGCTTCTTTATCGAAGCTGGTCTTGAATTCTACAGTTTCAGACTCGCTTGATTTGAGCACAGCAAGAAGCTTTGGGGTATTCAGGTGCATATTCACTCCCATTCAATAATCAAAAACCCGCCGGATTTGGCATCGCCATGATGGTAAAGGCTATGTTACCAGTTCGTTCAGCATGGTCACCGGCAACGCCGTGATACGTAGGGTCATCTGATAAGACTCATTTCCCGGATAGACGATAAAGCCGCGATCACATTTCAGATCATCCAGTACGGAGCGGAGCCCTCTCGAGACCTTCGGGGAGAGTGAATATTGAGGTTTTTTGATCTATTTTGCCCCAGCCTGTCGAACCCGGCAAGCCGGGGCTTACAAGAACATTGTGTTACAAAACAGGCCCCTAAACAGCGTCCATCCAGATCTGTCAAAAACCAAAGGGGTCAAACCTACACTCTTGACAAAGTAAATTGTCAAAAACCAAAGGGGTCAAACCTACACTCTTGACAAAGTAAATTGTGTAGGTTTGACTGTTCGCAGTAACAGCTGAATATCTAACGGGTTTAAGTCCCGTCCGGGGAGTTATCCGTTCACCCCGGTAGCTCAAGGGAGCGGCGTCTTGGCAACAAGGGGTCGTAAGTTCCCAATTGGCAAAGCAGCAGGCCGTAACGCAAGTGAACCCACACGTAGCCTCGTAACTCATTATGAAGATGCCGACCCTATGGTCAAATGGGGAAGGCCGTTGCCACAGGCTTTGATAACGGAATCGGCCTGTGTGATCTTCCGGGGTAGCAGGGATGGCATGTTGCGGAAGATACTCAACCCAGTGCTGGAGACCCGTTACGGTGATGTTGAGGAACATCAACCGGCGCGTATAAGGAAACGAAGTCGCGTTGGGCCGTAGCGGGAGTCGGAGGGGTTCATAGTACCGTTTGAGGGCATGGATCAATATAAACCTGCCCGAGGGAAGGGACCCTGCTTTGTTCACGCAACCAAAGAGCGGAGGTAAGGGGATTGCACTATGCTAACAACCCCGGAAACAATCAGAACGCTACAGAGGAAGCTCTACCGCAAGGCCAAGCAGGAACCGGCCTGCCGCTTCCACGCCTTGTACGACAAGGTTTATCGGGCCGACATCCTCAATCACGCCTACAAACTTGTCCGTGCCAACAAAGGAAGCGCCGGGATTGATGGCGTAACCTTCGAGGCCATCGAGGAAAACGAAGGGGCACCCGCATTCATTGGGGAGCTGGAAGAAGCACTGAGAAACAAGACGTACAAACCCGATCCGGTAAAACGTGTCATGATACCAAAGAGTGACGGCAGTCAGCGCCCTTTGGGTATTCCGACCATCCGCGACCGGGTGGCTCAGATGGCTGCGAAACTGGTCATCGAGCCGATCTTTGAGGCGGACTTCTGCGAAACCTCATACGGATTCAGGCCGAAGAAATCGGCCCACGCTGCAGTCGATGACGTTACATACGCCATGAACACTGGCTACACCGAAATCATCGACGCCGATCTTTCCAAATACTTCGACACCATTCCGCACGCCAACCTTATGGCCACGGTGGCCGAACGCATCTGTGACGGAGAAATCCTTCGTCTCATTCAGATGTGGCACAAAGCACCAGTCATGGAAATGGACAAGGATGGAACGAAGCGGAACATCGGCGGCGGCAAGGGCAACCGCAAAGGCACCCCGCAAGGCGGCGTTATCTCACCGCTGTTATCCAACCTCTACCTGCACATACTGGACAGGATATGGGAGCGGAATAACCTGCAACAGCGATTGGGAGCCCGCATTGTCAGATATGCTGACGATATCGTCATACTTTGCCGGAGAAATAAATCCGACAAGGCAATGACAGTACTGCGACAGATACTGGAGCGGCTGAAACTCACCCTGAACGAGACAAAGACGAAGATAGTCAATGCTCATAAAGGGAGCTTCGACTTTCTCGGATTTTCAATCCGCATGGGGGAGAGCAGGAAAACCGGGAATCTGTATCCCCATGTTCAACCATCGAAGAAAGCCCTGCAAATTATCAAAGACCGAGTTACCGAACTCACGAAAAGAACGAGAACGGTAAAGCCGCTTGCCTGGATTGTGAACGAAGTCAACGCCACCTTAAGAGGCTGGGTTGTTTACTTTCATTTCCGCAACTGTAGCAAGGCGTTGACTCATTTGAAAAGTCATGTCGAACAACGACTGCGGACTCATCTACGCAAGCGTCATAAAGTCAGAGAACGAAAAGCGGGATACGTTCTGTTTCCCATAGGGGTGCTGTATCAAAAGTGCGCCCTTTACAAAGTGCCGACGACAGCGGGCTGGACGAAAGCGCATGCCTTACGGTGAAGAACATCGGAAAGCCGTGTGCGGGAAAACCGCATGCACGGTTTGATGAGGGAGGGCAGGGTGAAACCTGCTCTCTACTCTACCCAGATGGTTACCCCAGTGTGGAAGGCTTCAACTGTTTTCGTTCAAGAAGTGTTGTTCTGCCAAACAGGCATAGTGATAACGAGATTATTCAGAACTTCCTGCAAAATGTCTTTGCTGTGTTCAACCTTCCCATTCATTAACGAAAAACGGCGGTTTAACATGGATGAACAGGATAACTACAGATAAAGACACAACAAAATCCATAAAAGGGGATAACCAACTGGGTGAATCAATGTATTGCAGTAACTATCTGTTTTTATCCGCCTTTATCCTGTTCATCCATGTTCAAATGCTTTTTATAGGATTAACGTAATGAACCGGCATCGCTCTTCCGTGTTGAAAATACCATTCAACGTCGCGGCACGTTTTGATCTGTCGTATCTTTTACCTGAGTTGTTTTTTTATCGCCCCGGTCCCCGAGGTCGCATGAGTCGGACATTCAGGTTTGAATACCCAGTTTTGGCAGCACTACCTTCTGCAGAATGATCCAGATAACGAAAATCGCGATAACAATCAGTATGTCTTTCATGCAGTTACCTCACTTTAAGCCGGATTTGTCCAACAAAAATAGAAGAATAAGTACGGAATTATCCTAAAAACTGCTGTAACCACGAAATACACGAAAAAACACGAAAGATAACAAGACGTTTAATCCAGATGCGGATTAACCATTCAGGTGAATGGACATACGAAAACAAGCTTTTGATTTTGTTCGTGTATTTCGTGTGTTTCGTGGTCCAACTGCTTTTTCCAGGATTATTGTGCTATGCTTCGATTGTATACCCCACCACTGCCACCTGAAACTCCTTCGGCATCTCCCTCGACAGGCGTGCTGACGCTGCAAAACCGGTACAATGACTTGCAGCAATTTTCTGCACCCCCCGATCTTTCAGGGCTGAAATCGTCATTTCAAGCTGTTGCTGCCCGCAGAAGCCGAGGTGCGTGCCGCCTATCACGGCATAGATATCACGCCGGCCGCTCAGATAAGCGATGTGCTCCAGCGTATTGACCAATCCGGCATGACAGCACCCCAGGATAACAATCAGACCCCGTTCCGATTCAAGAACCAGCGACTGGTCGTCAGAAACGTCATCCGGATCCTGGCCGGTGCAGTCGCAGTACAACCCCCGGTCGCCGGTCTCGAATGATGTAACCCGCGGCACCTCACCCGTCAGGAAGATGCCGGGGGTGATTTCGCGATAATCTTTCGAGAGTTCAAAGGTTCCGCCCGCCGCCTCAATCACATCGCGACCATGAGGCATTCCGATCGGATAGCACTCCCCGGTATCCTTGAGACGAAAACGGGGTGAAAAAATCCCGGGATGGGCATGAACCAGCTTCGGGCCATGCTCAGTCAGCAGCGGCAGCAGGCCTCCGCAGTGATCGTAGTGCCCGTGAGACAGCACTACATGTCTGACCGTTGACAGATCCTTGTTCATGCGGCGGGCATTGTGAAGCAACGTCAAGCCCTGTCCGGTGTCGAACAGCAGCGGACCGCCCTCTGACGGCTCTATCAAAGCCGAGAAGCCATGCTCACCGAGTGTTCCGCTGATGGGTCCGACAGAATTCTCGCAGAGTATGCTGATGCGGAACTTCATTTACAGCAGCTGCTTTTGGGAAAACGGGGCACTCCCATTTTCGCCAGGATATTGAACATCGGGCAGAATTGGGTGAAGCCTGACTGAAACAGGTTCAGCCCGACGAAGCCGGTGAACCAGAGCCAGTTTGGCGAGTGGAAGTGTGCCAGCAGCAGTGAGATCATGACAAAAGATCCGGCCACAATGCGGACGATACGCTCTACATAGAATTCTTCTTTCATGGTTGTAACTCCTTTTGATCAACGTCCCCCATGAAAAAGGGGGGTCAGGGGGATTTTCCTGCCAGCATTTCAGCAATCTTACCTGCTACCTCGCCCGTCAGTACCGGACAGACACCCTTGTGGGTCTGGCGGATGGTTTTACAGCAGGTCACGCCATACTTTTCCTTGAACCAGGTATGAAGTTCTCTGGTCAGGTGTGTGACGGTTTTTTTTTCATGCAGCACAAGGCCGATAGCCACCGTACCACCCGATACTGCACCGCAGATGCAACCTGTACCGGAGCCTCCGCCGAATCCCGATACAGTTCCCACTACGGCTTCCGGCACGTCAGGCGCAAAATTTGAGCGGATCGCCTCCATGACCGCCTCGGCGCAGTGATGTGTTCCGGAACGGTAGAGCGCTTCGGCCTGTTGTCGGCACCGCTCTGCAAGTGCAATTCCTTCCACGGACGGTTTTGATTTTTTTGACCAGAACATGAAAACCTCTTTTTACAGGTATATACGGGATGAACAGGGTGTCATTCCGGCGGGCTTCTGGCCGGAATCCAGTCTGTAATTCCAAGTCGCATTCAAGATGACACTTACGTAGGGTGCGCCGTGCGCACCAATCACCGCTGCATGGTGCGCACGGCGCACCCTACGGCTTTTTGCTGATATTTACGATCAGGCTTACTGTTGTGTATGATGCCGCTCTTTCCACGATTGTACCAGATAATACAAAATCGGAATAGTGACTCTTGATAAGGTTGTCGAAGCGATCTCGCCAAACATCATGGCCAGAGCCAACCCCTGGAAGATCGGGTCGAAGAGTATCACGAAACTTCCCGCCACCACCGCCGCCGCGGTCAACAGCATGGGGCGGAAACGCACAGCGCCGGCTTCAATGATAGCCTCGTCCAGCGCCATCCCTTCCTGGCGTTTCATTTCGGCAAAATCGATCAGTATGATGGAATTGCGCACAATGATTCCGGCCAGGGCGATGAAGCCGATCATGGAAGTAGCGGTGAAGAATGCTCCAAACAAGGCGTGGCCAGGCAGGATACCGATCAGGGTCAGCGGAATCGGCGCCATGATGACCAGCGGCGTGGTGAAATCCTTGAACCAGGCCACCACCAGGATGTAGATCAGCACCATTACAGCACCAAACGCTATTCCAAGGTCGCGGAAGACCTCATAGGTGATGTGCCACTCGCCATCCCATTTCATCCCCATTTTTTCTTCGCTCCACGGTTGCCGTGAGGCGAGGACTTCTATCTTCGAGCCGTCAGGTGTCGGCAGTGCATCGATCTCTTTCTGCATTTTGAGGATGGCATACACCGGTGCCTCTATCTGTCCGGCAACATCTCCTATCACGTAGATCACGTTTTTCAGGTTCTTGCGGTAAAGTGTCTTCTCTTCGTTGACAGTGCTGATCCGTACCAGTTGGGATAGCGGTACGTTGCCTTTTGTCCCCTGGACGTGTATAGACGAAAGATCTTCCACAGAACTCCGCCTGGCAATCGGCAGTCTCAGATTGATACCGACCGGTTCCTTCTCTCCTGGCAGATGCAGCAGACCTTCATCTTCTCCACCCAGGGCAATTCTGAGAGTGCGGGCCACATCATCGACAGCGATACCGGACAGGGCCGCCTTCTCGCGGTCAACCACAAACGTGACCTTTTGCCGGTCATCCTCCCGATACCAGTCCACATCAACAACGCCGGCTGTTCTGGTCAGGATGGCCTTGACTTTTGAGGCAATACCGGCCCGGCTCGCATCATCCGGACCGTAGATTTCGGCCACCAGTGTTGACAGTACCGGCGGACCGGGGGGGATTTCGGCCACCTTGACCCGTGCGCCATACTTATCGGCAACTGACTTGACCAGTGGTCTGATGCGCCTGGCAATGGCGTGGGACTGGTCTTTACGTTCATCCTTGGGCAACAGGTTGACCTGGATATCGGCAAGATTGGCACCCTTGCGCAGGTAGTAATGTCGCACCAGGCCGTTGAAATTGAAGGGGGCGCTGGTGCCGACATACATCTGAAAATCGGTCACCTCCGGCACTCCCTTCAGTGCGTCACCCATCTCGCGGGCGATTCGGGCAGTCTGCTCCAGCGGTGTACCGTCCGGGGCGTCGATGATCACCTGCAGTTCGTTTTTGTTGTCAAACGGCAGCATCTTGACCGTCACGGCTTTAAAGTAGATCAGGGAGCAGGATAACAGAAACAGTGCCGCCACCACGGTCAGGAATCCGTACCGCAATCTCTTCTCGTGGATCAGGCGTCCCATCCAGTGGCGGTAAAACAGCGTGAGTTTCGAATCACCCGGCGTCTCGCCCGAGCCATGGTGGGATTCGCTTTTCATGAAGCGGAAGGCAAAATAGGGGGTGACGATGAAGGCTATCAGCATCGAGAAGAGCATGGCCATGCTGGCGCCGACAGGGATCGGTCGCATATAGGGGCCCATAAGTCCACCCACGAAGCCCATCGGCAGGATCGAGGCAATAACGGCAAAAGTCGCCAGCACCGTCGGGTTGCCGATCTCATCCACTGCCTTGATGGCTGCATCAAGCGGCTGCATGATCGTGGTGGTGAAGTAGCGATGGATGTTTTCCACCACTACGATGGCATCGTCCACCAGGATGCCGATTGAGAAGATCAGGGCAAAAAGTGTGATGCGATTCAAAGTATAGCCGATCAGATAGAAGATCAGCATGGTCAATGCCAGGGTGACCGGAATGGCGATGGCCGCTACCGCACCGGCACGCCACCCCATGAATACGGCTATCAGGATAGTAACCGAGATGGCTGCCAGGAACATGTGGAACAGCAGCTCGTTGTTCTTCTCCCTGGCTGTTTCGCCGTAATTGCGGGTTACTGTGACCTGCACATCAGAGGGGATAACTTTACCCTTGAGCGATTCGATCTTCTTTACAAGATCCTCAGCCACCCAGGTTGCATTGGCCCCCTTGCGCTTGGCTATAGAAATGGTAACGGCAGGGTAATCGGCCCTGGAGTTGTGTAGTCCCATGAAGACATAATCATCAGGTTCCCTGACGCCGTCCGTGACGCGCGCCACGTCATCCAGGTAAACCGGCCGGCCACTGTACACGCCGACTACCAGGCGTTTGACCGAGTCACTGCTGGTTAGGAAGCCGCCGGTATCAACCAGTATCTCTTTGTTGCCTGAAGAGAATGACCCTGCGGGAAGTGTGGCGTTTCCTTTCCGGAGCGCCCCGGCAACCTGGAGCGGTGAAAGCCCGTACCCTGCCAATCGCATCGTATCGAGCACCACACGAATCTGGCGCGCCAGGCCCCCTTTTATCTCAGTCTCTGCCGTGTTCTCGCTTTTTTTGAGCTCATCGGCTACTTCCTGCGCCAGGGTTCGCAGTGTGGCGTGGTCGTAGCGTTCCGACCAGAGGGTCAGCGCCATGATCGGCACGTCGTCGATGGACTTGGGCGCTACCAGAGGCTCGCCGGCACCGGGGGGAAGGAGAGCGCGGTTACTCATGACCTTGTTGTAGAGCTTGACCAGCGACTCCTCCATCGGCTGGCCCACCAGGAAGCGCACGGTGATGATACCCATTCCCGGACGGCTCATGGAGTAGAGATACTCTACCCCCTTGATCTCCCACAACTTTGACTCGAATGGCTTGACCACCCGCTCCTGCACTTCACGTGGGGAGGAACCGGGCATGGGGAGGTAGATATCCACCATCGGCACCACAATCTGAGGCTCTTCCTCGCGCGGTGTCATTTTGACAGCAAACAGGCCAAGCAGCAGCGAGGCTCCCACGATCAACGGTGTCAGCTTGGAGTTGATGAATGCGCGGGCTATTTTTCCGGCAAAGCCTGGGCTGGTCATGGGTTATTCTACCTTTGCCCCTTCAAGTACCTTGTCCACACCAGATACCGCCAGGCGTTCTCCGTCGGACAATCCGGACAGAATCTCCACCTTATCGCCAAAAGGCTTACCGACCTTGACCAGTCTCATGCGTGCAATGTTGTCTTTGTCCACCACCCAGACCGAGGTCAGGGCCCCACGTTCGATAATCGCATTTTTTGCTGCGAGGATGCCTTTGGCGCCGGTACCAACAGCGATGGAGCCGCGTCCGAACATGCCGGATTTCAGTCCTTTCTGTTCGAGGGCTATTTTAGCGATGAAGGTTCGACTGGCTGAATCCGCAGCGGGAACAACCTCGGCAATTCTTGCACTGAACGTGGCATTCAGGGCATCAAGCGTGACTTGGACGGTTGTGCCCGGTTTTACCGAAAGTGTTCTCGACTCCGGTACAGACAGCTCAAGTTGGTAGCTCCACTCGTCCTCAATAGTCAACAACGGCTGGGCCGGGAAAACCGTTGCTCCCAGATCGGCCGGTTTGCTGGTTATGATACCAGTAATAGGGGCCACGATCTGTGTATAGCCTGACGTGGCGGAGGCAGCCCGTGATCCTTCCTGGGATTGTTTGAGGCGCGCCTCGGCCCGGGCCACACCTTGGGAAGCCAGATCCTTTTCAGTCTGTTTGACATCGAATTCCTGGCGGCTGATGGCCTGCTCGCTGAACAGCTTCTGATAGCGTTCGAACGTAGTGTCGGCCATCTTTTTCCGGGAATGTGCCTCCTCCACTCCACGTTGTGCTTCGTCAACAACTGAGACCGCTGCCGCAGCGTTTGCATGGTTCTCCTGAGCATCCAGACGTGCCAGAAGCTGTCCCTTGCGAACCCGGTCGCCTTCGCGTACTTTGAGGAGAATGACGGAGCCCGGTATGCGGGCTGAAACAACGGCACTGGTTCTGGCTCGGACTGTGCCGACCATCTCAATCGTTTCCGGCAGGGAGGTTGTTGTTACAGTCTCCAGAAGTACACCTTTTATGACCGGGGGGGGCGCGTCAGCCTTCTTTCCACTGACGTCATGTTTTCCGCCACAGCCACCCAAAGTAATGAAGAGTATAATTGCGGCGGCTCTGCCGAGTCCGCACATCAATTTGAAATTTTCCCCCGCATATGTCATTTGGTCATCTCCTTTAGAAAAATCCCTGCAGAATAATAGACATAGCCGCGCGCCAGAGCCAGATGAGCTTCCGAATCGACGAGATCGGCCCTGGTCCGGTTTAATGCTGTCTGGGCATCAAGAAGCTCTGCCATTGTGGCCAGAGAATTCTCAAAGCGCCTGGTCAGCAGACGCACGGTCTCTTCTGCATCCTGCAGAGTATTGCCGGCAACTTCCAGGCGTTTGCCCATTTCCTCGCTGCGCAGGTAGCTCTCCCTGACCCGCATCCCCGCTTCACGTTTGGCGTGTTCATGCAACTCAGCGGCAGCAGATTTTTCCGCAACAGCCTTGTCCCGCTCATGAGAGCGCCTGGAACCGTCAAACAGCTGCCAGGTGAGAGCGACCCCTGCATTCCAGGAATCATTGTCATTCCAGAAGGGTGTGTCTTTGGAATTCATCCGGTAAGAGGCAAAGGCTCCAGCGGAGGGAAGATATCCGCTGCGGGCAAGCCGAACAGCGGCTTTCGACTTTTCATACTCCGCCAGCGACTGTTTCAGTTCGATATTGTTTTCGAGAGACAGCGCTACCAGTTCCTCCAGTGACTTGGTCAACGGAATTGCGGCGATTCTTGTATCCGTAATGTCGATTTTATCGACATCCTTGAGACCGATGGCATTGGCAAGTTCCATCCGGCTGATGGTGAGATTGTTACGTGCGCTGACAAGCTGCTGCTCGTTGGCGGACAGGTGCGTTCGTGCTCTCAATTCGTCGGAGCGCAGCCCTGTGCCGGCCTGATTGCGGACTCCCGCAAGTCTCACATGTTCCCGGGCCTCGTAGACAGCTTGTTCAGCAGCCCGGAGGCGAGCCTGAGCCTTTTGAATGTCGAGATACAGTTTGAATACCCTGAAAGCAGTTTCATGTTTTGCGCCGTCGAGCCGGGTCTCTTGTATCTCTGATTCCCGGGCGGCAATTTCTTTCGCCGGGGAGATTGACGGGTCGTATAAAGGCTGTCTGACAGTGAGAGCTGTACTGAAATCGTGCTGGATTCCAGGTCTGTTAAGGTTGTTGATCAGAAAATCGTTCTGGGTAAACCGGCTTTCATCCAGTTTCATCATAAAAGTCTGTGTAGGTGAGTTCGATACGCTGAAACTTTCTTCCAATGAGATTGAAGGATAGTAGCGGGATGTTACAATGGATACGGCCTGCAATGCAGCTTCGGACATGAAACCGGCCGCCCGTACCCGATTGTTTTTTTCGACAGCCGCACTGATGGCATCCTTGAGGCCGAACCGGTAAGATTCAGCACCCGCAGTGCTGATGAATACGATCGTAATGTAAAATGCAGTAAGAAACCTGATCATGGCAGCTCCAGGAAATATAATAAATAATATAGAAAGTAGAATATATTGTAGTTTGAATTATAGCAAGATATTTTTGCGTGAAGTGAATCAAAAAAGGGGAGGGTACAAGCAGATGCATGGCAAGGACCATCAGCTTCGCTCTCTTATTCCAATTCCAGATCAACGAAGATATGGCCTTGATATGGAATTGGTATTAACGGCACAAGGGCGAAGCACTATACATCCGCGCTGTCGCCCCTGATACAAAATGTTCGAAAATGTATGAGTATCTTATCTGTGATGGTTGTAACGCCTGAATCAGATCTGCTCAGTTACTTTGTCGTAGTCACACCTTTGCCATACAGGTTATCCCGCCACTCTGTTTCGCCCTGGATGTGCCAGATGGTATTCGGTTCCTGGTACAAAATCGTGCCTTTGCTGACGCTGAGACCGTTCAGTTCCATCTGGTAAACCTGTCCGGTTACGCTGTTTTGCCAGAGCAGGTCAGCTTTGCCGTCGTTGTTAAAGTCGCCGACACTGACGATATCCCAATTCGGGTCAGGTTCGGTATGGATCAGTCCGCTTCCGGTTATGACGGTTCCGTTTAAGAGCATGCCGTGGACCTGGCCGGTAGTTCTGTTGTGCCAGATCAGGTCTGTCTTGCCGTCGCCGTTTATGTCGCCTGTTCCGGCTATGCGCCAGTCGGTACTGGGTGCGGTGTAGATTACCTGGGCGTTTGACTGGTTTAAGGTGTTGGTTGTGCCGATGGCTACCTGTCCGGTGGTACTGTTCCACCAGATCAGGTCACTTTTGCCGTTGCCGTTGACGTCGCCGGTGCCGACTATTTTCCACCTTGTGTCCGCTTCGGAGTAGATGATAGCTCCTCCGCTTATCCGGCCGTTAACGACGGTCTGGGCATAGACCTGTCCGGTGGTTTTGTTCCACCAGAGTATGTCTGTGGTTCCGTCGCCGTTAATGTCACCGGTGGCTGCAATGTTCCATTGGGTGTTCGGTTCCTGGTAGAGCATGGTACCACTCAATTGCTCGGTACCGTTTTTCATGAGCATCAGGTAAATCTGCCCGCTGGTTTTGTTGTACCAGAGCAGGTCTTTGATGCCGTCGCCGTTGAAGTCTCCCTGGCCGACAATCGACCAGTTGAGGTTTGGTTCGGTGATGATGGTGCTGCCACCGGTAATGGCGTCGTTGAGAGTGGTCATGCCGAAGATTTGCCCGGTTGCCGTATTGCTCCAGGTTATACCTCCGGTGGCGCTGTGGGATGTGGTTACACTCTGTCCGTAGGTCAGGTCGTTCCATTGGCCTGGTCCCTGCGGTCTCCAGGTGGTGTCGCTTTCCTGATAGAGGATGGTGCGGGTGGCGGCCTTGGTGCCGTTTACCGGCATTATGCCGATCTGGCCGGTACTGCTGTTCCACCAGAGGAGTTCAGGAATGCTGTCGCTGTTGTAGTTGCCCATGCTGACTATTTCCCAGGCCGGAATCGGCTCGGTCGCTATGATTCCTCCACCGGTGACAGCTTTGCCGTTTAAAGTCTGGACATAGACCTGGCCTGTGATGCGGTTCCGCCAGATCAGATCGGCTTTTGTGTCTCCGTTTATGTCGCCTGCGGCTACGATTCGCCAGTTGGTGTCAGGTTCCTGGTAGATGATCTGCTTGCTGACGTTGTCCATGCCGTAGGTGGTCATGAGGGCCACCTGGCCGGTTACGGTGTGCCACCAGATCAGATCGGCGCTGCCATTGCCGTTTATGTCGGCAGCAGCGACTATTTTCCAGCTGGTGTCAGGTTCGGTGTGGATGACGGCCCCTGGTAGTTCAGTGGTGTTTGAAACGGGCATGACATAGACGGCTCCGGTCTGGCGGTTCTGCCAGATGAGATCTGTGGTGCTGTCTCCGTTTACGTCGCCGGTCGCCACAATGCGCCAGGCGGTGTCGGGCTGGGTGTGGACGGTCCTGCTGCTTAACACGGTGGTGGTGCTCTTCATGAGCATGATCACTACCTGCCCGGTGGTACTGTTGTACCAGACGTAGTCTTTGATCGCGTCACCGTTGAAGTCACCGCTGCCGACTACTGACCAGGCCGGGTCTGATTCTTTCCAGAGTGATCCCCCCCCGGTTATTGCCGTACCGTTGGTGGTCTGGGCATACAGGCTGCCGTCCCCTCTGTGGTACCAGGCTATGGGAGCGATAGTGGAGAGCAGGCTGGCGGAGCAGGTTGCGTTTGTGCCGCCGTTGCTGCCGCTGCAGCTCCAGCTCCAGGGACCGCTGCCGGTGACGGTGGATGGGGTACCGGTCAAACAGAGGCTGGTTGCGGGAGCGACGGTGAATGAGCCGCCGTCACTGCTACCGCAGACTCCGTTGGTAACAATAAGATTAAATGTTGCCGTCACGTTCTTTGCTGAACTCATGGTTACAACGCACGTACCGGTGCCGCTGCAGGAGCCGCTCCAGCCGCCGAATGTGCTGCCGCTGGAGGGCATGGCGGTCAGGGTTACAACCGTGTCGGTAACGAAAGTTGCGCTGCAGGAAGACCCGCAGGATATGCCTGCCGGGTCTGAGGTAATTGTGCCGCTGCCGGTGCCATTCATGGTGGTGTTCAAAGAATAACCGGGAACTGTTTTGAACACGCCGTTTACCCATGTCCCGGCATAGACTGTCTGGGGTGAGGCTGGATTAACGGCCAGGGTTCTGACCTCCGTGTTTGTCATCCCGAAGTCAAACGAACTCCAGCTTGTACCACCATCCTCAGACATGCAGACACCCCCGATTACTCCGGCATAAATTGTCTGGGGAGTTGCGGGATCAATAGCAAGGGAAAAGACCCATGAGTTTGACAGTCCTGAGTTGACGGCGCTCCAGCTCGTTCCGCCATTTGTGGTCTTGAAAACGCCGCCTCCATTTGTACCGGCATAGATAGTCTGTGGGGTGGAGTTGTCAATGACAATTGAATTGACCCAGCTGTTTGTCAGACCAGTGTTAACAGCGCTCCAGCTCGTCCCGCCGTTTATGGACTTGAAAACGCCGCCTCCATCAGTACCGGCGTAGATTGTCTGTGGGGCGGAGGGGTTGATAGCCAGGGATTTAACAGTTAAGGTTGACAGCCCGCTATTGACAGAGCGCCAGCTTGTCCCGCTGTCCGTGGATGTGAATACGCCGCCTTCGGTACCGGCATAAACGGTCTGGGGAGTGGCCGGGTCAATTGCCAGAGAATTGACGGTGGTGTTATCCAGTCCGTCGTTGGCGGCGCTCCAGGTATTTCCGCCGTCAGTGGACGTGAAGAGGCCGTCAAGTGAGCCGGCATAGACGGTCCGGGGGGTGGAGGGAGCAACAGCGAGGGACCTGATGTCGGTGTTTGTCAGCCCGGAGCTAACGTTACTCCAGCTTGACCCGCTGTTCGTAGACTTGTAAATGCCGCCATGTGTCGCGGCATAGACGGCCTGAGGTGTGGAGGGATCAATGGCAAGGGATCTGACGTCAGTATTTGTCATTCCGGAGTTAACGGTACTCCAGCTTGTTCCGGCGTCCGTGGATTTAAAAACACCTCCGCCATGCGTTCCGGCGTAAACGGTCATTGCGGTGGAGGGGGCAATGGCCAGAGTCCTGACTTCTGTGTTCGTTATATCGGAGTTGACTGCGTCCCAACTTGTTCCACCATTTATTGTTTTGAAAACACCATCTCCAACAGTACCGGCAAAGATAGTCAGCGGGGCGGATGGGTTAATGACCAGGCTGCTGATATCTGTATCTGTCATTCCGGAGTTTATGGCAAGCCAACTCGACCCGCCGTTTGTGGATTTGAAGATGTTCCCGCCTGATGTCCCGACATAAACGGTCTGCGGGGTGGCGGGGTCAACGGCCAGGGAAAAAACTTCAGTACTCGTTAAACCGTTATTATCAGCACTCCAGCTCGTCCCACCGTTTGTAGATTTAAAGATGCCGCCGCCATATGTCCCGGCATAAACAGTCTGGGGAGAGCCGGGGTCAACGGCAAGGGAATAAACGATGGTGTTTGTCAGTCCGGAATTGACAGCGCTCCAGCTTGCCCCACCGTCCGTCGACTTGAAGATACCGCTGCCTTCTGTTCCGGCATAGATGCTCTGCGGGGTAGTGGCGGCAATGGCAAGGGATGTGACTGATGTATCCGTCATTCCGGCGTTGACGGCACTCCAGCTTGCACCGCCGTTAGTGGATTTAAATACGCCATTTTCTGTCCCGGCATAGATGATTTGCGGGTTAAGAGGGTCAATGGCAAGGGAAGCGATGCTTGTGCTTGTCAATCCGGTATTGGCGGCACTCCAGCTTGAGCCTCCGTTTGTGGACTTGAATACACCTCTGTAGCTTGTCCCGGCATAGATCGTCTGGGAGGAAGATGGGTCTATGGCCAGAGAACGGACATTGCCGCCATAGGGACCATTGGTCTGCTGCCATGTGGCTGCAGCGTGAGAAAGCTGAAGGGTGAAGAGTGAAATCAGCAGGGTAAAAAGGATGATACGTTTCATTTTCGCTACCTTTCGTTGCAAAATGACATCGGTTGAATAAAGAAGGGAGAGCTTTGCAGCGCCCCCCATACTAACGAACTACATCTTAGTTGTAAACTCTGATGTGAGGTCCTCTGATGTGAGGTCCTGATCCGAACTTTAAATATCCCAAACCGTGTTATGACTTACGTCATGTGATTTGACGGAATGGCGGCTAACTGGCTGAGAAAACAGGGCTCTGCATTATATAATGAGATCGTGTCCGGTGATTTCACGTACTAAATGGTTGCAATAATGTTATATAACATATAAATATCAGATAGTTATATGCTGGTACATTATTTGCTTGTGTGCGAAGAAACAATTTTCGTTATTCAGTTGCCAATTTAATTTCAGTAAATACGCAGGAGTCACCTATGAAGAGACTATTACATGTAGCACTCGGCCTAGCGCTACTCGCCTTCGTCAAGCCGTACGACGTTGGCGCAGTGGATGCTCCTCACGACAACCCCTGTACAACCTGTCATATTCAAGGGAGTTCAGGGTATCCAACGAACAGCAGTGGCTTCAACAACAACTGTCTTAGTTGTCACGACAAAACTGTCGCACCAAGTAAAGTTATTCGTGTTAGTAAGGCGTTTGCTGATGGGGACCAAAATACCACCTCGCACAAATGGAGTGGGCCTGATGAGAACCTGGCAAAAGGCGCTCAGCACCCGGCTCCTACATCGGCGTTACACAACGTGACTGCGTACACCGGCAATACGTTGGCATGTGTAAGCTGTCATGATCCTCATAAAAATGGTAAGCCTGATGGCTATGCCGATTTCCTGCGTGTTGACAATAAAAAGGATAGCCTCTGTCTGGACTGCCACCGTACGCGCAACGTACAGAGGAATAATACTGCAGGGAGCCACCCTGTGTTCATAGGGTACTCTACTTCGTTAAGAACAAAAGCGGTAGATTTCAAAGCGAACGTGAACCTCCCAGTCGAACTGAATACCAGGCTCACAGCGTCAGGCAACATGGTTCTATGCAGTACATGTCATGGAACTCACAATGTTGCCAATGCCGGCAACCTGACAACGCCTGGTGTCGGCGGCGGAGATCTCCTCCTTACCAACCCCAGAGGGGCGGCAGTTCCTCCAGGGGAAGCGGATAAACTCAATTTGTGCACAAACTGCCATGCGAATAAGTTTAACCATAATGCGAAGAAAACGAATGGCGATAATGGGCAGGATATTCAGTGCAACGATTGCCATGGTGCACATGTTAATGATGTCGCTGATCTAGACCATGGGATTAATCAGAAGTTGGTTCGGCGTACACTTTCAAACGGTAATAAGGTATATTTTGCCAATGGCATCAACTACTATTCCGCAAACGGCGTCTGCAAGGGGTGTCATGAGACCCTACCATCAAGTGTGGGCGACCACAGTAATACTCAAGGCTGCGGAACGTGCCATTCACATAGCAATCCCAAAGGATCGTTTTCGCTTTCGGCGGACAATCTTACTTGCACCTCTTGCCACGGCTCCCCTCCGGGCACTACTAAGTTTGGCGTAAAGGACTACACCCATACTTCGAATAAATGTGCCGATTGCCACTCTGTACCTTCCACAGCAATGCATAGTAATAATGTTATTGAAATCCTGACCAACGATAACGCTTGCGCCAGCTGCCACGGATACCCACCTGTAGGCCATGTGACTAATGGTTACAATGCAGTTGCCGGAACATTACCCAACTGCTCAACCTGCCACACCTACACCGGTTTTAACGGAGTCACACATAGCAACGGTACAGTGGATGTTGCCAGTATGTCCTGCACTTCCTGTCACGGTAATCCCCCACAGGTGCTGACTGTAGCCAAATCGGGACACACCGGTCAGCATCTTAATGTAACCAACTGCGATATGTGTCACGGTGTCAACGCCGGCAACAACAACAATCACAAAAATGGTACAGTAGACACATTAAAATCAGGCGCACCGCACTTTAACAATGTAACCTCCGGCATGTATCCGGCAGCGTATGTAACCACGACTTCAACCTGCGCCAACTGCCATAATGCCAACGCCAACAACGCGACTATCCGCGGGGAATGGGCTGCTTCGGGCCACGCCAACACAACGGCGCTCCCATGGATCGACTATGACTTCAAGACCCGTAGCGGCTGCGTACAGTGCCACACCACCACCGGCTTTATCGCCTACTCGACTGCCAAAGTAACCGCAGCATGGGGAACAGCATCCGACAAAACAAAAGAAGTGCTGACCTGCGTCGGCTGCCACAGCGACGTTGCTAACGGCACCGTGCGCACCGTCACCCCGGTCAAGCCGTTCGACGTAGAAACCACCTACCAGAACGTCGATATGGGAACATCCAACATCTGTGCCGACTGCCACAGCGGTCGTAACAACGGCGCAACCATCCAGGCAAAAGTTGCGGCCAATGCCAACTTCGCTAACCTGTCCTTTATTTCACCGCACTACCTGTCTGCAGCCGGCACGCTGCAGGGCAAAACCGGCTACAACTTCCCGGGCCGCAGCTACACCGGCTTCAATGACAACAGCCATAGCAAGATCGGCGTGGAAAACGCCAACACCACCGGCACTGACGGCCCCTGCGTTACCTGTCACATGAGCGCTACCGACAAGCACTCCTTTAACCCGGTAACCACTGATACCAACGGCGCCATCACCGCCATCAAGACCAGTGTATGTGCCAACTGCCACGGTACCACATTGCCGGCAGCCACCCTTGAAACCAAGCGGATGGACTTCACCAGCGCCCTCGCCGTCCTGAGAGCGGCCCTGGCAGCCAGAACGCCTGCGATCATCGTCACCGACGGCTATCCGTACGTAGCCAATAAGAACTGGGGAACAGGCCAGAACGGGGCCAACCTGATGGGCGCCACTTTCAACCTGAAACTGTTCCTCTCCGAGCCGGCTGCATATACCCACAACCCTGAGTATGCGAAGCAGATCATAGCCGACTCGATTATAGCTGCAGTATACGGTGGCGACCTAACCACCGGTAACCCTGATATAAATAGCGCTCTTGCTGCTCTGGTATCCGCTAGCACCATCACCCAGGCCCAGGCCGACAGCCTGACAGTCTATAAGGCACCAACCAGCAGCTGCACCAGCTGCCACGGCAACCCTCCGGCGACAACGACCCATGTGAACAACAACGTGACCGCAACCACACAGTGCGTCACCTGCCATATCTGGACTGGCCCGAACGGCGCAACCCACTTGAACGGCACGGTTGATCTGAAAGGCGACATTGGCTGCGACGCCTGCCACGGCTATCCGCCGCTACCGACCAGTGCGTTGGCAACGTCAAACGCCAACGGTACGTTTGCCAATGCCAAGCTCGAAGACTACGGTAACGGCGGTGGCTTCCACGCGTCGCACCTGCTGCCGACGCTGACTGCCGATCAGGGCTTTGCGCCGTGTCTGCCGTGCCATCCGACCGGCGCGACCCATAACAATGGCAACGGCGTCGTTGCACGGGCCAACGTGAATGTATTTGACCCGGCTGACACCAGCTTCCGCTTTGATGCCTCCAGGCCGAAGACCTATTACAGCTTAGCCACGACATGTTCCAACGTCAGTTGCCACTTCAAGTCGTCACCGGCGTGGAATCAATAAATAATAGATTCATTTAAAATGTTTTGATAAATACGTGCGAGTTATTGATAAGGAGTTGAATATGAAAAAACTAGGCAGGATGGAATACGTGACGAAACAGCTTATCGCCACTGTGCTTTCATTATCAATGGTGATTCTGCTGACCGGTGTTGCGCAGGCGGCCTTGGACTGTACCAAGTGTCATGGTGTCGATGGTTTTGACGCAAATCCGGTTGATACGCCGGCCGGTTCGTTGCCAACGTTCCGAAACATCACCACCGGCGCCGTCAAGGGTAATCACAACACGCATTCCGCCCCGACAACGGCAGGAAACGTCTGCGCAAAGTGCCATGGCGATGCCGCTGCTACGTATAACACAAAGCATGCCATGACGAATAACTATACAATTCGGATTGCCAAGGCAGTCAATTATTCAACCGCTTTTAGAAAGTACACATCTGCTGCTTTATTTGCTCAGACGGCAGATCCGAAACTTGGTACCTGCTCCAGTGTCAACTGCCACTTTGAGTCAACGACCCCGGTATGGGGAAGTGACCCGCTTGGAGCTGCTGATATCAACACGTGTGCCAAGTGCCATAACGCTATACCGACAACCGGTTCGCATACGGTACACATTTCAGAACATGGCAATAATCTGGACGCCTGTGCTCAGTGCCATACCAACCACGCAACATCAGCAAAACCGTTTCAACACGCAACCAGCGCCGGTCGGCCGATTGCTGTTTTCCACGGCTACACCGAATCAAACAACAAGTACCTCCCAAGCCAGAAGGATGATCGTAAACTTGGCTACTGTTCAACTTCAAGCTGTCATGATGACGGACTTGGTAACAAGGTCATAAGCCCTGATTGGGGTGAAGTAGTGCCGAGATGCTCGGCATGCCATCCCACAACTCCAATTTCCGGCAGCCACACCGTACACCTTACAGCCGCAGAAGCTGTTTGCGCCTCGTGCCATAAGGGTGCGGTAAAAGCATCGTCAGTATCGGCAGAACACAGTGACGGAAACGTTGATGTCTACAAATCAACTCCTGGTGACCTTGGCTATGAAGTCGACAAAGCCAAGGGTTCTCCCTATACAACATGCTCAACCGCAAGCTGTCACGTGGACCCATCAACAGTTACCTTAGGGGTAGCGCTGCAGAAAACTTCACCTGTATGGGGTGACGCCTCACAGCAAAAATGTGACTACTGCCATACAAGCCGTCCTGGTACCGGAAGCCATTCAGCACATTTTAATGCCGGTTTTGCTGCATGTGCGGAGTGCCACAGCGGAGCGGTTGAAGGTTCCACCCTTTCCACTAGTCATGATAATAGCGTAATCGACGTTTACAAAACAGCTCAGGGCGACCTTGGCTACCCATCACCAAAAGCGTTTGGCAGTGCTGCTGGTAAATGTTCCACAAGCAGCTGTCATGATGATGGTCGGGGTAATCCTGTTCTATCACCCACATGGGGCACTACCGCAATGAATTGTACTGCCTGCCACGCAAGTGTACCTGTAACAGGATCTCATACTCAGCATATGACCGGTGTCGGCCTAACGTGCGGCAACTGTCACAAGGGTGCTGTTCAGGGCACTACAGCTCCGGGTAGCCATATGAACGGTATGGTTGATGTTTACAAAACGACGCCGGGTGACTTCGGCGCAGCATACCCTGCTGCCGGTAAGGTAAAAGGAAGTGATTTTGCTTCCTGTACAACGGTTAACTGCCATGGCAGATTGTCACCTGTCTGGGGTGGCAACACACCCAATTATCAGTGCACCAAGTGCCACGGTATGGGCGTGACTCTTGCCAACTACAGCACATCCACATATGAACAGTCAGCTCCAGGATATAAGGGGATTGGCCTAGGCGTTGGCCGCCAGACCGGTATAGTAACCAGTAATGTCTCAAGCGATCCGAAAGTTGGCGCCCATGACACACATCTGCGCAGCCTCAACAACATTGGCAAGCCGGTTTCATGCAGTGATTGTCATACTGTTCCCGCAACGGCATTTATAGCAGGCCATATGGACGGCAGTTCCCTGCCCACATGGAGCAATCTGGCCAAAAACAAGGAGACAACACCGGGCAGTGCCATTCCGTATACCTATGCCAGTGGCATGCTCACACCTGCGTATGACAGTGCGACAGGAACCTGCTCAGCGACGTACTGCCACGGTGCCACCCTGACTGACGGTACCAATACTGCTCCAAAATGGAACGAAACCGGCTACCTTACCGGTGATAGGGCTACTGACTGTGCGAAATGCCACGGTTATCCGCCGGTGACTTCAACCAGGCTGTCGCATGATCCGGGTAATTTAAACTGTGCCGCATGCCATCCCCATAACGGATCAAGAGATGCAACTGATGTTTTAGCAGGAAAGGATTTTCATATTAACGGAAACCTTGAAGCTATGAAATACTGCAACTCCTGCCATGACTATGACACCAGGGGAACAAACGGTACTTTGTGGGGCAAAAATGCGATGGCGGTTGAAAGCTTCGGAGCACACGCCATGCATATCAACTATCTCAAGAAGAGGATGAATGTCACAACCATGAACTCGAACGAGGATGTATACGGCACTGCCAATTTTGACGGCATTTGCGGAGTCTGCCACTCCAGAGATGTGAATGATCATCAGCAGGCAAACCGCACCACGTCGGTCCGCAACATCAATTTTGGAGATGCAGCCCATGCCGCTGCCCGGCAGTTTGGCCCGAATCCGCCACAATACAACGGTATAACAGGTGTCTCTTCATCAATAACACCCAAAACGTGCTCCAACATTGACTGTCACTTCAAAACATCGCCAATCTGGCAGCCTTACTAGGTCCGGGAGGAATATATCATGGGTAAGATTATGCATAATAAAATCAGAGGTATGAGTTATAAGGCAAAAGTCACTCTCATATCATTATTCACTCTCCTCCTTTCGGCTGGACTGTATCAGGGATGGCAGATGACGTCATACGCTGCAATCGGGAACTCGCAGGCATGGTCAAGTGTCTATTCAGGGACTGCATTCCCAGTTGCTGCCGGGTATACCTATGCAGTCAATGCTGGAACGGACCGTTTGTTGGTGGTTGCCGTCCAATCGACCGTTACCGCCGCTGCGACACAAACCTGTTCTGTCACCTGGGGGGGGAAAACCCTGACCCAGGCTACCGGTGACGGTACTACTTCACGTCAGGCCCACACATATCTCTATTATCTGAAAGAGGCTGACATAGCCGCAGCCACCGGTACAACATTAATTGCAACCGTTACCGGCGGGACAACGTCTTACAACATGGTGCGCGCTGCGGTGTATACCGGCGTCGATCAGTCAGCACCGGTAAAAATGGTTGGACAGTGGACAAGTTCAACTACTGCTGCCACCGCTGTTGGTCCGCTTAGTCCGACCTTGACAATCGCCACTGGTGAGCAGGCCGTTGCAATAGTCAATCTCAGCCGGACCGGCAGTACTACTTCACGTACCATAACACCGGCAACACCATGGACATCATTGCTGACAACCGCTACCGGTTCGGGCACCGGTACCATCGGAGTAAGAAACTACATGCTTGGTGACACTACTGCCGCGAGCGGCGTTACCTGCTCTTACACTGCAAGTGGAACAACACTCAGCTCAATTGCGGCAATGGTCATATCACCTAAAACAAGTGCCACGCTCACAGTGTCCGGCAACACGGCGATTGCACCGACCGGCACCAGACTGGATACCGATACCGCTGTCGTAATGCAGAGGGTTCAGGTTACAGGATCAGGGACGATGGAACTTAATTCTCTGACTCTTGACGATCTTGGCACTACATCCGTTCTTGCATCTGCAGAGGTTTACATATCACCGACATCAGCTACGGTTCTCCCAGTTGACGCCGTTCTTGTCGGCAGTGCCACCAACTGGGCTGGAACATCCACACAGTTCAGCCTTACCGGTGGAACCGCCGCTAACCGTACCCTGGGTGGAACACAACCGTTAACCAAGTATATATACATAGTTTACGACATGTCCTCCGGCCAAGCCTCCAAGACGGTCAGATCATCGATAACCGCAGTTGGTGTTGTATCGCCTAACGTCGGTGCAACAGGACTTGCTCTTAACTCCAACACCATAACCCTTGATTATTCCGGCAACCTGCTATCCACTTCGGCCAATGCTACCGGTGCCTCCAATGCCAAGGATTCCGATGCTGCAGTGGTCATGCAGCACTTCAAGGTAGACTGCAACACAGCCTTTGACAATGCTCTGGAACTTAATTCAATTACTCTTCAGGAACTAGGTACAACCACTCAGGTCAGTAATGTAAAGATTTATGTATCCACTACCGAAGATAGCGATCCGACTAAACTGCCGGCTGCGGCCAAGCAGGTCGGTGAAATTGCCGACTGGAATAAAGCTTCAATCTCTATTCCTCTGGTAAATGATTTTGGTGCGAATTCTGCCGACAGGACCATCCTGGCCGGAACTTCAAAATACCTGTACGTTGTCTACAGCATGTTTTATCCGGATGATGCGGATTATGTTGCCGGTAAGACTGTCCAATCTAAAGTCACTGCTGTAGGGACAGCTTCTCCCGACACCGGAGTGACAGGACTCAACTACCTGTCCAACTCAATTACCCTCACGCGGGGTACCTGGTCACGGATCACCTCATGCGGTGGTTGCCATGATACGGCAAATATCCTTGATGAAGTAGCCAGAAACTCCACAGCAACTTATGGCCGTGAAGGGCGCTTCCCTGGTTCACATTATGCCCATTCGAACAAAATGGCGTATGACTGCTCCACATGCCACCAAAAACCGACCGTTTATAATCACGCCAATGGTTTCATCAACTTCAGCGGTATGCTGCATGGCGATAAGTATACGAGATCTACTGACAATAAAGTTGCTACTTCAAACAGCAATACCACCTTCGGAACATGTAATACAACAGCATGTCACGGACAGAATTCACCTGTGTGGGGGGCCAACACTAACTTGCCCCAGTGCCAGAAATGCCATGCAGATCAGAACAGTGCAACATTCTATTCGAATGCAATTCCACAAGTTACGTCACCATCTGACGCTCATGTCGGCGCACATGACGCCCACCTGAAGGGGAGCAGTAACTATACGGCAGCTTACGGTTGCGTCGTATGCCATACAACTCCGGCTACTGTCAACGCAGCCGGCCATATGGACGGAACTACCCAGGTGGACTACCCGGTTGGCTCAGCAGCCCGCAGCAATGGCGTCAGCGCCAGCTATACTGCAGCCAATGGCTCTTGCGTTACCTACTGTCACGGTTCAGGTTTTGCTGCTGCATCAAAAGGCAGCAATACTGCGCCGACCTGGGCAAACACTGCCTACCTGACCGGTACACCAAGCACGACCGAATGCGGCACTTGCCACGGTTTCCCGCCATCAACCAGTGATCACGATGGTCTGGCTCCAGTTTCTCTCGGTACCTGCCACACCTGCCATTTGAATGTCAATACCGACGCGACCTTTGTTAGTAAAGCCGTCCATATCAACGGTAGCGTCGACAGTAACGTAACTTCCTGCAATGTGTGTCACAAGACGGTCAAGTCCTCCTATCGACGCCAGATTGTCGGCACCGGCGGTGATTTCGACAGCACCAAGGTATCCCATCACGTTAAAAATGCAACTGACACTGTCAATGACAACAGCTGCAGTGTCTGCCATGACCAGACCAACCACAAAACTTACAGCAACGGCGTCAGTGTCTACCTGAAAAACCTCAACACCGGTACCAGTGTTCTCTATGACGGCACTTCGGCAACGGCTGCCAACCTCTCATCGGCTTGTTCAAGCTGTCATGATGCCACACACTCAACAACAACGCCGTTCAGTGATTCGGGTGATAACACCAACCCGCCGAACATCAACTGGACTGCCGGTTCCGCTGCCCATCAGACGGTTAACGGCTGCTACAACTGCCACGGCAATGCTGCAGCAGCTAATACAACAACAGACCCAACCATCAACGGCCATTCCGGTTCAACGGCAAAAATGCTGCGCACTTTAACCAACCCGTACAATGCAACGGTTAAAGTCAACGTAGCCACCAACTACTGCTACAACTGCCACGGTACAACGGTAGCCAACGGTGCTACTGACGCCATCCAGGCTCAGATTGCCAAGACCTATGGTCACAAGAATGTCACCTGTGGCGACTGCCACAATATGCACGCAGCAAAAGGCGGTAATGGTGCCGGAAATCAAACTGCTGCAAGCGGTGTTATGGCAGGCGTACTTGCTAGCGCATCCGGTGTCGTGCCTACCTATCCGGGTGCAGGCGGCGCTGCAACTCCTGGCCTGCCCGGTGTAACAGGCAGCACCTTATATCTGAACAGCACAACTCCACCATCGGTTGGATTGACTGCAACACAATCAGGCGTTACTTTCACTGCTCCGAGCCCGACATGGACTTCGGTTGGTATGTCTGGCACCGCCCCGAGCACGACAACACCTACCACCAAGACAATTACCTGGACTACCAGCGCCAGCGGTAACAACTTTGGTGTTGTTTCCTTTGTCTCGCCTGCAATGACTAACGGAGCAACTCTCAGTGCACAAACTGCTACATTAACTACCTACGCATATTATGCAACGGCCACCACAGCGCCCAGACTCAACGCGTATGCATATTTGTGGAACGGCACCACCAAGACGGCTCTGACAACGTCAACATACACTACGTTAACAACTGCAGCTGCGGCAAATACACACACGATCACCATTCCGCAAACGACCATAAGCACCGCTAACACGGTACTGGTCGTCGAACTCTACGCGACGAGTAGAGCAACGGGTGCCGGCACTGTTACTGTTGCTTACAATGCAACAGGAGCTTCCGGTACAACTGCAGGACCGACCAAGTTAGATTTTGCCGTATCTCCGACACTCACCTGGGATGCCGCGTCCAGCTACGCATCTGTAACAGCAACACAGGAATACCAGATTTGTATGAAGTGTCATGCGGGGACAAACTCCAGCACCGGCGGTGGTCTGATAACCGCACCGACCGGTGCATTAGCCTTTACTGATCTGTCTCTTGAGTTCAACCCGAATAACAGGTCAGGCCATCCTGTTGCAACCGGCTTGAACAATTATCCGAATTCGCTTGCACCAAAAGCACTAACAGCGGCCAAGATGAAGGCTCCCTGGAATGTCAACCTTGGTACACAGGTCATGACCTGCTCTGATTGCCATGCAACCGATACTGCAGCTTCCAAGGGTCCTCACGGATCTGCTGTCAAGTGGATGCTGGCCGGAACCAACAAAGCCTGGCCATATACGACAACAGCCGGCAACGGCACCGGTACGGGAACTGCCTTTACCGTGAATACCTACGCCACCGGCAATGGTACTGCAAATGGTCTGTTCTGTCTGAACTGCCATACGGTTACCGGCAGCAACAGCTGGCACTTGTATGTTTCCAGCAGTACCCACAGTACCAATGCTATCATGTCATGTGTTTCCTGCCATATCAGGGTTCCACACGGCGGCAAGATATCCCGCTTGCTCCAGGCTGGTACAGCCACCACTGTTCCGGCACGGTACAGATCCAATGGCAGCTCAGGGACACCAAACTTCCTGAACTTCGGTACATCATCAGTCAATATCAAAGGGTCATCGTACAGCGGTAACTTTAAATCATCATGTAGCCAGCACAGTGGTGGTGGTACAGGTGGTGAAGCCTGGTAGAATTACCTTTATCTGTGAGCTAATAAATAAAAGGCCGGGGAATTTTCTCCGGCCTTTTATGTTGTGCGCCCGGCAGGGCGCGCGGGGCGTATGCCCCATCAAATCAGCTGTGGTATCTGATTTGTGACTTGGAGGTGCAACTCCTCTACGGACCCTGATGGTGGGAACCGTTAGCTGAACGGCAAGGGTGTCCGGGGTGACCCGGAATCTGAAGGATGCCGCAGGCAAAATTCCGGCCGACGAACAGAAATCACATACGAGGCAGGCATATCCGGGCGTTAAGGCAAATATCTTCAAAGCCCGATAACCATTCGGGAGGGTGTGTCTGTAAATGCGGTGGGTCTTTGGAGTAAAGGTCACGCGCATTACTCGGGGAGATCTCTCTATCTGCCAGCTGCTACAGACATTGAGAAGTGTCGGGATGGGATATTATCCTGGAAAAAGCAGTTGGACCACGAAACACACGAAATACACGAACAAATTCAAAAGCTTGTTTTTTTGTATGACCATTCACCTGAATGGTTAATCCGCATGTAGATTAAACGTCTTGTTATCTTTCGTGTGTTTCGTGTATTTCGTGGTTACAGCCGATGTCTGCTACAGCCGACAGATGTATGCCGAGTTTACCGCATATCACGGCGTAACGATCTTCACCAGGTCTTTGATCAAGAGAAAAAGGTGATACGGGTCGGTGGGGCTCGGCTCGAAACCCCAATTTAAATACCAGTTGCGAGCGGCATCATCTTTGGCATGACCGGGCGGCATCCTGCAGCAGTTGCTTGACGGAAATATTAGCGCGAACATCAATTCGCTCGGTCTTTGAAATAACGGTAGTAGCCATAGTGCGCTCCTTTTTTCAGTTCTGTAATCACTGTACTGTACTGACGTTGTCATGACTATCTTCGTTGAGTACCCCCAAATCATCGACTCGCGATCTCCCCGCTGGATACAGCGGTAAGGGATGTGGAATATACTGATTTACCGTTTTTGATTGTAGGGGCTAAGCAAGTTTCATCTGCTTCGCCCGCCTTTGATCTCAGTGGCAAAAGGGCGAAGCAGGTAAGGCGCTTGTTTCGCCCCTACGTAAAAAAAATGGTATATTAACAATTTCCAGCTCACTAACCCGGACAAGCCGGAACCAAACAGAAAAAACAAAGACCATTTCACGCGGATACAATCTGATAACTTCGGATAAAAGCGGATAAACCTTTTTATATTTTAAAATCAGATTCTTATCAGATTGTATCCGAAGTTATCCGCTTGAAACGGTTTTGACCTTGATTGGATTTTCAATAAATATATTAGCAAAGCCGACATTTAGGCCTGTTTACAGATTTTAGTAAAACTTTTCTTGCCAATTCGGCACGAATTTCAGGCGTTAGTTACTAAAACGTTTCTTGCCCTTTCAGAGGCCATCGGACCGGAATGAGTGGTATGGAGACAAGAGCCGGTTTGCTCATATATTGCACCAAGACTAATACCCTGCCTTATCCCCTCATCCGTCCTCTTACCTTGCGGCGCAGTGCCGAAACCGTGTTGGCAGCGTCTTTGGACTGGTAAAACCAGCGCTCAGTACGTTCAAGTACATCTGGATCTTGCGGATACAAAATCCTTCTGAACGCTGATGGAAAAGGGCCGTGACTACCAGTATGCACGCCCCCCGGTACACTCGGTGATCCCAGAACAAAACGGATAACAGCAGAGTGCGGAGACGGCACCCTTCACGGCCGTAACAGAGGTTCAAACGGAGAAAATAATCTTCAGGTTAACCGGACGGGCCGCCACGAGGCTTGCGTAAGAACGAAGCGTAATGCAGCGGCCATCCACAAAAGGGCAAGGAAGCCTGACGTTACGGGCACCCCGGTATACACGGGCATTGTTGGACTTGAAGACGCAGATGATCTGGGGAGGGGGGATGGTCTGGGTATATTAATGATAGACCCCCGGGTTTTTGTACCTCGGAGGTCTTGTCAGGTCAGTGTTTTATGCATGGTCAACGATAGATTGACTCATGCCGTTCAGTTTCAGATTCGCTATTTAGTCGTTGTAGTAACTCCCTTGCCGTACAGGTTGTCCCGCCATTCTGTTTCGCCCTGGATGTGCCAGGTGGTATCCGGTTCTGTGTAGAGCTGAGTACCGCCCGACGCTACCGAAAGTCCATTCATCGGCATCAGGTAGACCTGACCGGTCAGCTGGTTCCACCAGAGCAGTTCTGCTTTATTGTCGCTGTTGTAATTACCGACGCTCACTATCTCCCAATTGGTGTTTTGCTCGGTATACATCAATTTACCATTTGTGACTGATGAGCCGTTGGTCTGCATGCCATAAACCTGGCCGGTTGCTTTGTTATGCCAGATTATGTCTGCTTTGCCGTCATTGTCCAAATCTCCTGCGCCTGCTATACGCCAGTTTGTGTCCGGCTCGTTCCAGATAACTCCTGCAGTTGAGGAGTTTGTTCCATTGGTCTGACCGATGGCTACCTGACCGGTTGAACTGTTCCACCAGAGCAGTTCCGCCTTACCGTTGCCGTTCAAATCGGCAGCAGCCACAATTTTCCAGTTTGTATTCGGTTCGGTATAGATCAGTCCTCCGCCAGTTATTGCAGTACCGTTTATCAGCATGATGTAGACTTGGCCGGTTGTATTGTTCCACCAGATAAGATCAGTCTTTCCGTCACCGTTTAAGTCCCCGGTGGCGACAATTTTCCATTTGGTATTTGGCTCGGTGTAAATGACTGCGCCAGATTTCACGGTTGTCGGGCTTGTCATCAGCATGAAGTAGACCTGGCCGGTTGAACTGTTCCACCAGACAAGGTCTTTTACACCATCACCGTCAAAGTCCCCCTGGCCGACTATTGACCAGGCCGGATTTGTTTCCTGCCAGAATTGAGCGCCTCCGGTAATGCTGCTGCCGTTGGTAGTAGTGCCGGACACCTTGCCGTCCCCCTGATGGCGCCAGGTGATGGCGGGTGGAGTAAACGTCGCTCCAACGTTCTTTGTCGCATCCATGATGAGTGTGCATGTCCCCGTGCCGCTGCAGGCGCCGCTCCATCCGGTAAAACTGCTGCCGCTGCCAGGAGTGGCAGACAGAGTGACGATTGTACCGCTGAGAAATGAAGTGCTGCAGATGGTTCCGCATGATATTCCGGCAGGGGTTGAGATGATACTGCCGGTGCCAGTACCGATCTTTACGATATTCAATGAAACAGGTGTGCCGGATTGGGATTTGAAAACCCCCCCTCCATTTGTCCCGGCATAGATGGACTGCGAGGAGTCCTGGGCAATGGCAAGAGCATAGACATCAGTGTTTGTCAGACCGGTGTTCACATCGCTCCAGCTTGCACCGCCGTTTTCAGATTTGAAGATCCCTTGCCCGTATACTCCGGCATAGATGGTCTGTGTGTTGGATGGGTCAATCGCAAGAGTACTGATATACGCGCTCGACGGAAGCCCGGTATTCATGGCGCTCCAGTTTGTACCTCCGTTTTCAGTCTTGAATATGCCGCCATTTGTCCCGGCGTAGAGTGTCAAAGGAGAGGCTGTATCGATTGCAATAAACCGGACATACGTGTCTGACGGAATCCCCGTGTTGACGGGACTCCAATTTCCACCACCATTAACGGACTTGAATATGCCATCACCTTGTGATCCCGCGTAGACTGTCCGGTGTGTGTTTGGGTCAATGACCAGGGTATAGATACCCGTGTTCGTCAATCCGGTGTTGATGGCGCTCCAGGTTTGTCCTCCGTCGATGGATTTAAAGACGCCGGTCCCATCTGATCCGGCATAGATAGTCTGGGGGGTGATCGGATCAATGACAAGCACGTAGACATCAGTGGTCGCCAATCCGGTATTGACGGCGCTCCAGCTTTTAGCTCCATTTCCGGATTTGTAGACGCCTCCGCCATTTATACCGGCATAGATGGTTTGGGGGGTTGACTCGTCAATTGCAAGAGTACTGACAGAAGAGTTTGACGGGAGACCGCTGTTAAGCGCACTCCAGTCTGCGCCAGCGTTATCGGATTTGAATACGCCGCCATCCTGGGTCCCGGCGTAGATGGTCTGAGGATTGGATGGGTCAATGACCAGGGTATTGATTCCACCGAATGTAAGGCCATTACTCTGCTGTTGCCAGGTTGTATCGGCCTGAGAAGTCTGAAGAGTGAGGTGCAGCGTGAGAACGACAGCAAGGACCATGAGTTTCATAGACAAGCCTCCATATTTATAGAAGAAGTGTGAGTTGCTGATACAGTAGTTAATGACAGACCTCTGTGGTCGGTATACCGCAGAGGTCTTGAAAGTTTCGTCACAGTTCAGAAGCGGCAGATTCGTTATTTCGTCGTCGTAGTAACTCCTTTGCCGTACAGGTTATCCCGCCATTCGGTATCACCCTGGATGTGCCAGGTTGTATCAGGTTCTGTATAGAGCAGAGTACCGCCCGACGCTACCGAAAGACCATTCATCGGCATCAGGTAGAGCTGGCCGGTCAGCTGGTTCCACCATAACAGGTCGGCCTTGTTATCGCCGTTGTAGCTGCCGACACCGACTATCTCCCAATTGGTGTTCGCTTCAGTGTACATCATTGCGCCGTTGGAGACAGAGGAGCCGTTGGTCTGCATGCCGTAAACCTGACCGGTGGTTCTGTTGTGCCAGATGATGTCAGCTTTGCCGTCTCCATCCAGATCGCCAGCTCCGGCTATGCGCCAGTTGGTGTCCGGTTCGTACCAGATGATGCCGGCGGTGGAGGCACTGGTTCCGTTGGTCTGACCCAGGGCTACCTGGCCGGTTGAACTGTTCCACCAGAGCAACTCAACCTTGCCGTTGCCGTTGAAGTCGGCGGCGGCGACTATTTTCCAGCTGGTGTTCGGTTCGGTGTAGATCTGTCCTCCAGCTGTTACTGTTGTCCCGTTTACCAGTAGCACGGAGACCTGGCCGGTGGTTTTATTCCACCAGATCAGGTCGGTTTTGCCGTCACCGTTCAGGTCACCGGTGGCTACTATTTTCCAGTTTGTGTTGGATTCTGTGTAGATGACTGCACCGGACTTTACTGTTGTCGGAGTTGCCATCAGCATGATGTAAACCTGCCCGGTCGTGCTGTTCTGCCAGACGAGGTCTCTGACGCCGTCGCCGTCAAAGTCCCCCTGGCCGACGATTTGCCAGGCAGGGTTGGTTTCCTGCCAGAATTGGGCGCCACCGGTTATTGTGCTGCCGTTGGTGGTTATGCCGGATACTTTGCCGTCCGGCTGGTGATAAAATGTGATGGAAGGTGTGGTAATAGCTGCAGGCAGTTTGTTGGCCGAGCAGCTTGCAGCAGTTCCGCCGTAGTTGCCGCTGCAGCTCCAGCTCCAGGGACCGGAGCCGGTTAAAGCAGATGCCGTGCCGGTGCTGCAGAGATTCAGGGTGGGTGCAATCGTGAACGGTTGACCGTTACTGCTTCCGCAGACTCCGTTGATCGGGTTTAAGGTTGATGTTGTCACACCTCTGCCATATACGTTATCGCGCCATTCGATCTCACTCTGGATACGCCACGTTGTGTCAAGATCGGCATAAAATGTGGAAGTATTCTGTGCAACCGATAAACCGTTCATCGGCATCAGGTAGGCACGACCGGTAAGCTGGTTCCACCAGAGCAATTCGCCCTTGTCATCGCCGTAGTAGTTGCCGACGCCGACTATCTCCCAATTGGTGTCCGATTCGGTGTAGATCATAGCGCTGTTGGTGATTGATGATCCGTTGGTCTGCATGCCGTAGACCTGGCCGGTTGTCCGGTTGTACCAGACAATTTCCGCTTTGCCGTCGCCATCCAGATCGCCGGCGCCGGCGATTCGCCAGTTGGTGTTCGGTTCGGTCCAGATCAGATTGGCGCTCGATGCGCTCGTTCCGTTGGTCTGCCCGATGGCTGTCTGGCCGGTCGAGCTGTTCCACCAGAGCAGTTCCACCTTGCTGTTGCCGTTGAAATCGGCGGCGGCAACGATCTTCCAGTTGGTATCCGGTTCGGTGTAGATTAATCCGCTCCCCGCGACTGCTGTGCCGTTCAGCAGCATGACATAAACCTGTCCGGTGATGTTGTTCCACCAGATCAGGTCACTCTTGGCGTCGCCGTTTATGTCTCCTGTGGCGACTATTCTCCAGGAGGTGTTTGGTTCTGTGTAGACGACAGCGCCCGATTTTACCGTCACAGGGCCTGCCATCAACATGACGTAGACCTGACCTGTGCTGCTGTTCCACCAGACAAGGTCCCTGATTCCATCGCCGTCAAAGTCCCCCCGGCCGACGATTGACCAGGCCGGGTCCTGTTCCTGCCAGATCTGGCTGGCAGCGGTGCTGCTGCCGTCGGTGGCCAAGCCGTATATTTTACCGTCCCCCTGGTGACGCCAGATAACGGAGGGTATTAATGTCGATAGCTTGTTCGCAGAACATGACGCATTAGTTCCACCGTAGCTGCCGTTACAGGTCCAGTTCCAGGGTCCGCTGCCGGTAATTGCGGATTGCGTGCCGGTCGAGCATAGATCGACAGCAGGTACAACGGTAAATGTCTGGCCGTTGCTGCTGCCGCAGGCGCCGTTTACCACAGTGTACTTGGTGATGTTGCGTTGAACGGTGGTCTTGTAGCCGGCCTGATCGGTAGCAACAACGACAACGGCATAGGTTTTGTCCGTCGCCAGATTGATAACCTGGCTGAAGCTGCCGTCACCGGCAATGGCAGGTTTATATGTTAGTCCGTCGGCTGTCATACTGATTGAGACGCTGCTGAGGGTGGTTGTGACCGTACCGCTGATGGTGATGCTGGTAGCAGTAGTGGAGAGATCGTCTGCCGGTGTGGTTATGCTCAGTCTGGTCGGTGAGGTTCTTACCGGCCAGAGGTAGTAACTGAGCAATTTATCATAATCGTAGATTAGTCCGGAATTAAAGCTGATGGTCCAATCGTAGTCGGTGTAGCGGGCATTTGTCGTGGAAGTCCAGTAAATGGAGTTCTTGACAGAGGTGAACGGATGTCCTGTCGGCAAAGTGGGTCCGAAATGGGACAGATCGCTCAGGCTCTCAAGTTCAACCACATTCGGAAGACGCCAGTCGCCGGCCTTTGAGCCGTCTGAAAGGCTGCAGGTGCCACTTGAGAGGCGATTTGCATTTCCGAGAGCGGTGCTCCAGGTCTGGACGTCAAAACAATTGGCGTTCTTCAGCCAGATCAGGCTGGTCAGATTATCAGTAACGGTGCCGTTGCCGTTGTCGGTAAAGCGTGAGCCTGATACCGCAACCCCTTTTCGCAGGGAGCCGTCGTCACCTGAAGCGTAGCTTACGGTCTGACCGGTAGCGGGTAGTTGGATAATAGCGGCATGCCCGGATTGAGTAACCAGCGTGAGTACTGCCAGAGTAGCGATAAAAAATATTTTCATGGCGTGTCTCCAGTGTGGAGAAAATGGATGAAGATACGTATATAGTTCAGTATTTTTTACTGTCCGCCACGAACCGGCCAGACATAACATGAAGTTGTAATTTTATGGCCTAAGACCACACTGGCTTCCATGAAATCAACACTCCATGAATAGGTGTTGGATTCTGCACTGGTGGTGGAGGTCCAGTAAGTGCCGGCCTGGACGGCCAAAAAGCCGGAAGTAATCAGCCATGTGTTGTTGTCAGTTTGCTGACGGTTCAGAAGGCTCTGCAATTCTTTACGGTTTGGCAAACGCCACTCTCCGGCCTTCGAGCCGTCAGTAAGCCCACATGCACCACTGGACAATTTGCTGACGTTGCTGAGTGCCTTAGTCCAGGTCACATAGCTGTAACAATTAGCGTTTTTGAGCCAGATAAGACCTGTCAGTGTGTCAGTGACGGTGCCATTACCATTGTCAGTGAAACGGGTGGCAGGTAATGCTGTACCTGCCAGTTTATCGCCATCCTGGCCAGTGCCGGCGCATGCTGTTGCGGCTCCGCTTGAATCCCAGCAGGTGGTCTGTCCGCTCTGGGGGAGTACGACCTGCGAAGCAGCAGTCGCAGCGGATGCAACAACAGAGAAAGCGGCCGCAACTGCAATGATGGAAAAACAAAAAGATTTGACGGTCATGTTCGCTACCTTTCGTTGCTAAATGACATAAACGGCCCAATGAATCGAAACAACGTATCGGATGAAAAAAGAAGGGAGAGCTTTTCAACGCCCCCCCATCTTATAGAACTACATCTCAATTGTAAACTCTGTTGTGAGGTACGTAATCCGTACTGCAACCATCAGACATCAATGGCAACCGAAACATTTGGAAGTAAAAGTGGCTGAAACGTCAACTGATCCATTCATATGTTTAGCACCTCTAACAAGACTATTTATACCTGTTGTACGATCTGTTGTTGCAGTCTCAGGGTGACAAAATTGGCAATTATTTGCCCCGTAGATATTATTGGCATGCTGTTTACTATGCCAAACACCTGTATTGGGTGGGTTGCCATGGCAGTCACCGCATTGATCGGGAGTAATGCCACTATTGTTGTTGACTGCCCATTGTACTCTTGGAGTGCTGGTTACCGGGGCACCGTACTCCGCATATTTCTTTTCAGGATTTCCGTCACCACCAGGGAAGTAGTACTCGAAAGTACCCTTAGCGACGGCATGACAGGCGATGTTGGCACATGAGGCGGAAGGAGTACTTTTCGTATAGTTATTAGATGAAGTACTCCAAAGCATGCTAGAAGAATATCTGGGTTGTATTGGAGAATTACTTTGGTTTCCGTTTATACCGATATATGCAGGCTTGTTCGGATTCATGAAAAATGTATCTGGTACATAAAAAGACACTGACAAGTCGTGACATCCCTGGCAATCATTCATTACCGCATTATGTTTGGTATGCATAGTATCCGGACAAATATCGTTACCGTTATTATCAGTACAATAATCGCCATCTGTTTGACTGGCAGTGCGTTTTTGGGAAACATAGGTATCAACCGAAGCATCATGCGGGAGCCACTCTGTACCATTAAAAATATACTCGCGGTTTTCAGTAGTATTAAAATATAACTGCCCTACCTTGCCGTTGGCCGGAGCTGACGCAAGCCTCTGTACTGATGATTTTGCAGAGATGCCATTTGAACCGGACTGATCACCGCATCCGGACATGAGCAGCATCGCTGAAGCGGCGAGCGCAGCGGCGATGCACATTTTTGCCAAATAACTCGGACGGGATACTATCATTTCTTGACCCTGCTGTGATTTCATAACGCTAATCTCCTTACTGATATGTATTGTTGTTCTTTTTCAAACAATCTATTGCAAATTCTCAAACTCCAAATCCACTTTCCGCAATATGCAAATCACTTGCCAAATTTCAAACTCAAGTAATTATAGCAGGTTATAAATTGTGCTACTGTAAGAACCATCAATAATTACGTCAAAATACAGTGGCGATACTGTCATATCGCGCTTAAGCGTCATAAATCGGCGTAGAATTCCATGGAGTGTAATGACGTAGCATAACGTGATTTGACGCAAATGCCAGAGTGTATTGTTTTCATGGAAACCTGGAGCAAAGTCATAGCGTGTTTTGGCATAACCAATTCGGTGATTTCACGCACAAACGCCGGTGTAATATTTATAAACCACATTATTTCATATGATTACAGCATGGCACAGTAATTGCTAAGTGCGAAGCATCCAATTTTATATTATGCTCGCGAACAGCCCACAACAGTGATTAATTATATTCTTAAGTGTAATGGTTTCAGTCTTAGTACAGGGATTTCCGCTGCAAACAAAAAAAACGTCAGTAAAGAAACAGGAGACAAACTATGAAAAGGATTTTAACAGCAGCACTCGGCCTAGCGCTACTCGCTTTCGTCAAGCCGTACGACGTTGGCGCAGTGGATGCTCCTCACTCCAACACATGTTCAGACTGTCATAAGTCGTCCGTGCAACCAGACAGTGGTGGTTTCAACAGCAATTGTTTGACCTGCCACAGTCCCACTTCTACTAAAAAACCGGGTACTGAAGGTGTTACCTCGCACAAATGGAGTGGGCCTGATGAGAACCTGGCAAAAGGCGCTCAGCACCCGGCTCCTACATCGGCGCTGCACAACGTGACCGCGTACACCGGCAATACGTTGGCATGTGTAAGCTGTCACGATCCTCATAAAAATGGTACGCCTGATGGTTATGCCGATTTCCTGCGTGTTAATAATAGTAAGGATAGCCTCTGTCTGGACTGCCACCGTTCGCGCAACGTGCAGAGGAATAATACTTCAGGGAGCCACCCTGTGTTCATAGGGTACTCTACTACGTTAAGAACAAAAGGGGCAGATTTCAAAGCGATCCCAGCCGATCTGAATACCAGGCTCACAGCGTCAGGCAACATGGTTCTATGCAGTACATGTCATGGAACTCACAATGTTGCCAATGCCGGCAACCTGACAACGCCTGGTGTCGGCGGCGGAGATCTCCTCCTTACCAACCCCAGAGGGGCGGCAGTTCCTCCAGGGGAAGCGGATAAACTCAGTTTGTGCACAAACTGCCATGCGAATAAGTTTAACCATAATGCGAAGAAAATGGGCGATAATGGGCAGGATATTCAGTGCAACGATTGCCATGGCGCACATGTTAATGATGTCGCTGATACAGATCATGGGATTAATCAGAAGTTGGTTCGGCGTACACTTTCTGGCAATAAGGTATATTTTGCCGATGGCGAGAACTTCAATTCCGGAAACGGCGTCTGCCAGGCGTGTCATTCCAGCCTGCCAACAAGCGTGCCCAACCACAGTGCTTCTCAAGGCTGCAGAACATGCCATAATCACAGCAATCCCAGTGGATCGTTTTCGGTGGGCAATCTTACGTGCACTACATGCCACGGCAACCCTCCGACCACTACAAAGCTTGGTGTATCAACCTACACCCATACTTCGTCTACATGCTCCGACTGCCACTCTGTACCTTCCTCTGCAATACATAGCAATGGTGTTATTGAAATCCTGACCAACAATACCGCTTGCGCCAGCTGCCATGCCTACCCACCTTCCAGCGCATCGCATGCATCAGCAGTTGGTGGAACAACCCCTAACTGTGCCACCAGCTGCCACACCTACACTGGTTTCAATGGTACTACGCATAACAATGGCATGCTTAATGTGAATGCAATGACCTGCAGCAGCTGCCACGGTAATCCGCCTGCGACGGTCTCCCATAGCGGCTATACAGCAGGATCTTGTGCCGCATGCCACGGGTACCTCCCTGCAGATTCCACCGTTTCTGGCTCTCACCGTAACGGCACGACTGAATTCAGCTGTACCGGCTGCCACGGCAACCCGCCGACAACATCGTATCACAGCGGCGTAACAACCGGAACGTGCGCAACCTGCCACGGCTACCTCCCGACAGCAGTCACTGTAACCGGTAACCACCGCAATGGCACGGTGGAAGTTTTGGAAAACTCAAACGCATGCGCAAGCTGCCACGGCTACCCGCCTGCAACGCACACAGCTTACAGCGCTACTACTACGGACATCAGTACCTGCACCGCCTGTCACATATACACCGGTTACAAAACAGATACCCACAAAAACGGCACGAAGGAACTTATAACATCGCTAACCCCTACACTTGCCAACGCGCACTTTAACACCGCAAAGGCCACCGCAGGGTCATATGCGACATCGCGTTCATCTTGCTCCGACTGCCACAACAACAACTCTGACAACCTGGTGATACGCCAGCAGTGGTCTGCCTCCGGTCATGCCAGTGTTACATCACCGCCGTTTGCCTCAATGGACTTCAAGACAAGGGCTGTGTGTGTGCGTTGCCACACCACGACCGGCTTCGTCAACTACTCCGGCGCTCATGTCACTACCGCTTGGGGCGTTGCTGCCGACACGACCAAGGAAGTCATCACCTGCCGTGCCTGCCACTCTGACGTGGCCAACGGTGTGGTTCGTGATGTAACTCCGGCCTATCCGTTTAGCAGCAATACCGGCTTCCAAAACGCTGAACTTGGCAAATCCAACGTCTGTGCGGACTGCCACAGCGGTCGTGATTCAGGTACAGCGTATGTAGCAACAGTTTCTGATTTGGCCAAAGCCTTTAAATACAATAGCCATTACCTGCCTGCCGCCGGAACCCTGCAGGGCGCAACTGGTTACGCCTTCTCCGGTCGTACTTACACTGCACTGACAGACAACAGCCACCGCACGGTTGGCAGTGCAGCCGACGGTCCTTGCGTGGGTTGCCACATGAGTTCGCCCAACAAGCATGCCTTCAGTGTAATCAGCAGTTCTTCAGTTGATGGCAAGATCAAGCAGATTTACACTAACGCCTGCGCTACCTGTCATACCTATAACACCAATAACACCATGACGGCTGATGCGCTTGATTCCAAGCGTGTAACCTTCAACAACGCCCTTGAGGTACTCCGGATTGCTCTTGCCGAAAAGGGCTTCAACTATGCTAACGCGACCTTCACTTTCAACGGTGTCACGACATGGGGCAATAAAAATACCTACGGTGCTGCCTACAACTACCGTATGTTCGTGGCCGAGCCTGGTGCCTACGCCCACAACCCTGAGTATGCCCGTCAGCTGATCACCGATTCTATCGACGCGGTATACAACAACGGCACAGTGACCGGCGACATCACCTCCGCCCTTTCCGACCTGCTTACCAACAACAAGATCAGCCAGCTCCAGTATGACAGTATAACCGGGTACAAGAGCGCGACGGCATCCTGCAACAGCTGTCACAGCACTCCGCCGGCTAGCGTGTCACACGCTTCTGCAACCACGTCGCCTTTGAATTGCGCCAACTGCCATATCTACACCGGTATGGCTGGAGCAACCCATAACAACGGCACGGTGGATTTCGGTACTATGACTTGTACTTCCTGCCATGGGACTTTGAGCAGCTCACATGCTGTCCATGTCGGCAACCTGCCTTCACTGGTAAATGCATACGGTGGAACAGATACCAGCTTCATGAATAACAATACTGATTCTACCGGTTACAAATTCGGTTGTGTAACATGTCATCCATCTACCAATGACAATCATAAGAACGGAACAATCGTTCTGAATGGCAACGGCTTTGCCGGTACCACAAAATCAAATATCACCTGCGCAACCGCTTCCTGTCACAGTGACGGCAAGGGTAAATACACCGTTACGCCCAACTGGTACACCGGATTCACCGGTCCTGACAAATGCGCAATGTGTCATGCCGCTGCTCCTACAACTGGTGCGCACACTGCCCATATCAACAATGGCATTCATGAAGGTAGCAGCGGCATCACTTATGAGACCACCCTGAGCTGTGCCAAGTGCCATGCAAACACGGTAGACAGCTCCAAGAAAATCAGCTACCTGAATCACATCAACGGTGTTGTGAATGTTGCCTTCGTCGCTGCAAATGAAGTCTCCAAGGCCCAGATCAGCGCTGCCAGCTTCAACGCATATTCAACGGTCTGGACCAGGACCGGTGCAACTGATACTTCCAAGAAGTTCCTCAGCGCCGGAAGCTATACAGGCGGCACCTGTTCAACAATTGCTTGTCACAACAACGGTACAACACCTGCATGGGGTAGCGGTTCACTCTCATGTGTTGCGTGCCACTCCAATCTGTAGTAAAGAGATGGATATAAGCTGGTTCGCTTTATGCGAACCAGCCTCTCGATAACCGGATAATTTACGTAACTGACTACATAAAATGAGAAAAGAGAGGTAACACATGGGACAAGTAATTAGAAAACAGATGAAAGGGATGAGCTGGATGGCCAAAGTCAGCATGGTGCTGATGGTAACCCTCCTCATGAGTGTTTTTGCGTATCAAGGCTGGTTCAAACCGAAAAATGCACTTGCTGATGTTTCAATTCAGCAAGCGTGGACATCGGTGTACACTGGGACGGCATTTCCAACTTCAATTGATCTGTCGGGTGCAACAGCATTCAATAAGACACCTGCAATAGCTGCAGGGCCCAATAGATTGTTGGTTGTCGGCGTCTCTACCGAAGTGTCCACTGCAACGGCCGCTCAGACATGCACAGCGTCATTTGGTGGAAAAGCATTGACACTTTCAACTGGTAACAATGCCACTTTAGCCCAGCAGCATACCTATTTATTTTACCTTAAAGAAGCTGATATTGCCGCTGCGAGTGGCAACACTCTCACAATAGCGGTATCCGGTGGCACTTCGGTTAACAATCATGTGTATGCAGCTGTATATAACGGTGTTGACCAAACCAATCTTTCCAATATCGGCTCCTTTATCAGTACTTCGCAATCTACAACAGTCGGACCAATTTCTCCGTCGCTAACCATTGCAAGTGGTGACACTGCAGTCGAAATGGTGAGCGTCGCTTCAACATCATCTACAACAAGAACCATCACTTCATGGGCAGCTGGTTGGTTAGCAGCAGTTGGTCCGAACTCTACGACAACAAGTCCGAGAATTTCGGTTTATGCTGCTACTAACAGCACAGCTGGCACCACAACCTCTCAGCATACAGCAAGCAGTTCTGCCATGCGTGCAATGTCCGGTCTGGTTCTCAAAGCTGTTGCCGGCGCACCGGTAGTTACGGCAGTATCGCCTAACGTCAATGTTGGAGGCGGGGCAACCTTAGTCACAATAACCGGTACAGGCTTGACCGGGGCAACCAAAGTAACTGTTGGCGGCACTCTGGTAACAGCCGACGTCCCTACGGTTATCGATGATACCCAGCTTACGGTTGCAATTACAGCTGATGTCGCTGCGGCTCCAGGTGCCCGCACAATCACTGTCACCAATGGAGCCGCAACAAGCGCTCCATTTACGGCGACAGGTTTTGTTATCTCCAGCTCTCCGGCACCGACCGTTACATCAGTATCACCAGCTGTCTTAGGAGCCGGTGCAACCAGTCAGGCCGTCACCATCTCCGGTGCCAACTTTGTCAGCGGCGCCGGCCTTGCTTCCAACTTCGGCACCGGCGTTACCGTCAACTCGACCACGTTTGTTGATGCCAACACCCTGACCGCAAACGTAACGGTTTCAACCTCGGCAACCGCCGGAACCCGTAACGTGATTGTTACCAACCCGGATACCCAGACCGGCACCGGAACAAATGCTTTCACCGTAGGTGCCCGTCCGACAGTTACCACTGCAGCTCCTGCTACTGGCGCACTGGGTGCCACCAACCTGAACGTGACCATTAACGGTACCAACTTTGTTGCCGGTGCGCCGCTGGCTGCCGTTTTCTCCGGTACCGGTATCACCGTTACCTCCACCACGTTTGTCAGCGCAACACAGCTTAGCGCAAATATCAATATTGATGCGGCAGCCACCCTTAGCGCCCGCACCATTACCGTCACCAACGGCGACAAAGGTGTTTCCTCAGCCGCCGGCTCATTCACCGTCATTGATCCGACTGCTGTTAACATTACCTCCGTATCACCGACCACTATCGGCCAGGGTGCAAACGGTGTCCTGTTCCATATCTATGGTGCCAATTTCGGTACCAGCGCGAATGTCACCTTCAGCAGCTCACGTTTCGTGGTTGCCAGTACCTTAACCCAGACCGGACCGGCCACTGTTGTAGATTCCGGTCATCTCACCATTCTGGTTAACACCACGACCAGCTCGGTCGCTTCAGCAAACGTTACCGTTACCAACGTAACTCCCAATACACAGACATTCACTCTCAATACGGCTGTAGCTACAATTGCCCGGCCGACGATCACATCCATCACACCGAGCAGTTTACTGCAAGGGACAGCAACCGACGTGACCATCGTTGGTACCGGCTTCCAGACTGGTGCCACCGTAGCCTTCCCCGTTACCAGCACCGGCATTACTCTCAGCAATGTTGTTGTTACTGGTACACAGATCACCGCTCACGTTGTTACAACAGCAACGGCAACTCTGGGAATCCAAACCGTAACAATTACCAACCCGGATTTCGGCTATAACACCACCACCTTTAACGTCTTCAGTGCTACTGCACCGACGCTGACCTCCATGACACCGGCAACCATCGGCCAGGGTGCACTGCCGATGAATGTTGATGTGTATGGCACCAACTTTGATGCTGCTATCACCGCTGCCAGTCTGAATTTCGGCTCTGGCGTAACCACCAACAGCGTCACCTGGGTTGATGCAACTCACCTGATCGCCAACATCACTCTCTCGACATCGGCCACAGCCGGCGTTCATGTTGTAACTGTTACCAACCCGAACCTGGAAGCAGGCACCGCCTCGATCCTGACGGTTACTGCCCGTCCGGGTACACTGACTATCCTGCCGGCCACCGGAACACTCGGAACGACTTTTGATATCGCGTTGACCAGTTCCGCAATGGTATCCGGTGGAGCGTTCGGCGTAACTGTTACTAACCCGACTGCCTTAGCTAACAACGGTGTGACCGTTAATACAGTTACCTGGACCAGCGCGACTGCGGCTACCGCCAATGTCACCATCGATCCGAGCTTTGTCAACGCACCACTTGGCGCTCGTACTTTAACTCTTATCAATAACGACTACGGCACCAGAACAGCGACTTTGACCGTTCGCGGTGCTGCTCCCACCGTAACCGCTGCTTCACCGGCACTTAAAGCTGGAGCTGTTGCCCAGACCGTAACGATCACCGGTACCAACTTCTACCCCGGTGCCACGGTAGCCTTCAGCAATACTGGAGTAACCGGCGGTACCGTGACGGTTGTTGATCAGAACACCATTACTCTCCCGGTAACGATTTCTGCTGCCGCCGCAACCGGCGCCAGTAACGTCACCGTGACCAACTCCGATACCCAGACTGCGACCGGTACCGGCATCTTTACCGTAACCGCCGGTCCGACCGTAACCTCTAACAGCCCGATCAGCGGCGGCCAGGGTGCTACCCTGGATGTCACGATCAACGGCTCAGTTTTCGATGCAGGTGCAGCAGTCGTTTTCAGCGATGCCGGTATTACCGTCAATAGCGTTACCGGCAGCGGTTCTTCACTGGTTGCAAACATCACCATTGATGCCGCAGCAATGAAAACAACCCGCTCCATTACCGTTACCAACCCGGATGGCAGCAGTGCTTCCGGTGGTGCTTTCGAAGTAAAACAGCCGTCAAGCACAACAACCGGAGCTCTGTCGTTCTATCAGGTCACTGCTGACAGCATTTCGGTAAAAGCTTCCTACACTAATGACGGCGACAATACCGGTACCTGCGAAATCAAGTACGGCACTGCTGATGGTGTGTACACCAATACCGCAACTGCTACTCGAAGCGGCAGCGCCTTTGTTGCAACGTTGTCCGGTCTTGCCGGCGGCAGCGACGGCGAAGGCAAGCAGTATTTCTTCCAGGCTACCTTCAGTAACCCTGCCGGTGTCACCGGTACTAACCCGCTGGTTCGTTCACAGTCCACAGCCGGCAATAAACTGACACACAACAGTCTGAACACAAATTCAGGTAAATGGGCTGAGAGTTGGGGAACAGCAGAAGGCAAATACGGTGCAATCACCTGTACAACCTGCCACAGCAAAAATACGACCAACAGCAAACTGGTTGCCGGTACGATTACGACACCAAGCGGAACCTGGGATTCTAACGGCAGCAGTTCACTGGCAGTAATCTTCAACAGCACGACCCCGCTTGGTACCGATGGTGCACATGGAACTTCTACTCAAGCGTGCGAAGCATGTCATACCAAGACAAGTCACCATAAATATAACAACGTGGCCGCTAATCATGAAGGTACGGTTGATTGCCTCACCTGCCACAGCCACAAAGAAGCATTCGTACCAAACTGCAGCGCATGTCACAGCGCGCAGCAGGGGAGCCGTCGTGTTGTAACTGGCCCAACCGGAGATTTCTCCGCAGGCAAATCAGCGGCTCACGGAACCCTGACCGGCACCAATTCCCAGGCCTGTGCAGCTTGCCATGACGGCTCTGCTCACAAAACATTGGCTGGATCCACCAGCGTTGCCCTGAAAAATGCTGATACCGGCGACCAAGTGGTTTACGATGGTACAGCCGCCACTGCCTCTGCACTGAAGAATGCTTGTATCGCCTGCCATGACGCCAACGGTGCAAGCAAACTCAGCACCAATGCTCTGTCGCCGTTTGCCGCAGCCAGCGACACAAGAAGTCTGGTCAATATCGATCAGTACTGGCCGACAACTGGCGGCGCTCATGACACCAAGATGGTCTGCATGAACTGCCACGGTAACTCAGCGGGAGCAACCACCGCGCTGAAGTACAACGCCCACGTATCCGCAACGCCGAAACTGCTGCAGGATGCTGGCTACGATGTCATTAACCCGAATACCTACTGCTATAACTGCCATAATGCTGCATCGACTGACCCGAACAAATCATCAAAAGATATCTCCGGTGAATTGGCTAAAGCCTACAAACACACAACAGCAAAATGTTTTGACTGCCATGGTGACGAGGCCAACAGTCTTGACAGTATGCACTCACTGCGTGCCGGTTCACAGACCGCAGGATCCGGCCTGATTGCTAACAATATCTCCAACGCCACCGGTAAGAAGATGACCTGGTCGGCTGCAAACTGGGGTGGTGCCACCGCTTCTGTAAATCTCGCTTCAAACACGGCAACTGCCGAGTACCAGATCTGCTTCAAATGTCATGCCACTACAGGCACCGGCACAACACCGGCAGTTCCCGGAGCAGGAGCAGCAGCAGCATCGCTGACCAACCTGGCACTTGAATTCAACCCGAACAACGCTTCTCGTCATCCGGTCGGCAGCGCGCTGTCAGCCAGCAACCGGCTTACCAGTGGAAAACTTACCGGTGGCTGGGCACCTGGCAGCGTCATGACCTGCTCCGACTGCCACGCAACCGATACCGCAGCTTCCAAAGGTCCGCACGGTTCGTCTGTCAAATGGATGCTGGCCGGTACCAACAAAGCCTGGCCGTATACGACAACTGCAGGAAACGGTGCCAGCACCGGAACATTATTCACGGTAGCAACGTACAATACCAACAACGGTACCGCTAACGGTCTGTTCTGCCGCAACTGCCACACGATTACGGCAAGTAACAACTGGCATTCCAATGGTGATGTCACCGGTGGCCAGCATGGTAGCAATGCCATCATGGCCTGCGCATCCTGCCATGTCCGCGTACCTCACGGTGGCAAGGTTTCACGTCTGTTGCAGACAACCAATGCACCGGCACGGTACAAGTCTGATGGCAACGGAGCTACTGCAAGATTCACTCACTGGGGATCGAGCACTGTCAACATCAAGGGATCTTCGTTTGCAAGCAGCAACTTCGGTTGTGCAAGCCAGCATAGTAGCACCGGTGGCGAAACCTGGTAGTTAGACCGAAACATCTGTAGATTCAAAAAAGCCGGGGGTTTCCCCGGCTTTTTTGATTAAAAATATGGTTTAGTTCCGGTACATTTGGTATAGAAGTAGCGAAGCATCTCACCTCAAGCGGAGTATCGTCATGAAGCCATCACTGTGTATATGTCTCCTTCTGCTGGCAACACTGCCTGGTTGTAAAGATTCAACTTCAAGTAAAGCGGGTGCTCCGCCCCAGGCTCAGTCCTCTGCGACGAGCGCCGTAGCCGAAACAGCGCACAGTTTGATAGCCAAATACAACAGCTTGCTGAGTGAAGGGTATAAAACCACCGACATGACCAAACTTCAGGAAATGGCAACGCCGGAACTATCCGAAAAAGCGTATTACCATATGGCTGCAATCGGTGAAGGTAAAAGCCGCATGGTTTCTGAATTGAAAAAACTCGATTTTGTCGAGACCGACTGCTCCAAACCGGCGATGTGCCGGGTAGTGACGAAAGAGGTCTGGGATTTTGCCTATGCCGATATCCTCACCGGCGCTCGTTCCAATGAAGTGAAGGATTATATCTACGACGTTCAGTATGTGCTTGAAAACAGGCAGAGGCGATGGATTATCACCGAGATCACCGCCACCGGGGAAGAGCGGAAGGAATTGCCTGCGTGGGACAAGATGTTTAAGAAGCAGTAGAGATGAAATTAGCGTGTCTTGCATGACTATGCTAGACTTAGGCGAACGGCAAAAAATAAACAGTCCTAAAATCAACCCCCCTCAATCCCCCCTTGTCAGGGGGGAAGCAGCTTACAGCGGGCTTTGAAGTCTCCCCTGACAAGGGGAGATTTAGAGGGGTTTGGAAGTAATATGTTTTGCCGTTCGCCTTACTTCAACTTACTCCAGGGGGGCTGACACCATGGAAACAACTCTTTCCAGTAAAGGGCAGATCGTAATACCCCGGCACATCAGGGAGAATCATGGCTGGAAGCCCGGTGTGCGTTTCAGCATATCGGAAGAAGGCGACGTGATTGTATTAAAACCTGCCGTATCCGGAAAAACTACTCAGCTTGAAGATGTTATCGGCTGTGCAGGCTACGACGGACCCAAAAAGAGTCTTGCGGATATGAAAAGCGGAATCTTCGAAGAGGCGCGGAGGCAATCTGCGTCATGGTCACTTTGCTGATGCGCTGCACCTTGCTTCAAGCCACAGGGCTCTGACTTTTGCGACATTAGACAAGGCATTGCGAGGGAGAGCTAAAAAGCTTCAGCTTCACCCACCGGTCGTTTCGCCGTGACAATAAAAAGTTGTTGACGTAAGTGATCTTGCATCCTATGTTGTAATTACATTGTATGCCCATTGGAGACGGTTTATGATTGCACAGTTAGTGTCTATAGGTAATTCAAAAGGTATTCGCATACCCGCTGCTCTTCTGCAGCAGTATCAAATGTACGGCAAGGTGGAAATGCTGCCGGGCAAGGACGAGATAGTCATACGACCGATTCTCAGTAAGCCCCGACAGGGATGGGACAGTGCTTTCGCCGCTATGCATGAGTGTGGTGATGATCTTTTGCTGATTGATGACTCATTTGAAATAGAGGATTGGGAATGGAGTTGAAACAATACGGAGTCTACTTCGTTAATCTTGATCCGACTATTGGCCATGAAATCAAGAAAACCCGTCCATGCCTGGTTATCTCTCCGGATGAAATGAACAGACACTTGCAAACAGTCATGATTGCCCCCATGACCACAAAATCGCATAATTATCCCACTCGTGTTGCATTGCTTTTCAAAGGAAAGGATGCCTGGATCGTATTGGATCAGATACGAACTGTTGATCGCGGTAGATTAGTAATAGAGTTGGGGAGCATTGATGCCAGGTCGATAACGAATGTCAAAGCAGTTATCAGGGAAATGCTGGTAGAATAACAGAATGACTCTGCTTGATACAAATGGTTTTATTGGCGTGTATCCGCTGAGAGTGAATGGTGAAGCTGCAACTGACTGAAATGGTGGCAACTTCCCCCCCTCCCTAACCCTCCCCCGCCAGGGGGAAGGGGACTGTTTTTGAGAATTTGCGAGATCATCAATATTGACAGCAAACCGATAACGATTCATCATGACTTATGATGAATCATTGCCAGGGGGTAAGCGCTATGAGGCAGAAGATATACCGGAGGACGTTGAATCTGTTGTGCGCACAGAGGCCGAAATTAGCGGACTCAGTCTTAACAGGGCTTTTTTGAATGTGCTCAAAAGAGGGGCTCAACAATCACGCAATTTAAATTCTTCTGCGATCAGAAATACAAAAGGGGCTTTTTCCCGTTTTTGCGGTGTATGGAAAGATGACGAGACTGCTGTTTTTGATGGTCATCTGCTTGAACAGCGCGTTGTTGACGAAGAGATGTGGCAATGAACCGTATTTTGCTTTAACACTCCTCACTGGCGACAAACATTTTGAACTAATCCCGCAAATCATAACCCGGCTTATTGCATTCTAAGTTAGGCTTACTCGCATGCCCTGCATTACTATGATAGACTTACTTAATCTTGAATAGGATCAATTTATTATGATTGATTTTGAATGGGACAAGCGAAAGGCCGCCGCTAATCTCCGTAAGCACGCCGTTACTTTTGATGAGGCTGCAACGATTTTTAAGGATACATTCGCCGCAACAATTGTTGATCCTGATTATTTTGAAAGTGAAGATAGATTTATTACAGTTGGTATTTCCAGAATGTTACGATTACTCGTAGTCGTTCATACAGATCAAGGTAACATGTGTCGCATCATAAGCGCCAGACTTTCAACTGCACAAGAAAGGAAACGTTATGAGGAAGGCTAAGAATGAAATGCGCCCGGAATATGACTTTAGTGGAGCTGTCCGTGGCAAATACGCTGCCAGATATGATGAGGGTGTTAATATTGTCAAGCTTGATGGAGACGTTTTCGAAGTGTTTCGAGATGAAAAAACAGTAAACGATGCTTTACGCACTCTGATACGAATTGCTCAGAATAAGGCAAAGGTAGCTTGATTCAACACAGGCTCCAGGAAGTATGCTTAAATTATTATGTTTTCGTCAGCATAAACAAAAATACGGTATAAATCAGGACACATGTGATGTACCTTTGATATGTATCAAGGAGGAATTCATTACGATGAATAAGGCAGCTAAAATATTACAGACTGGTCGTGGCCTTCAAAAGTGCCATCAGATTTTCTTTCTGACAGAAATGACATCCCACCTGAAGCACGGGAATTGTTATGAAACGCCATATGGTCTCGATTGCTCTTGTCTTTTGTGCGGTACTACCGCATAATTGTACAATAAACAGGACAGGAGGTGTGTCGTGCGAGTCGTAAATTTTACTGAAGCTCGAAATTGTCTCAAAGGGGTGTTGGATCAATCGATTCAGGATGCCGATTTTACCGTGATTACCCGTCGCGACGCCCCTGATGCTGTCGTCATGTCTTTGGATACGTTCAACAGTCTTATGGAAACGGTACATTTGTTGAAAACTCCTGCCAATGCCCTTCATTTGTCGCGTTCAATAGAACAGTACCGAAGCGGAATGACCAAGCAGCAGAAACTTCCGGATGCCTGATCGTCTGACATGGACAGAGTCAGCTTGGGAGGATTATCAATACTGGCAAAATCAGGACAGAAAGACTCTCAAGCGGATTAATCTGCTGATTCAAGATGCCATGCGTTCACCATGTGAAGGGATTGGCAAACCAGAACGGCTGAGAGAGAATCTGTCCGGATTCTGGTCGCGACGTATTGATGATGCCAATAGACTTGTTTATACCATGAATGGAGACGATCTGGTTGTTATCGCCTGCAGGTATCATTATGAATAGGATTGATTCCCGAGAATCTTGAGGGAGTGCTTGAAGTTATCAGGGTGCATTGCCTGTAAGTGACTTCCCCCACCCCCCAGCCCCCTCCCGCAAGGGGCGGGGGAGCAAAAGTCCAAACACCAGAGACCTTCTCCCAGGGGGAGAAGGTCAGAGTATTTTCCTTCTCCCCCTGGGAGAAGGTGCCCGACAGGGCGGATGAGGGGCGTTTTGCAAAGCCCGCTGATGGAGCCATTATGCGTAAATTCAACACTGCCGGGCCGACTGTAGCCGCTGATCATTACAGCATTGAGCCGCTTGAACGGATCAACCTGAATGATGTTCTTAACCTGATTGACGAGAAGCGTTATTTTGTCCTGCATGCTCCGCGGCAGACCGGCAAAACTACCTGCCTGCTCGCTCTGATGCGTTATCTGAATAATGAGGGCAGCTATCGAGCGGTGTATGTCAACGTTGAGGGGGCGCAGACTGCCCGCAACAATGTGGAATCCGGCATGCGGGCTATCATATCTTCGCTGGCGGCCCGCATAAATATTTCCGTGGGGGATACATCTTTTCTTGGCCGGGTGGGGAAACTGGTTGACGAGTACGGCGCCAACGGCGTGCTGCAGGAGGTATTGCGGGAATGGACCCAGTCCGACCCATCCCGTCCGACCGTTTTGATGATCGATGAGATCGACGCGCTGGTAGGAGATACGCTGATATCGGTGCTGCGTCAGATCAGATCCGGCTACGCCGACCGGCCCGAACACTTCCCGACATCCGTCATCCTGTGCGGTGTTCGTGATGTGCGTGATTACCGCATCCACAGCGGCGGTGGTGAGATCATAACCGGAGGCAGTGCTTTTAATATCAAGGCAAAATCCCTTAATATCGGTAATTTCAGCCAATCCGACATTCGGAAGCTGTTTGAACAGCACACAGTCGAGACCGGTCAATCATTCGCCGAGGAGATATTTGACAAGCTCTGGGACGACACTGCCGGTCAACCTTGGCTGGTTAATGCACTGGGGCAGGAGCTTTGTTTTGAATTACCGGAGGCTCGCGACAGAAGCCTCCCCTTAACGCTTGAACTGTACCAACAGGCGCGGGAAGCTCTGATACAAAGCCGGGCTACGCACCTTGATCAACTGACCGATAAACTTAAGGAAGAGCGGGTTCATCGGATAGTCTCACGCATTTTAACCGGTGATACCGACATCGAATCGATGCCCACCGATGATCTGCAGTATGTTCAGGATATGGGACTGGTCACCGTCGATCGTCCGCTGCGGATCAGTAACGCAATATACCGTGAAATCATTCCGCGTGAGCTTATCTGGACGACGCAGGAAATGGTAATCTATGAAGAAACTCCCTGGTATGTCATGCCGGACAAGCGGCTTGACATGACAAAACTGCTGCACGCTTTCCGGCAGTTTTTCCGCGAGCATGCCGATGCCTGGATGCAGCAGTTCCAGTATCGCGAAGCCGGACCACAGTTGTTGCTGCAGGCGTTTTTGCAGCGGGTCGTCAATGGTGGCGGGCGCATCAGCCGGGAATACGGGCTCGGTATGAAAAGAACGGATCTGTATCTGGAGTGGCCGCTTGATGACAAGCTTGCCTTTCTCGGGCCGCTGCAACGGGTGGTACTGGAACTCAAAATTCAGCGCAGGGGCTTGGCTGCCGCTCTTGCCGAGGGGCTTCCCCAGACGGCCGGTTATGCCGCCACCTGTGGGGCTGATGAAGCGCACCTGATTATTTTTGACCGGAGTAGCGGAAAGGATTGGGATGAGAGGATCTGGGAGCGGCTGGAAGTGGTTGACGGGCGACCGATCCAGGTGTGGGGAATGTGATTGACGTGAAAAAAATGCCGGCATGTAAGGGAACAGGATGCACATCGTGACAATCCGCCGTGACATAGTTACCAGTTTGACCATCGTGTTTCTGGCTATTGGCTCGCTTGTCGGTATTGATCACGTGGGCAAAAGTAACCGGGTAACCGGTCGCGCCGGAAATATCCAGGCCCAGGAAATTGTCAGGAAAATGGTCGATGATCCCAGGGACGCGTACCGGTTCTGGCGTGAAGCGGGATACCAAGGGCGTACCGTTGTTTATATTGCCGACCGGTGGGAATCCTTTGATCCCGGTGAATTGATCCCGGCGCAGATGTTTCGCGCCTATCCATTGCAGCTCTACAACACGGCCAGACTGCTGGAGGATGAGCACCTGAACGGCGTTACGCTGTTGTACGTGGCCTCAATGAACAAAATCATCCGCAGGATTGTTGCTGTCATGCCAGGCGCAGAGGTTGACCGCCTGGCAGCGGCGGCTCGCAAGACTAAAGATTACCGGGTGAGTGACAGAGGGGTCTTCGTGACCCGACAGGGTTTTCCGCGCTGGTATATGACCGGCGCCAACTTCAGCGGCGTTAACGAGCCGGTGCTGCTCTATGTCGGCGCGTCGTATTTCAAAAACTCGGAACCTGAGGAACTCAATCGCCAGCTTTCAGCTGCCGGCCTGCAGACAGATTGCGTCATTCTCTGCAATGAGCGGGGAAAAGATACCGTTTCATCAAAAGAGACAGCCAGACTCGCCAGGTTTGCGCAGCTTATTGGGGTTACACCGGCATCAACAGCAGGCGGCGCGTCAATGCTTCGCCATCCTTGACTGATCAAATACGGATGACCATGCAAACTGATTTTACCACCCGTACAACATTCCTGACACTGGCGTTACTTACGCTGTTTGTCCTGTTCATGAATGCCTTTCAGCTCTCCAGCCAACCGGTATCGGAAGATGATTATTACGTGGCGCTTTCCGCTATAAACTACATGGAATCAGGGCAACTCGGGCCAACCATGTGGAATCACCCTTGTCTACGAAATATCCTGGTCTATTATGCCTTACGGATGTTCGGCACCGGGGTCTTGGGAGCGAAGGGTGTGAGCCTGCTGCTGGGCACTCTCTGTACGCCGCTTATTGGTCTTGTCGCAAAGCGTATATTCAACGATAACCTTGTTGCGCTGATTGCCGCTTTCCTCTGGGCCTGCGATGCGCTCGTTATCGATTTCTCCCGTCAGGGAATCAATGATATATATCTTGCGTTTTTCCCGCTGGCTGCCATCTATCTGGTCTATCGTTACCGCGAATCCGGAAACCAGAGCTGGTTGATTGCTTCGGGGATCTTTTTCGGTTGCGGACTGGCCTCGAAATGGAGCGCCCTGTTTCCCATGCTGGTGACCTTTACCCTGTTGATTGTCGCTATTCACAAAGAGACGGGAGGTGCCGTGCGTGAGCGTATAATCCGCTTTTGTCACGCTGCCGTTCTGCTTCTGCTGGTACCGGCACTGGTGTATCTACTCACATTTATCCCCTGGTTCGGCCGGGGGTATTCGCTGCCGGAATGGTCGGCACTGCAGAAGAGCATGTTCCTGGAAACATCGCAGCATGTCGGGTATAAACCGAAAGAGTGGGATGACCGGGACAATAAGGCGTATAAATGGTTTGTCATGCCCTCTGTGTTTGTTGACCCGTTTATGAATATGGATACCCTGGATGGTGAAACCAAAGGAGTCCCGGATTTTGACAAGAGTGTTACCGTCGTTCTTGGCTATGCAAATCCGCTGGTCTGGTTACTTGTGTTGCCGGCGATTTTTCTTGTGGCCCGGCGTGCAATCCGTGAACGTGATGAAGGGGCCGGGTATCTGACCGGACTGTTTCTGATGTCCTATCTGCCGCTGGTACTTTCCCCGCGGCCGATCTGGATGAACACGGCGCTCTCCGTTCTTCCCTATGCGATCATGGCTGTGGCTTTTTTCGTCCGGTCAGCCGCAGAGCGCTTCCGGCAGAGCCGGCGCATTATCGCCGTGTACCTGACGCTTGTCCTGATCGTGGCATCGCCGCTGTACCTGCTGGCCATCGGCAAAGGGACGAGAATTCCGGTTTTAAGAGCATACCTGGCGGAGCAGTATCTGGTTCAGTTCAAAAAGAACATGCCCCCGGGAGATGTAAAAGATGCGCCGAAGTCCGCGATCCCTACTCCGGCACAACCGCAATAATATCGAGTTCGGATACCGCTCATGAAACTTCCAAAATTCATCACTGCCCGCTCGACGGTCATTGTTTTATTCACCGCAATAAGCGTGGCTCTGCTTGCGGCAAGCTCCATTCCCCAGCGTTCCGCGCTGGGGGGCAAAACCCCGGCCTGGGTGGAAAAACTTCCGGCGAGCCTTCATGGTGTCTCCGATCTGCTTGGGCTTGACTACATAGTCGGCAGCGGCTGGTTTGCTTCCCTGGTGGCACTTTTCTGGTTATCACTGCTCGTATCGACCATATCCCAATACACGGCAACCAGGATAGTGGCCGGCCGCATTCCTGCGATGACGCTTCCGCACGAGAGCATCCGGCTCGATATTCCCCTGTCTGCTTTTACCAACCTGGCTCATGCGGTCGGCTATCAGCTGGCCGGGAGTGCTGATGATGTTCACCGTTATGTGAAAAACCGTACCGGTTACTGGGGAAATTTCCTGCTTCACGTCGGGCTTGTCACGGTGGTCTTTTTTTCTCTTGTCTATGTGTTGACCCAGCACCGGGTGCTTATTCGACTGACCGGCCAGGAAATTGTCCGCCTTACCCCCGCGAACGTCCAGGAACTGCATGGTGTCCTGCCACTGCGGCAGAAGCTGCCTTACAGTGTGGTTTTGAAGGCTCTGGAACCGCGATTCTGGGCGAATGACAAGCTTGAGTATCTCTCCTCGGAACTCTATTTTACCGATCAGGCCGGAGGTGAGCCACAACGCGTCGATATAGCCGTCAGCGACAAGTCGAAGTATGGTCCGTACATTGTGTATCAGGCCAACGCCTATGGCAGGGCTTTTGATCTTGAGTTTGAATCGGCACGCGGTGAGATACTGCGGGAGCGGCTCTTTCTCCCGTACCCACCTGGACGTGATGTTGCGGGTTACGGTGAAATGACCGTCTCAGGTACCGATTTTGTGTTGAAAGGGAAATTTTACGCTGATGCCGAGCGCAAGACGATGAAACCGAATCTTTCGCCCCTGACCCTGCGTCTTTTCCGGGGGAAGGATCTTCTGGGGGAAGCCGCCATCGCCCCCGGTGGAAGGGCGCAGTTGGGACCATTGACTGTCAGGTGTTCACAGTCCGAATGGTGGACTGACATTCTGCTGGACGGTACACGCGGCACGGCAGGTATTTTTACCGGTTTTGCGCTTATTCTTGCCGGGGTGCTCTGTTCATACTGCCTTGTGCCTCGCGAAATAATTGTCTGGGAGTCGGATGGCGCGATTTATGTGCAGCATATAGCACGGAGATTCACCCAGTTCTACCGCGAAGAGTTCGATGACATCATTCAAAATACACGCATTACGGGAGACATATGAAAAGCTCATTTGCGCTTGTAACCGGAATCCATTGGGGAGCGGTCGTCATCTATGTTGTTGCGACGATAATGGTTGTCGTTGGCCAGTTTTTCGATAAACCTAAGCTTGTCCGCCAGGGTTTTGTTGCCTCCATTCCGGGTCTGATACTGCATGGCGCAGGTCTTGCCATCTGGTGGCGGATGGTAGGTCATGGTCCGTATATCGACAGATTTGAGGTACTATCGTCAAATGCCTGGGTACTGCTGCTGGCTTTTCTGCTCTTCACGATTCCATTTCCGAAACTCAAGTCGGTAGGCATCGTGGTTTTACCTGCAACCTTCATCCTGGTTGCACTTGGACTCTTCTTCAGTCCGGAAATGAAGACCCTTCCTCCCACCTTCCGCAGCCTCTGGCTGATACTTCACATCATTTTCTACAAAATTGCCTTCTCTGCCATAATCATAGCTTTTTCTTTTTCGATTTTTTATCTGTTGCTACGGCGCGATCGGTTGAAGAAACTGGCCAAAATCCTCCCCGATCTGGCGGGGATTGACATGTATGCCTATCGCTTTGCCGGGTTAGGTTTTACCTTCTGGGCAATCGGCATGCTGGCTGGCTCAATCTGGGCCTATCAGTCATGGGGAACCTTCTGGAACTGGGACCCGGTGCAGACCTGGTCACTGGTTACCTGGGCGGTGTTCGGCATCTATCTGCACCTGCGCCGCTTTTTCTCGTGGCAGGGTGAGCGGGCGTCATGGCTGTTTGTGGTCTGTTTTATACTGACCATCGTTTCACTTTTCCTGACGCCGCTTTTCGAGTCATCCATCCACGCAGAGTATTTCAAGTAAAGAGAGGTGGGCACACCATGGAATTGAAAAAGGCTGCCATTGTCCTGAACGGCTTCATACACGATTTCGCCTCGGGGATCTGGCTGGCGGCTCTTCTGGTTATTTATAAACTACATGCCGCCCATCTGCGGGAACCGGCGGCTACGGTGCTTCTCAATCCGCTGGAACGGTTGTTCTTCTGGTGGAGTGTCGGTGCGATGGTCGTAATCATGGCGACCGGAGCGGGGCGAACCTTTACCTATGTCGATAACTGGTACGGAGAAGATGCTGAAAAGGTTCGACGGCGAATGCTTATCTACAAGCATGTAATCCTTCTGACGGCATTCAGTCTGGGATACCTGTTCATCTGGGGGAAGGTATTTCACTAAGGTACATCGTATGAGGAATGATTTTGATTAAAGCCTTGGTAGCATAAAGTGATGAGCCTTTCTGTAATCTGGAAATTACTGCATGTTTTCTATCGCATGCGATTGTGCAAACCTACATTTGTCAGCTTCGACTCCTTGAATGCCTGCAACGAGGCTTGCCCGATGTGCACTGTCTGGCGCCGCGGGGGTGGAATGCTCACCGTTTCGGAGATAGAGCCGATCTTCCGCGACCTGCGCAGCTTCGGTTTCATGGTCACGGAAATTTCCGGCGGAGAGCCTTTCCTGCGCGAGGATATCTACGATATTTTTGCCCTGCTCGACCAACTGGGTTTTTTGTACACCACGGCAACTAACGGCACACTCATAACTGCAGCCGGCATAGAGCGGCTCCGCTCGGTACGCGGTCTTTTACAGCTTGCTGTCAGCATCGATTCTCTTGATCACTCCACGTATGAACGTCTCAGGGGACGTGACTTCCTGCCGGTTGTCCTGCAAAATCTTGAGTTGCTTCTGGCGGCAAAACTCCCGTTTCCGGTAAAAATAAATCTGGTGCTGAACCGCATTAACTATCGGGAAACTTTCAAATTTCTTGAGTTTGCCGCATCACGGGGAATATACCTGTCGGTATTTCCAATCAATCAGGGAGAGGGTTTTTTTCACAGGCACTCGGATCCCCAGTTTCGCGCTTCAGATGATGAACGGCGTGAAATGGCCGGGATTTTTCGTGATTTGGCCCGATTGCGCCGTGCGGGTGAGCCGCTCTGGGAGTACAGTGGATTTTATGACATCGCTGCCGACTATGTGCTCGGCAAGCCGGTTGGGCCGTGCGATGCAGGTAAACTGTACCTTGATCTGAATGCGGACGGGCAAATTGCTGTCTGCCTTGATCATGAAGGTATCGGAGATATTCGTCAGACCAGCATCCGTCATCTATGGCCCACTGTTGAATCTCAGCACGAGAAAATCAAGGCCTGTAATGAGAGAACGCCCTGCTTTTACACCTGTACGTATAATATTTCATTTACCGCCCGGAATGAGCTCGCTTTTCTTTGTGAAACTGCGTTCGTGAGGTTACGAAGATTTTTGGCTTTGAACCGATTCCTGCAGCATTTTTGCGGTCTTTTTATTGTATTTCAGTATCTTGTTTGATATAAAAGCCTTTTTCGATCCCTTGGCTATTCATAAGGAGCCTGCATGAAGATCAAACGCGTAGCCCTCATCACCCCCCCCTACCACTCCGGCGTCGTTGAATCCG
>JBAXVG010000031.1:0-59609 GCA_037129255.1 Desulfuromonadales bacterium | reverse complement strand
CCAGCGCTTTCCATTAAACATCCCGGTCTTTCATGGAACTTTTGACACTATCTTTCCAGCTTGCAAAACTCTCTCTGGCTGCCCTGTTGATCTCGGCCAGCGGCTTCATTTTCAGCTCCTCGTGCAACCTGTGACGAATTTCGTGGAGTTCCCACAACACTTCATCTTCCTTTACGGAATAGCTGTTTTTATAGGTTTCCATACTGTGCCCCCATTCACTTTTTCTCCGGAAGCGATATTTTTGCACCATCCTTCAATTTGTCCAAAGGCTTCAGCACCAGCCTGTCTCCGGATTTAAGACCACCTACCTCAAGCAGATCTCCCAGTTTCACCCCACGGGTAACCGGTGTGAACAGTGCCCGATCACCTTTGACCAGGTAAACTCCTTCGCGTCCTTCATGAGAAATGATGGCGGCCGGATTGATCACGGTACGAGATTTTTTGTCCTCCGGGAGCGCCTCCCGCGTCAGAAAAGCCACTTTAGCGCTCATTTCCGGAAAAATCCGTTCATCTTTTTCCAGAAAGCGGACTTTAACCATAACCGAGGCCTTGCTTCTGTCAGCAGTCGGCACGACGGTATGCACAGCAGCCCGAAAACGGCTGCCGGGCAGAGCGTCCAGCGTTATTTCACAGGGCTGCCCCTTTTTGACCTGGGACAGGTTTGATTCCGACACATCCGCCTCAACTTCGAGCGAACCGAGATCGGCAATGGTGAAGACCGAGGCCTTGGCGTTGGCCGCAGCGCCCAGAGGCGTGATGATATCGCCCACATCGGCGCTTTTGGTCAGCACGACCGCATCAAACGGTGCCCGGATCAGGCTGTAATCAAGGTTGACGTGCGCACCCTGCAGTGCAGCAGAAGCGCTCCGGATGCCGGCCTCGGCTCCGGCGGTTGCAGCAATAGCCCGAAGGTTGCGGGCTTCGGCGGCATCATACTCGGACTGGGAGACAATGCCCTGTTTCAGCAGTTCTTTCTGACGCCTGAAGGCCTGTCCGGCATCTGATAATTCTGCCTTGACCTGATCGAGAGTCGCCTTGGAGTTCGAAAGCGAAGCTTCGGCCTGGCGAACGACAGCTTCAAGATCCTTGTTTTCAAGCCGGGCGATAATCTGACCGCCGGTAACCTTGCTCCCTTCCTCAACTCCGATCCATTCCAGTCTGCCGGTTATTTTGGATGCAACCGCCGCCTTTCGCTGCGCCACAACATAGCCGCTTGAATTCAGAATGGTAAACGCCTGAGTGGGAAAAAACTGACTTACGCCGGTTGTTTCAACAACAACGGAACGGCTTCGTGAGAACAGGGCGGCTGCGGCAACAAGCGCAAAAACGATCACTGCGATAATTGTTTTACGTGTCCGGGTCTGTTTGAAACCTGCGTAAGAGTTCTTTCGGGTTTTGTCGATGGTTAATTTATCGAGAGAGTCTGTGGGCATACCTGACCTTTTTGAAGCTGAGTTCGGCATCGCAAAGTGCCGTTTTTTGTCATACCATTTTTGAGCCGTAATGGGAAGCAGAGAAGGAGTTTCAGTAGACTTTCAGCAGAATCATAATGTACATTGTATATGACATCACTATGTACATCGAGGAGTTTTTATGAAACAGGCAACTTTTACCGAATTACGCAATCACGCAAAGCACTATTTTGACATTGTCGAGTCGGGTGAGTCTGTGCGAATAGTGCGCAACGGCAAGCCTATAGCAGATATTGTTCCGCTGCCGCAGGAACTCCCTTCGTGGAAACGCAGGGTAGTACAACCGCTTCTTGTGGATGGTGTTTCCCTGAGCAGGATTATTCTTGAAGAGCGAGAAAGAGCGGTTTGATGCGGATATTTTTCGATTCTTCCGCCTTTGTCAAACGGTATGTCCGAGAAGTTGGGACTGATGCTGTTCTTTCGTGGTGTGACCAGGCAACAGAGCTTTGTCTTTCCGGCATTGCTCTACCCGAAATTGTCTCTGCCTTTTGTCGCTTGAGAAGGGAGAATCGTGTTTCTTCTCTCCAGTATCGTCATCTCAAAACGATGCTCCTGGCAGATATCAGCGACGCCTCAATATGTGATCTTACTCCGGAAGTCATTCGCCACTCAATTATTGCCCTCGAAAAAAATGCTCTGCGTGGTATGGATGCACTCCATCTTGGTAGTGCTCTGGCCCTCAATGCGGATATATTTGTGTCGGCAGACACCAGACAGTGTATTGCCGCAACACAGGCCGGATTACGGGTTATTCAGATATAGACTGTAATTTTCACAATTTGTATGGTATATATTCCGAGCAGCATCAAGGAGATAGTATCTCCGGAAAACACTATTCCATGCAAGGGGGCAGTAATGAGTGAAATCGTAGATGTCTACGCCAGAGAGATTCTTGATTCCCGCGGGAATCCTACTTTGGAAGTTGAAGTGTACCTCGAATCCGGCTCCTTCGGACGTGCCGCCGTTCCCTCCGGCGCATCCACCGGCGAGCGCGAAGCCCTTGAACTTCGCGACGGCGACAAATCCCGCTATCTCGGCAAGGGTGTCCTGAAGGCCGTCGATAACGTCAACAATCAGATTGCTGATGAACTGATCGGGATGGACGCCGATGACCAGATCGGTATCGACATGAAAATGCTGGAAATGGACGGCACCGAGTACAAAAGCAATCTGGGCGCCAACGCCATTCTGGGCGTATCGCTGGCGGTTGCCAAAGCTGCCGCCGATGAGGCCGGACTGCCGCTCTACAAATACATCGGCGGAGCCAATGCCAGAGAGTTGCCCTTGCCGATGATGAACATCATCAACGGCGGCGCTCACGCTGACAACAATGTCGATATCCAGGAGTTCATGATCATGCCGGCCGGGGCGAAGTGCTTCGCCGAGGCGCTGCGTATGGGGGCCGAAATATTCCACGCCCTCAAAGGAGTTCTGAAAAGCAAGGGGTGCAACACCGCCGTGGGAGACGAAGGTGGTTTTGCTCCCGACCTGAAATCCAACGAAGAGGCGCTGGAAGTCATCATGGAGGCGATCGTCAAAGCCGGCTACAAACCGGGCGAGGATGTTCTGCTGGCGCTGGATGTGGCGTCTTCCGAACTGTTCGACAAGGAGAAGGGGGTCTACACCCTTGAAAACGAGCAGCAGAAGGATAAAACTCCGGCCGAGATGGTCGATTTCTACGAGAATCTGGTCAACAAGTATCCGATCATCTCTATCGAAGACGGCATGGCCGAGAACGACTGGGATGGCTGGAAACTGATGACTGATCGTCTCGGTTCGCGAATCCAGATCGTGGGCGACGACCTGTTCGTCACCAATCCGAAGATCCTGAAAGAAGGCATCCAGAAAGGGATTGCCAACTCGATCCTGATCAAGCTCAACCAGATCGGCACCCTGACCGAGACTCTGGAAGCGATTGAAATGGCCAAGCGGGCCGGTTACACTACCGTTATATCGCACCGCTCGGGCGAAACCGAGGACACCACCCTGGCTGATCTGGCTGTAGCGGTCAACGCCGGGCAGATCAAGACCGGTTCGCTCTGCCGTACCGACCGCGTCGCCAAATACAACCAGTTGCTGCGCATCGAGGATGAACTTGACACCACTGCACTTTTCAAGGGACACGACGTATTTTACAATGTGAAGAAATAGGAATCCATGCCGGACGACAGAAGGCGGGGAACCTGCCCCGCCTTTTTATGAAAGAAACTATTACGACTCCGACAGTTAAGTCTCCCCCTCCCTAACCCTCCCCCGCTGGGTGAAGGGATTATAAGCTCCTCCACCCAGCGGGGGGAGGTTGGGATGGGGGTATTTGTCGGAGTAGTGCTATCTGCCTGTCGAACCAAATCCCCCCGCCCCCCTGTCTGTCTCCGTGCTGAATTCGGCTACAAGTTTGAGCACCGTCTGTATAACCGGGACGAACATCATCTGGCAGATCCGTTCACCCGGTTCAATTGTATAGGGAGCCGCTCCTCGATTGAGGATGCCGACACCGATTTCACCTTGATAGTCTGAATCGATGACTCCAATCGTATTAGCCAATACAATGCCATGTTTGATGCCGAGGCCGGAGCGGGGAACCAGCAGAGCCACCACTCCGGGGTTGTTGATGCTGATGGCAATGCCGCTTGGAATCAGTACCGTTTCACCCGGCTGCACAGTTATCGGCTGATCAAGGCAGGCCCGCAGGTCAAGTGCCGCCGAACCGCTGGTAGCACATGTCGGGAGCGGAATGACGTTACCGGCAAGCGGGTTCATGATTTTGGTTTCAATTTCAGCTAGGTTCATGTAAATTTCCCTGTCAGTTTTTTCGGTGGATTTTGTTTTGCACACCTTAGCAGAAGCAGCACGAAAGACAATACCAAGGAGCAGATATTTATGAATCAACGCGTTGTCAGCGGTATGAGACCGACCGGAAAACTGCATATCGGCCATTATCATGGTGTTCTTGAAAACTGGGTCAGGATGCAGGATTCCTATGACTGTTTCTTCTTTGTCGCAGACTGGCATTCTCTGACAACCGAATATGCCGATACTTCCGGGATTGCCGAAAGCACCCGGGAAATGGTGCTGGACTGGGTGGCTTTCGGGCTGGACCCGGCCAAAAGTGTCGTCTTCCGACAGAGCCTCGTGCCGCACCACTCTGAACTGAACCTGATTCTATCCATGGTCACGCCTGTTTCCTGGCTTGAACGTTGCCCGACCTACAAAGAGATGCAGGACAATCTGGAGACCAAAGATCTTTCCACATTCGGTTTTCTCGGCTATCCGGTGCTGATGGCCGCTGATATTATCCTTTATAAAGCCAACCTCGTTCCGGTGGGACATGATCAGCTTCCGCATCTGGAGATTACCCGCGAAATCGCGCGTCGCTTCAATCACCTGTTCGGCAGCGTTTTTCCCGAACCGGAGGCGCTGCTGACCGAAACGCCAAAATTATTGGGGCTGGATGGCCGCAAGATGAGCAAATCCTACGGTAATTCGATCTATCTGTCCGACACTGCTGAGGATACCTCAAAAAAAGTCATGTCAATGGTGACCGACACCGAACGCGTTCGCCGGGTCGACCCGGGCGATACCGAGCGATGCGTGGCCTTCAATCTGCACCGGATCTACGTTCCACAGGAAAAACTGGACGAAATTATTCCGGCCTGCAAAAGCGCGGCTATCGGTTGTGTGGAGTGCAAAAAGATCCTGGCCGGCTGTATCAACGAACGGCTGTCACCGTTTCGCGCCCGACGGGACGAGCTGACCGTCAACCCCCGCTTTGTCGATGATATCCTGGCGGACGGAAGCAGTCGGGCATCGCAGATATCCGATGCCGTCATGGCGGAAGTCCGAACTGCTCTTAAATTCTGACATGCTGCACAACGAGCCGCATCAGCTCCGGAATGAAAGTCCATCCCTCCTGCATGAAAGCTACAGCGTCCATCTTGACAAATTTGACGGGCCTCTGGATCTGCTGCTGCATCTGATACGAAAGAATGAACTGGATATCTGTGATATACCGATTGCTGTTATCACCCGCCAGTATCTGGATTACATCAAACTTTTAAAACACCTCAATCTGGAGGTAGCCGGTGATTTTCTGGTCATGGCTGCGACCCTCCTGCAGATCAAGTCGCGGATGCTGTTGCCGCAGGAAGAACCTGAGGAGAGTGGCGACGAGGAAATTGACCCGCGGGCCGAGTTGATACGGAGGTTGCTGGAGTATCAGCAATACAGGGAGGCCGGTATGGTTATTGGTGCGCGTGCGCTTCTGGGACGGGAGGTTTTTGTACGTACCGGTTCTGATCCGCTGCTGGTTGCAGGCCAAAATGTGGAGGGGCCTCTGGAGCTGAGCCTGTTTGATCTGGTGGATGCCTTCCGGATTCTGCTGGATCGCATTCCTGCCGAACATTTCCACGATGTGGCTGCCGCCGAAACCTTCAGTATTGCCGACAGTATCAACGAGATTCTTGCTCTTCTCCAGGAGCGGGAAACCATCCGGTTTGACGAGTTGGTATGGGATGAATTTACCCGGGAGAGGGTCATTGTCACTTTTTTGGCATTGCTTGAACTTTGCCGGTTAAAACTGGTCCGCATCTTTCAGGGAAGTGAGCATGGTTCCATCTGGTTCGTTCCGGCTGTGGCCGGAGCTCCTGCAGAAACGTAACGGTCATGCCATCAGAACTCACCGCTATCATAGAAAGCCTCTTCTTTACCGCTGAATCGCCCTTATCAACAGATAGGATCTGTGAACTTCTGCCCGAATTCGATCGGGGCTCTGTCAGATGTGCACTGTCAGAACTGGCTGAATACCACCAAAACAGGTCGGGGGGGTTTGATCTGGTTGAGGTGGCCGGTGGCTGGCAATTCAGGACCCGCCCCGTTTTTCAGTCGTACATCACCCGTCACATCAAGACGAAAGCTTCAAAATTTTCCCAATCGGCTCTGGAAACCCTTGCAATAGTTGCCTACCGGCAACCGGTTACCAGAGCCGAAGTCGAGCATCTGCGCGGAGTCGATTGCGGCGGCGTTCTGAAATCGTTGCTGGAGAAAAAACTGGTCAGAATCCTGGGAAAAAAAGATATTCCCGGTCGCCCCCTTATTTATGGCACTTCAAAAGAATTCCTTGAAACATTCGGGCTTAAGGACCTGAAAGGTCTACCAACGCTTAAAGAAATTCAGGCACTTGATGAGACGCCCCAGTATGAGCGTCAGGAAGAGTTGCCGCTTGAGGAGAATAGCAACGGGCCGGTGGATGGTGAGTTGCTTTTTTAGCAGGTGACAACATGCGGGTGAGGGATATAACCATTACCGAACAAAGGATAAATGTGACGGTTTATTTCAGGCATAAGGGTTTACATGAACGCATCTGTAATGTTCTTCTTCTCGCCATGGCCATTATTGTCTTTGTGTTGCTACAGCCTTGTTTAAGCTTCGCAGATGAACGAACTGATCTGATAGAGCCCGATATACATTTCGTCCTGAGTCCGCAGGAGGTGCAGTTCATCCGGTCCCTGGAGCCGCTCAGGGTGATGATAGACGACAATTTCGTACCGCTTTCATCGTATGATACCAGAACTGACACTTTTCGAGGCATCAGTGTTGACCTGTTCCGTCATATCGCAGACAGATTGGGGCTGAAGTATCAGATGCTCCATGACGCAAAATTATCCTGGGCTGATAAGGTGGAACTCTTTAATAATAAACAGATTGACCTGCTTATGCCGGTAAGTTTCACGAAAGAGCGAGACAGAGTCGGCGTCTTCACTACCAGCATTTATGATACCTATTACACAGCCATTGCGACAAAATCACAAAGAATCAGAATCAAAAACACGCGCGATCTGGCCGGCTACAAAATAGGCGTTACCAAAGCTTCCGCCATCATACCGTTCATACAGTCTTTTGTCCCCGCTTCGCACATTATCTCCTACAACAACCAGTCTGATCTCTATCAGGGAGTAAGAAACGGTCACGTTGATATTGCTCTGCAGAATAAATCTGTTTTTCAGGAAGATCGCTTCAATCTCGGATTCGTCGATCTGACCATGCTCCATACCATCATGGAATCACCACGCAGATATGCCTATTACCTGAACAGGACAGAACAGTACCAGAAGCTGGCGGCAATCATTGACCGCTATCTGGCCGGGATTGACTACAGCAGACTGATCGCCAGATATGAGCGAAGCGAAGAAGAGCTTATCCTGCTCTATACCGAGCAAAAAAATCAAAAAAAACTATTGGTGTATGGAGTCGCAGGATCATTGACTCTGTTGGTAATGTTTGCTCTTGCCTACTTCAACCGCCGCAGGTTTACATCAATGCTGGCAGTAAGTCTGGAACAGGTAAAGCACCAGAAAAAGCTGTTGCAGAAAAGCGAGGAAAGTTACCGGAATCTTTTTAATAATTCCAGAGATGCACTTACAATTCTGGAGCCGCCCGGCTGGAATTTTTCATCCGGAAATCTGGCCGCAGTACATATGTTCTGCGCCAGTGACGAGAATGCCTTAATTTCCTACCGGCCCTGGGAATTGTCACCGGAGAGGCAGCCGGACGGTAGTGAGTCCATCTTGAAAGCCAAAGAAATGATAGATACTGCATTGCGTAAGGGCTATCACTTCTTTGAGTGGACGCACCGCCGGGTTAATGGCGAGGAGTTTCAATCAGACGTGCTTCTGACTCGGATAGATCAGGAGGGACAGCTGATTCTCCAAGCCACGATCCGTGACAATACAGACCGTAAAAAAGCTGAAGCCGAACTGCGGATTGCCGCTACGGCGTTTCAGTCACAGGAAGGCATGATCGTCACGGATTCCAATGGCCTGATACTTCGTGTTAACCGCGCCTTCACCAAAATCTGCGGTTTTACGGAAGAAGAAGTTGTGGGCCACAACCCCCGTATTCTCAAATCGGGTCGTCACAATGCCGATTTTTTCCGAAAAATGTGGGATAGCATCAACCAGACTGGCGGATGGCAGGGAGAAATATGGGATCGCCATAAAAACGGAGGGGAATATCCCAAATGGCTCACTATCTCTGCGGTGAAGGATAACGATGGTAACGTTACCAATTACATCGGCGTACATTATGACATTACAGAACGGAAGCTGGCGGAAGAAAAGATCAATAAGCTGGCTTTTTTTGACCATCTGACAGGCCTGCCCAACAGGACTCTCCTGCTGGACCGCCTGAAACAGACCATGACCTCCAGTTCCCGTAACGGCAATTATGGTGCGTTGCTGTTCATAGATCTCGACGATTTTAAAACACTCAACGACACACTTGGCCATGATATGGGTGACCTGCTGCTGAAAGAGGTTGCACAACGTCTGATCACGTGTATTCGTGCGGAGGATACCACGGCCCGGCTGGGAGGCGATGAATTCGTGGTGATGCTGGCAAGCCTGAGCGCAGACGGTAAAGCAGCAGCCAGACAGACTGAAATCGTTGGCGGGAAAATACTCACCATGCTCAACCAGCCCTATCAACTCAGGGATGTTACCTACAACAGCACGCCGAGTATAGGCGCTGCCTTGTTCAACGGCAATCAGACAGAGGTTGATGTGCTGTTGAAACAGGCCGACATCGCCATGTACAGATCGAAGGAAGCGGGGCGCAATACATTGCGTTTCTTTGATCCGGACATGGAGACTGTCGTAATGGAGCGCGCCGCTCTGGAAAAGGATTTGCGCAATGCAGTTCAAAAACGGCAGTTCCTGCTCCACTACCAGGCGCAGATGGCAAGTGGAAAACTGACGGGGTCTGAAGTTCTGGTGCGCTGGCAGCATCCCCAACGCGGCATGGTATCACCGGCCGAATTTATCCCTCTGGCTGAAGAAACCGGACTGATCCTGTTTTTAGGCCAATGGGTACTGGAAACCGCCTGCACTCAACTGGCCATGTGGGCCACCATTCCGGATATGGCGCACCTCACACTTGCTGTGAATGTCAGCGCACGCCAGTTCCGGCAGGCTGATTTCGTGGAACAGGTATTGGAGATACTCCATATCACCGGCGCGAACCCGCAGCGACTTAAACTGGAACTTACCGAGAGCATGCTGGTATCCAATGTAGAGGAGATTATCAAAAAGATGTTTGCTCTCAAGGCCAGGGGTGTCGGTTTCTCGCTGGATGATTTCGGAACCGGCTATTCCTCGCTGTCGTACCTGAAACGACTGCCGCTGGATCAGTTGAAAATCGATCAGTCATTCGTGCGTGACGTGCTCATCGACCCCAACGATGCCGCCATCGCCAGAACCGTCATTGCGCTGGCTCAGGGCCTGGGTTTAAGTGTCATTGCCGAGGGGGTGGAAACCGCAGAGCAACGTGACTTTCTGGCCCATTCAGGCTGTCACGCCTATCAAGGCTATTTCTTCAGCCGACCGCTGCCAATCGAGGGTTTTGAGGATTTTGCAAGGAAAGTGGATGCAGCCGGTACCGTATAATTACCTCGTAGTGGTTGTCATACCTGAGCCATACGCGGCATCCCGCCATTCCGTATCACCTTGAATGCGCCAGGTAGTATCAGACTCCGTATAAAGTAAGGAACCTCCCGCCGCCGTCAGGCCATTCATCAGCATCAGGTAGACCTGGCCGGTCTGCTGGTTCCACCATAACAGGTCGGCCTTGTTATCGCTGTTATATGTGCCGACGCTGACTATCTTCCATTGCGTGTTCGGTTCGGTGTACATCATGGCGCCGTTATTTACCGATGAGCCGTTGGTCTGCATCCCGTAGACCCCGCCTGTCGTCCTGTTATGCCAGATTATGTCAGCTTTCCCGTCTCCATCAAGATCACCCGCTCCGGCTATCCGCCAGTCAGTGTTGGCTTCGGTCCAGATAATGGAGCCACCCGCCACCGACAGGCCGTTCATCCGCATCAGGTAGACTTTACCGCTTTGCTGGTTCCACCATAACAGGTCGGACGTGCCATTGCCGTCAAAATCGGCGGCAGCGACGATCTTCCAGGACGTGTCCGGTTCCGCATGGATCACAGAACCGCCGGTTATTGTTGTTCCCTGTATCAGCATGGCATAGACCAGGCCGGTTGTTTTGTTCCACCAGATCAGATCACTCCTGCCGTCACCGTTGATGTCACCAGTGGTGACGATACGCCAGTTGGTGTCAGGCTCTGAGTAGATGACTGCGCCTGATTTTACTGCCGTGGGGCTGGACATCAGCATAATGTAGACTTGGCCGGTGCTGCTGTTCCACCAGACAAAGTCTCTGATGCCGTCGCCGTCAAAGTCACCCTGACCGACGATTGACCAGGTCGGATTGGGTTCCTGCCAGAATTGAGAGCCACCGGTGACAGCGCTTCCGCTGGTGGTCATGCCATAAACCTTCCCGTCCACCTGGTGACGCCACGTGATGGAGGCGGAGACAAACAACGCCCCAACACTCTTGGCCGAGCTCATGGTTACCACGCATGTCCCGGTTCCGGTGCAGGCGCCGCTCCATCCGGCAAAGATGCTGCCGCTGGCGGGAGTGGCGGTCAGGTTAACAACTCGGCCGGTATCGTAAAAAGCATCGCAATCATTACTTATGCCGCTTGAACACGCAATCCCGGGGTTATAGGAGTCGCTTTGCACCGTGCCTGTGCCGCTGCCGGATACCGCTGTGGTCATTTTATACATCTGAGTGCTATCCAGTGCGCCATTGCTGAGAAATCTTGCTATCTTGCTAAAATTTTCCGAACTTGAACCGAGCAGGATTTTGCCGTCCTTTTGCAGTGCAATGGCATTCGGAGTGCCGTCCGGAGAGGGGTCAGCAAACGTTGTATCCGTTGTTCCATCGCTATCTAAACGGAACAAATTTCCTCCGGCAACCAGGGTTCCAAGCAGAATTCTGCCATCCGGTTGCAATGCCATGGAGTGCGTCTTTCCGCCACTTACAGATATTCGCACGGTAAAACTCTGATCAAGAGTTCCATCTGTATTGAAACGGGCAAGGCCGTTAACACTGGTTGCACTGTTGAGCTGCTGGTAATAGTCACCGGTGGCAAGCACTTTCTCATCCGGTTGAATTATAATCTCCTGGACAATGTAGCGTGCTTCCAACTGCATATTGTCAGTGAATGAAAGATCCAGCGTGCCGTTGGAATTCAGTTGTGCGATATATTTTCTTGCCGTGCCCTGCACCTTGGAAAAATCGCCGCCGATAAGAATCCTGCCATTGCTCCTGACAGCAATGGCATAAATAGAGGCTCCGTCATCGGGGCTGAATACCGACTGAAAAGCGGTGTCAAGAGTGCCGTCGCTATTGAGCCGCGCAAAGCCTGCCAGGGTACTGTTGTTGATTCCCGAAAACTGTCCTCCAATCAGTATTTTTCCATCCGGCTGCACAACAATCCGTTGCACGAAACCGGCCGTGCCGGCATTAAAGGAAGTGTCCAGCGAACCATCCGACAGGAGGCGAACTATCCCACCTCCGACAGTTGTTCCATCAATCTGAAGGAATTCGCCCCCCACAAGAATTCTGCCATCAGCTTGCAGTGTTAACCCATGGACTATACCGGCATTTCTGATCTTGAAACTTGTGTCGAGAGAACCGTCCTGATTGAGGCGGGCAAGACCGGTCCGTGCTTGACCATTGACTGCGGTGAACCATCCCCCGATAAGAATCTTTCCATTTGGTTGCACAATGACGGCGTATACCTCTCCATCAGTTGTTGCACTGAATGAAGCCATGACTTCCGGTGACAAGGCAAGCAGGGCAATGGCTATTACTAGAAAAGTTAAAAAGACGTTTTTCATGGTGAACCCCTTTCAGCACGTATGAGGGATAGAGGGACAGGAATTGCTTTTTCAGTGGGGCGACAATACCACCCAAAATGAACAACCGTCAACACTCTTTCAGGTTTTTTTATCGAAACCGGAACACAATCGTGACACACCAGCCGTAGATGTGTTATTCGTAAAGGGTATTAACGTCAGATTGTATTTAGTAACAGAAGGGTAGAGGAGGCACAAGCCATGCAAAGACAACCAGCCGTAGCAGGCCAGTTCTATCCGGGCGGTGAGCGTCAACTCCGGGCCGAGCTGTCTCATCTGATACCGGAGAATGCATCCCCGATAAAGGTCAAGGGTATCATCGCGCCCCACGCCGGTTATGTCTATTCCGGGGCAATAGCCGGCAAGGTTTACTCGCATATCGTCATACCGGCGACAGTTCTGATAATCGGACCCAATCATCATGGGGACGGTGCGGCTGCCGCGCTCTATCCGGATGGCGAATGGCTGACTCCGCTCGGGCCGCTCGCCATCAATCCGCACTTAAACGATCTTCTGCTCCGGCATGTTCCGTTTGTCGAGTCAGACGCCTGCGCCCATCGGCATGAACACTCCCTGGAAGTCCAAGCCCCTTTCCTGCAGTATCTGCGACCGGATGTTTCCATTTCGGCACTCTGTCTGGGGCAGGGCGATTTTTCCGCTCTGCAGCGGATAGCATCCGGAGTCGCCGCAGCAATCCGTGAATATGGTGAAGATGTGCTGATCGTGGCCAGTTCGGACATGACGCATTACGAATCGGCCGATGCAGCCCGCTTGAAAGATGAAGCCGCGCTTGAGCACGTGTTGGCTCTGGATGCCAGGGGACTTCTGGATACCTGTCGCAGCCGGAGGATCACCATGTGCGGGGTGATGCCGTCAGTGGTGATGCTGGAGGCGGCCCTTCAGTCGGGGGCATTCAAGGCGGAACTGATCGCTTACGGCAACAGCGGGGACGTGACGGGTGACAATCGTCAGGTGGTCGGTTACGCGGCGGTAGTAGTGTATTGACGAAAAAATACTCATGATTTCATGGGTACACCATGCACAAGTTCCTTAAGCTCGTCAATCAATCCTCCCAGAAAATCATACCCCTTCTGCCAGAAATCTCCTGCGTTGATATCAATTCCTGCCAGACGAGCCGTATCCGCAGGAGAAAGTGAACCGCCTGATTCCAGTAACTCGCGGTAGCCAGGTTTGAATTCTTCCCCATCCTGACGGTATTTCTGAAACAGGGCCAGCACCATCAGTTCGGCAAAGGTGTAGGAATAACAGTAGAAACGACTGTGGATAAAATGGCTGATGTAGCTCCACCCCCAGCGATAAGCCGGGATCATCTCGACCGAATCCCCGTAGAGTTTGCCGTTCTCCTCCAGCCAGATATCAGCAATCCGGTCATTTGAAAGCAGTCCCCCCGTACGCTCGTTATGCAGGCGCAACTCGAAGCGGGTCAGCACGGTCTGGCGGAACGTCGTTGCGATAATGTCCTCGATCTTGGCGCATAGAAGGGATGTGCGGACAACCGGATCATGTTCGTTATCCAGCATGCGGCGGGTCAACAGCATTTCTCCGAAGACCGATGCAGTCTCGGCCAGCGGCAGAGGGGCGTGATAGTTCAGCATGCTCTGTTTTTGAGAGAGAACAAAATGCAGGCCATGCCCGGCTTCGTGGGCGATTGTGGCAAGATCGCGCAGCGTGCCGGTGTAGTTGAGGAGCAGAAAAGGGGGCGTTTCGGGAGATATGCCCATGGCAAAGGCGCCACCGGATTTACCGATACGAGGAAATACATCCACTCTGCGGTCTGTGAAAAACGCATTTACAATGCGGCCAAACTCCGGATCGTAGTCGCCGTAGGAATCGACTACATGCGCGCAGGCAATGGCAAAATCGTATGTTTTTTCCGTTTCGGCCACCGGAGCATAAATGTCGCAATTTCGCAGCTTCTCCATGCCGAGCATCCCGGCTTTCAGACGGAAATACTCACGGGCCAGGCCGTAATTGGCCTCGGTGATATTCATCAGGTGCTCGACCGCTTCGTCCGGTATTTCGTTGCCGATGTTGGTTGGTTGAATGGGGGATGCATAACCGCGCAGCTCCATATCCTGGCTGTGATCGAGAGCCATATTGTTGAAAACCGCATTGTAGACCAAGCCATTCTCGCCATGCTTCTCCAGGAATGTCGTCATGGCTCGAAAACGGACATCGGCGGATGTATGGTGAAGAAGCGACAGGAGTTCTTCACCGGTGAACTCTTTCTCCGCACCATCGACCTCCATGGTGTATCTGAAGGATGCCGAAAGTTCGTCGAACAGTTTTGTAAAGGCCCGGACGCCGGTCAGATCCTTGCGGGTCAGCAGACGCTCCTCATTTTCTTTGAGTGTATGAGGGCGAAATTTACGGATTCCCTCCAGGAAATGCAGGTAGCAGGCGGCCTCCGGAAATTCGTAAAAAGATTTGAAACGATTGCTGTCCAACTCTATCAATTCCAGATCGAAGAACAGCAGATGCTGCGAAAGGCGGCTGCCCAACTCGGAGCAGCGCTGGCTCAGGGCCCGGTTGGTTTCGTTGCCGGAATCGGAAGCAAACAGCAGGTGGGCATAACAAAACGGTTTTGACATGCGGTTCTGCAACGCTTCGTATTCACGTAATGCGGCCAGAAGAGCCATATCATCCAGGCTTGCCACCTTTTCAAAATAACGACCGCGAAAGGTTGCAACCAGTTTTTCAAACGTGGTAAGTTCGGCTTCCAGCTCCGGTGAATCGGGAGCAGGGTAAAGCAGGGCAGTATTCCAGGTCGGATCGGTCTGTGGCATGGGTGATCTCCATTATGCAAATAAGATACATATCATTTTGTGTGAGACTACTACGGGCGGGGCAAAGCGTCAAGACCGTGTGATTCGGTTGCCGGAGTAACGTCAAAACCATTTTTAACGGCGCTATGCAACACGTTTACCTGATAAGAACCTTGACGTGTCCCCGAGGGAAGTAAAATCCTCTTGACATCCATCAATCAAGTTGCTATTACTCCACAGCTTTATTGATGCAGGCGCGTAGCTCAGGGGGAGAGCGCTACCTTGACACGGTAGAGGTCGGCGGTTCGAGACCGCCCGCGCCTACCATTCTAAGCTGTGCTTAGTCGGGCGGGAAGCAGGCATCAATGTTTTGATGCCTTTTCTGTTTATCTAAAAAGGAAGATTGAATGTCTGACATAACTATAATTCTCCCTGATAATTCCCGCCGCGAGATCCGGGTGGATGCTACGGTATATGATTTGGCCGCTTCCATTGGGGCCGGTCTTGCAAAGGCGGCTCTGGCTGGGAAAATCAACGGTCATTTGGTTGATGTGTCGGCTGGTCTGACTGACGGAGCAAGGGTCGAAATCATTACCGAGAAGAGTCCTGAAGCGCTTGAAATCATTCGCCACTCGACTTCACATTTGATGGCGCAGGCAGTAAAGGAACTGTTCCCACAGGCCAAGGTTACCATAGGTCCTGCCATCGAGACCGGTTTCTATTATGACTTCGATATTGAAAAACCATTTACCCCCGAAGACCTTGAACGGATTGAAGGCAAAATGGCCGAGCTGGCTGCTGCTGATCAAAAGATCGAGCGCCGTGAGTTATCCAGCGCTGAGGCCATCAGCATGTTTGAAACCATGGGAGAACCGTACAAGACTGAGCTGATTAATGACCTTGGTGTCGAGAGCGTCTCAATTTACAGCCAGGGGGATTTTGCTGATCTCTGCCGTGGTCCGCACCTGCCGTCAACTTCACGCATCAAGGCCTTCAAACTGCTATCCATTGCCGGCGCCTACTGGCGTGGTGATGAGAAAAACCGCATGCTGCAGCGCATTTACGGCACCGCCTTTGCCGACAAGAAAGAGCTTGATGCATATCTGCATCGACTTGAAGAGGCCAAGCGTCGTGATCATCGTAAGTTAGGCAGAGAGTTGGATCTGTTTTCGTTTTCGGATGAAGTGGGTGCCGGTTTTCCTATCTGGCATCCCAAAGGTGCCATGCTTCGCACCATTCTGGAAGATTTCGAGCGCAAGGAACATCTAAAGCGCGGTTACGATATTGTCGTTGGACCCCAAATTCTGAAGAGCGAACTGTGGCAGCGTTCTGGTCACTACGAAAACTATCGCGAAAACATGTATTTTACCGAGGTTGATGAGCAGGGCTATGGCATCAAGCCTATGAACTGCCTAGCTCACATGATGATCTACAAATCGCAGTTGCGGAGTTATCGTGATCTGCCGTTGCGCTTTTTTGAGTTGGGTACTGTGCATCGCCACGAAAGGGCCGGCGTTCTGCATGGACTCATGAGAGTTCGCTGTTTTACTCAGGACGATGCCCACATCCTTTGCATGCCGGAACAGCTTGATGCCGAGATCAAAGGGGTCATCTCTTTTGTCAACGATGTTATGGCCATCTTTGGTTTCGAATATGAGATGGAGCTTTCTACCAGGCCGCAGAAGTCTATCGGTTCTGATGCCGACTGGGAGCAGGCCACCTCTGCGCTGCTTTCCGCACTTAAGGATTCCGGGCGCCCCTATGAGATTAATGAGGGAGACGGCGCTTTTTATGGGCCGAAGATTGACATCAAGTTGCGTGATTGTCTTGACAGACGGTGGCAGTGTGCTACTATCCAGTGCGATTTTACCCTGCCCGAACGATTCGAACTGACGTATGTGGCCTCTGATGGTGAGCGCAAACGGCCTGTCATGGTGCACCGGGTCATTCTTGGTTCTATCGAGCGCTTCATTGGTGTGCTGATTGAGCATTTCGCGGGTAATTTTCCACTTTGGCTGTCTCCGGTGCAGGCTGTCGTTGTAACCGTCACCGACAGCCAGATACCGTATGCCAAAAATGTGCACAAGTATCTGCTTGAGGCAGGTGTGAGGGTGCAGAGTGACTTCAGAAACGAAAAGCTGGGTTTCAAGATACGTGAGGCCCAATTGCAAAAAGTACCCTATATGCTGGTTATTGGCGATAAAGAGGTTGAGCAGGGCACTATTGCACCGCGTTACCGCGATGGAAAAAATCTGCATTCGATGAAACCGGAAGATTTTGCGGAATTTGTATTTCGGGAAAGTAAACAGTACAAATAAATCTATACGATTCAATAATAGAAGAAAATTGTTTTTTAAAGAGGCATATCAGGAGGTGTCGTCATAGCAAAACCGACAATCAACATCAACCAGGCTATTCGGGTCTTTGAAGTGCGCGTTATTGGCGCGAATGGCGAACCGTTGGGTGTTATTCCCGTTTCTCAGGCGCTTGAAATGGCCGAGCAACAACAGCTTGATCTTGTTGAAGTTTCACCTACCGCTGTTCCTCCCGTCTGCCGGATTATGGACTTTGGAAAATTCAAGTACCAGCAGAGTAAGAAACAACAGGAGGCAAAAAAGAAACAGGTCCACGTTCAGCTTAAAGAAGTCAAGCTTCGTCCCAAGACGGACGAGCATGACCTTCAGTTCAAGATCAAGCATGTCAGACGTTTTCTTGAAGAAGGTAACAAGGCAAAGGTGACGTTGGTCTTTCGTGGCCGCGAAATTACACATATGGACATAGGCCGCGCCTTAATAGAGCGCTTTGCATCCGAGATTCAAGATGTTGCTGTTATAGAGAACCAACCACGTGTCGAAGGGCGTAACCTTTTTATGATAGTTGCCCCAAAGGCTAAAAAATAAAGGGTTAATTATTAAATATACAAGGAGATTCGTAATGCCAAAAATCAAAACCAACCGTGGAGCTGCCAAACGCTTCAACAAATCCGCGACTGGGCGGATCAAGCGTGGCAGTGCTTTTACCAGCCACATCCTGACGCCCAAGACTCGTAAACGCAAGCGCAATTTGCGAGGTGGTTCCATGGTGGCTGCTGTTGACCAGAAGAATATCTCCCGATTGATACCTTATAAATAATATTCCTACAATTCTAAAACGAGCTCTTAAAACCAAGAACCATGAGGAAATTGTCTCCCCTTATGGATCTGGAAAATAACCGATGAAGGAGTGCATGAATGGCACGCGTAAAAAGAGGATTTAAAGCGAGACGCAGACGCAACAAGGTACTGAAGCTGGCTAAAGGCTACCGTGGCGCGAGGAGTAAATTATTCCGCAGTGCGACCGAGGCGGTTGACAGGGCTTTAAATTATGCCTTCCGCGATCGACGCGTCAAAAAACGTGATTTCCGGAGCTTGTGGATTGCCAGAATCAATGCGGCTTCGCGACTTAATGGCCTGTCTTACAGCAAGTTTATCTTCGGACTTAAGAAAGCTGATATCCAGATCGACCGCAAGGTACTGGCCGACATCGCCGTGTCTGATCCGGCAGGATTCACTCACATTGCAACTCTTGCCAAGGCCGGTATCTAGAAGCATTCGAAGTTGTACTGTCAAAGGGAATAGGACTTGCCTCCTGTTCCCTTTTTTGTAGTGCTGTCCACTTATTAATCAATTATGTCGCAAAGGTAATCGCTATGCGGGAACAACTTGAACAATTGAGAATGGCTGCTCTGAAAGATATAGCTTCAGCCTCCGGCGAAGAGCAACTTCAGGGGATCCGTATCAGACTTCTTGGTCGTAAAGGCGAATTAACTGCTCAAATGAAGGGGCTGGGCGCTCTTTCACCTGAGGAACGTCCATCACTCGGTCTGCTTGTCAACAGCGTACGGGATGAGATTGAGACAACGCTTGATGCTGCTTTGACGGTTGAGCTGGAGCGCATAAAAAACATGCGACTCCAATCAGAGAGGATTGACGTCACACTCCCGGGTCGTAACTTCCCGATCGGATCAAAACATCCTGTAAGTCAGATTTTTGAAGAGGTCTGCGATATTTTTGCCGGTCTGGGTTTTTCTGTTGCCGAAGGACCCGAAATAGAGCATGACTGGTACAATTTTGAGGCGCTCAATTTTCCTCCCGAGCATCCGGCTCGTGACATGCAGGATACGTTTTTTGTCGAGAATGATCTTCTACTCCGAACTCACACATCTCCGGTACAGATCAGAACCATGTTGAAGCAGAAGCCGCCGGTTCGTATTATTGCGCCGGGTACGGTCTATCGATGTGATTCGGATGCAACTCATTCCCCCATGTTTCACCAGGTTGAAGGATTGATGGTCGACAAAGGGATCACTTTCGGCGATCTGAAAGGGATTCTAACGGTTTTTACCAATCAGTTGTTCGGTCAAAAGACTGGTGTCCGTCTGCGTCCCAGTTTCTTTCCTTTCACCGAACCTTCGGCTGAAGTAGACATCGCCTGTGTAATCTGCTGCGGGAAAGGATGTCAGGTCTGTAAGAATAGCGGTTGGCTTGAGATTCTGGGAGCAGGCATGGTGGATCCGGAAGTTTATCGCCATGTACATTATGATGCTGAGGATATCTCCGGCTTTGCCTTCGGCATGGGGATAGAACGTATTGCCATGTTAAAGTATGGCATTAGAGATATGCGACTACTCTTCGAAAATGACGTAAGATTTCTCAGGCAGTTCTGATTTTATCACTTTAAATTGGTGTTCTGATATGAAAATTACGTATAACTGGCTGAAAGAATTTGTTGATTTTGATCACTCACCCGATCAGCTTGCCGAACTTTTGACCATGCTTGGCCTTGAAGTTGAGGGGATGGAAAAACTGGGCGAGGGGATGGATGATGTCGTAGTGGCACTGGTCGAGGAGAAGTGTCAGCATCCCAATGCGGACAAGCTTTCACTCTGCCGGGTGAACAACGGTACCGAAGTTCTGGATGTCGTTTGCGGCGCCCAGAACGTCACACAAGGCGATACCGTTGCCTTGGCTCAGATAGGTGCGATACTGCCCGGTGACTTCAAAATAAAGCGTTCCAGAATCCGAGGTCAAGAGTCCTGTGGGATGCTCTGCTCGGAAAAGGAGTTGGGCTTGGCCGACGAGAGTACCGGCATCATGGTTTTGCCTGATGATATTGCACCACTCGGTACTCCGGTTTTTTCAGCCCTTGGTCTGAAGGATACCATGTTCGAAATCGGCTTGACCCCCAATCGCGCAGATTGTTTGAGTGTGGTCGGGATTGCTCGCGAGATTGCAGCCAAGCTGGGCACTCAGATTAAGTATCCGGTGGCAGATATTGTTGAGGGGAGTGCCGTTGCCGAGTCGATTATCAGTGTTCAAGTTGACGATGCCGAGCTTTGTCCCCGCTATGCCGCACGTTACATCTCCGGCTGCACAATTACCTCTTCTCCGGAATGGCTTGTAAAACGTCTTAATTCAATCGGTATCCGCTCGATCAACAATGTTGTAGACGTGACGAATCTCGTGATGATGGAACTCGGACAACCTCTGCACGCCTTTGACTGTGACCGCCTTGCCGGAAAGCGGATTGTGGTGCGCAGGGCAGGGGAGGGGGAGCTGTTTACTACTCTTGATGGTCAACAGCGCACTCTTATGGCTGCCGATCTGGTAATTTGTGACGCTGAGCGCCCAGTGGCGCTGGCCGGTGTCATGGGGGGGCAAAACTCCGAGATTGAGGATTCAACAGCCGCTATTCTGCTGGAGAGTGCCTTCTTCAGACCATCTGCTGTGCGTAAGACCAGCAAGCGTCTTGGGCTTCATACCGAATCTTCCCACCGTTTTGAACGCGGAATAGATATCAATGGCGTCACGCGGGCACTGGACCGGGCGGCAACTCTGATTGTCCAACTGGCTGGCGGCAGCATGGCGCAGGGTGTCCTGGATGTGTATCCTGGAAAAAGTGAACCATCTGCTATCCTCTTTCGTCCTGAACGAGCCAACAGCCTGATAGGTATTAAGCTGCAGCGGGATGAAATCATTGATATACTGAAACGGCTTGACTGTCTGGTATCTGATGGACCCGACGAGTGTGTTACTGTTATTCCGCCTAGTTATCGGATCGACATTGAGCGCGAAGTAGACCTGATTGAAGAAGTGGCACGGCTGAACGGCTTCGACCGGATACCAGCGACAATGCCGATTGCGCGGGTAGTGTCTGATCGACCCACACGTCATCAGCAACTCGAAAAGAGGGTCAGGGATATTCTTGTCAACCATGGCATGAATGAGATCATTAACTTTAGTTTTACCGCACCGGATTCAGTCAGCAAGCTTTTACTGGGTCAGGATGACCCACGACGGGCATCCATCAAACTGGCTAATCCTCTGGTTGATGAACAATCCGTCATGCGCACCACTCTATTGCCTGGTCTGCTTGAAGCCACTGCCCGCAACATCAGTTTCCGTTCCCTTGATCTGAAATTATTTGAAATGCGTCGGGTCTATTTGCCGGTTCAAGGCGCCCTTATGCCTCGTGAACCAATTTTCATCGTTGGGGCTTTATGCGGATTTCGGTATGAGGGTGGCTGGAGCCGTATAAACGATCTGGTTGATTTTTATGATGCCAAGGGGATCATGGAAAGCCTTTTGGAGTCACTGAACATACGGGATGTTTCATGGGTTCCTGATGCTCCGGAACCTTATTTTCATCCGGGTAAATCTTGCAATATTCTTGCGGGTCGCGAACGCATGGGATCTGTTGGTGAGATACACCCAACCGTTCTGGATAACTATGGTCTTGATAAACCGGTATTCTGTTTCGAACTTGACTTTGATAAATTGGTGCTGATGTCCGGTACAAAATTGACGATCGCCGCTCCATCACGCTTTCCTGACAGCACACGTGATGTTGCCATGCTTGTTCCAGATGGGCTGTCTGCCGAAAAAATTGTTGAGTGCGTAACCAGCGTAAAAGCGAGAGAGATTGAAGATGTTCTCATATTCGACGTTTATCGCGGCATGGGAATTCCGGAAGGATATAAAAGCATAGCGATCCGTATCCGTTACCGCTCGTATGAGCGCACACTTACAGATGACGAGATCAGTTCTCTGCATAAGAGAATTACAGACGGACTGGTAGGCAAGCTTCATGTTACACTGAGATAGCCTAAGCTTCAGTAGAATAATCTCTGCTGAAATATCTTTATAAAAACCTGTTGCGAAATGATTTTAGCTATGCTATAGCTTTTTCCCCTTTTGTTTTAGGATATTAACTCATACTTTCTGAGGTAGTTATGACCAAAGCAGATATTGTTGAAAGAATTCATCAGAGAATTGGTTTTTCAAAGAAGGAGTCAGCTGAAATCGTTGAGTCCGTCTTTAGTATTCTTAAAGACACGTTGGAGTCCGGTGAAAAAATTAAAATTGCTGGATTCGGGAATTTTGTTGTTAAACAAAAAGCAGACCGCAGGGGGCGTAATCCCCAAACTGGTGATACCATAACCATAAATGCCCGCCGAATTTTGACCTTCAAGCCGAGCCAGGTGCTCAAAAGTGCAATCAACTCCGAAATAGAATAGGCATTTACATAGTCTACAATTATTATGGACCCGATCTTATCAGACAAATTGTACTACAAGATCGGCGAGGTTGCCGAGGCTCTGCAAGTCAGAACCTCGGTGTTGCGTTTTTGGGAATCAGAGTTTAGTTTCCTCAAGCCTGAAAAGAGTACCACTGGGCAGAGGCTCTACTCTAAAAATGAAGTAGAATTAATATTGCAGGTAAAGCGTTTATTATACGATGAAAAGTTCACCATTGAGGGAGTCAAAAAGAGGATTTCGCCTAAGGGCAAACTTATTAACCCGGAATATTTGTCACAGCGGTCTGGCGCTGAGGGGCTGTCGCAATTGCTGCAGGAAGTTCGGCGAGAACTTGAAGATTTACGAAGACAATTATGATGTAATGAAAATGAAGTTTTTCGTTGCGTAGCGCAGCCTGGTAGCGCACTGGAGCAGATCTGGAAAAATTCTCCGTTTTTTACTACTCCTCCATCCTTGGAAAAAGCGCATCGGCTTTGGTTATAGCCGTTCCGGCCTGCAAACCGCCCCACGCAAGCCTCTCTTCAGAAATCTCCTCATTCCATCCCAAGGAAGCCAGCGCTTTTGCTGAAGTGGCAGGCAGGAAGGCCGACAGGATGCAATGGACAATGCGCTGGGATTCAAGCAGGCAGTACATGACTGTGGCCAGCCGTTTACGTTGGTCCGGGTCTTTTGCCAGTGTCCAGGGCGCCGTGTCGTCAATATATTTGTTACCGGCCGAGATGACCTCCCAAACAGCCTGAAGCGCCTTGCTGAAGGCCATCTCGTCAATAAACCGGTCAACAGCGGAAACCATCTTTTCGGTCTTGCTTTTCAGGGCCAGATCAATTTCAGCCATCTCTGGTGCTGTCGTCAGGATGCCGTCAAAGTATTTGACCGCCATGGCGGTGGAGCGCGAAAGAAGATTGCCGATGTCATTTGCCAGGTCGGAATTAAGGCGATTAATCAGCGCGCTGTGCGAAAAATCTCCGTCCAGGCCGAATGGCACCTCGCGCAGCAGAAAGTAACGCACGACATCCACGCCGTATTTATCGATCAACATGTTAGGTTCGACTACATTCTGCAGGCTCTTGCTCATTTTCTGTCCCTCGACTGTCCACCAGCCATGGGCAAACACCTTTTCCGGCAACGGCAGGCCGGCCGCCATCAGGAAGGTCGGCCAGTAGACGGCGTGAAAGCGGAGGATGTCTTTGCCGATCAGGTGGACGTCAACCGGCCAATAACGACCGTAATTGCCCGATTCGTCAGGGTAGCCGAGGGCGGTGATGTAGTTGGTCAGGGCATCGAACCAGACATAGATGATGTGACGGTCGTTGCCCGGCACCGGTATACCCCAGGTGAAGGTGGTGCGGGATACTGAGAGATCGCGCAAACCCTCTTTTACAAAGGAGATGATCTCGTTGCGCTTGCTCTTGGGTTGGATAAATTCCGGATTGGCGTCAATATGAGCCAGCAACTGCTCCTGATATTTGCTCATGCGGAAGAAATATGACTCTTCTTTAAGTTTCTCAACCGGCCTGTTACAGTCCGGGCACCGTCCGTCCACCAACTGGGTTTCGGTCCAGAATGTCTCGCAAGGAGTGCAGTACCAGTCTTCATACTCACCCAGGTAAATATCGCCTTTATCGAGGATATCTTTGAATATCCGGCTCACGCCTTTTTTGTGGCGTTCCTGAGTGGTGCGGATGAAGTCGTCATTGGATATGCCCAACCGCTTCCAGAGTGCCTGAAAGCGCTTTACAACCCGATCGGCAAGCTCAAGCGGAGTCTCTCCAAACGTGATGGCGGCCTTTTCGACCTTTTGCCCATGTTCGTCGCTACCGGTCACAAAAAAGACATCGAAGCCCATCAACCGTTTATAGCGGGCAAGCACATCTGCGGCAACCGTGGTATAGGCGTGGCCGATGTGCGGCACGTCGTTAACATAATAGATGGGTGTAGTGACATAGTATGTTGATTTCATATCATTCTCCTGAAGAGGGTGACGGTGTGCCGCCGCCGTGGATATTGCCCTGTGGCTTGCGGTGTCCATGCTTGCGCGAGCGATGTTTCTTCCGCTCTTTGTCAGTTTTAAGCGTATCCTGTTGTGCAGGAGCTTCAGTTTTTTCGGTCACCGCCGAGACGGCAGACGAAGTGATTTCGGAAGTCGCAGGTGGTATTCCCGCTTGCCCGGTCCTTTTTTCCGGACTACGGGGCTGTTCCGTCCTCTGGTCCCGCTCCCTCTGAGCGCCTCGGACAGGAGACGAAGTTTCTGCCCGTTGCGCTACTTCAGGGATTGCCGCTCCATCGCCAATAATATCTTCACGTCTGATGACAATGATTTTATTGTCGTCGAGTTTGAGTGTGATAGTGCCCGTCAGGATATTGACCTTGTCGGTAACCCCGACCGCGTTTACCGTGCGAACCCGTTTGCCGGATTTTGGGAAGTTTTTGCGCAGGCAGCAGTAGGTCTCATATTCGTAATCGAGACAGCAGAGCAATCGGCCGCACTGGCCGGAGATTTTGGTGGGATTGAGTGCCAGGTTCTGCTCTTTGGCCATCTTGACCGACACCGGCTGAAAGTCGCGCAGAAACGAGCAGCAGCAAAGTTCGCGACCACAGATTCCGATTCCGCCGATCATCTTGGATTCATCACGCACCCCGATCTGACGCATTTCGATGCGGGTATGAAAGGTGTGCGCCAAGTCTTTTACCAGGTCGCGAAAGTCAACCCGCCCATCGGCAGTAAAGTAAAAAATCGCTTTGCTGCTATCGAACTGATATTCGGTCCGAACCAGCTTCATCGGCATATTTCGCTCGACAATCCGTTTGACGCAGAAGCTGAAAGCCTCTTTCTCTTTTTGTGAAATCAACTCCAATGTTGCCATGTCATCATCGGTGGCCTTTCGCTTTATGGCCATCAGGCTGCCGGAAGCTCCGACCTCCTGTTCAACAGGTTTGCGAACGACCTGCCCGATTCCAAGGCCGCGCTCTGTTTCAACAATCACATGGTCTCCCTGGGCAAGCTCAAGGGTACCGGCATCAAAATCGTACATTTTTCCGGCTCTTACAAACTGAATGCTTACGATACGTGACAAAAAAACCTCCTGAAATCTGCCCGGTTTCTCAGGTTTCCACGGCAGCTATATTCATGAATAAATAATCGAGAGCCAGTTTTGCATTGGCGTTCAGCTGGATGGCACGCCGTGTTTCATACATGGAATTAAGCAGTTCCAGGTTGCGCTGAAGTGAGCGGTGTGAAGAGATTGATTCAATCGCTGAACTCACGTTTCGGTTTAAAATGTCACTGCTGCCTGCCGCAAGATGCACGGCATCGCGAAAGAAAGAAATCATCATATCAAGCATTTCTATGGTTTCGTCCCGATTGCCGGACAACTTTTCCGATGAGTCAAATATGGTCAAAATACGGCCGATATCCAGTTGGGCAAGTGCCGTAAGCACCGCTTCACGGCGAGCAGCAAGTAATTCGTTATCAAGTCCCAGAGCCCGCTGCATACTTCCGTCAGACATGGGAGCCAGAAGACCGGCTGTCTCAGCGGCAACTCCGGATCGCTTGAGCAGCGTCAGGACATGTTCCGGAGACAAATGCGAAAAGCGGATCAACTGGCAGCGCGATCGGATGGTTGTCAGCAACATGCCCGCATTTTCGGTCAGCAGGATGATTAAGGCATTGCCGGGCGGTTCTTCCAGGGTTTTTAACAACGAATTGGCTGATTGAGTGTTCATCCGCTCGGCCGGTTCGATGATGCAGACTTTTCTTGGAGCCTCGTAAGGACGCAGGGAAAGCTCGCGCTGCAAGGAGCGCAGCTGTTCGATGCTGATGTCACGTTTGTCGGGCAAAGGTTCTATAAAATGGGTATCGCCATGGTTACCGCGTGCCACCTTACGGCATGACGGGCATTTCCCGCATGCATCGTCGGGTAAAATGTTACAGAAAAGTGCCTGGACCAGGGTCAGTGCAGTTTTTCTTCTGCCGCAACCGGAGATGCCCTCAAAAATATATGAATGGGCGATCTTGCCGGAACGAATTGAGCGCTTCAAAACCTCCACGATCTGTTCATGCCCCAGAATATCAGCAAATGACACGCAGTTCCTCCGGAATTCGCGCCAACACCTGTACGGCAATCATCGTGGAAATGTCTTGAATCGTGTCATCACCTTCGATGACAACAAAGCGGCGCGCCTGTTCCGTCGCAAGTTGCAGATACCCTTCGCGAACACGCTGGTGAAATGCGAGTTCTTCCAACTCGAAACGTTCCTCACGGGGGCCGTCGGAAGCTTCAATCCTCATATGGGCCCGCACCAGACCGACAGACGGATCACAATCAATCAAAATGGTCAGATCCGGTGTGATCCCCTGGCATGCGTGGCTGTTGTATGTGTCTATGACTCCCCTGTCAATTCCGCGTCCGAAGCTTTGATACGCAATCGTCGCATCGCAGAATCGATCACAGAGGACAACACGACCGGCGTTCAAAGCCGGAGTTATGACCTCGCTGACATGCTGGGCACGCGCGGCAGCGTAAAGCATCAGTTCCGCCATTGGTGACAGGTCTCTGTTACCGGCATCCAGCAGGATAGCTCTGATCTTGTCGGCAATCCTGCAACCGCCCGGTTCGCGGGTCTGAATGGTGCTGAAGCCGTGGACAAGAAGACGTTCGGCCAACAGCCTGATCTGGGTGGTTTTCCCGCACCCTTCGATCCCTTCAAATGCAATGAAATAGCCCAACGCAATCACCCTTGACAACTCTGTCTTATGCATGAAAAATTTAAAAGGAAATTATATGCAAGAGCCCTTGAATTATCAACTTAATTCAACAACAATTGAATCTGCACCGGATAAAAACCGATATCAATGAATTTATGTTGAATTCGATTCTTTCCTCGTGTATAAGTCAAAAATAGTTTGATTTCAGTTACTTGGTTTTAGTTTGAGTGTTTTTTTTTACTAATAGTGTAAATAAATCTCGATGTGTTTGATGGAGGGTAACATGATTATTATGGCGCTTAACTGCGGAAGTTCATCGGTAAAGTATCAGCTTTTTGATTGGCAAAAGATGGAGGTGGTTGCCAAGGGTATGGTTGAGCGGGTTATTGTCGGGGATTCATTTATTTTACACGAGGTGCCCGGACGTGAAAACTATCGTCATGACCATGACTGCGTCAATCATCAGGCTGCTATCGACCTGCTTATAAAGACAGTCACCGACCCGGAGCACGGTGTTCTGAAGAGTGTAGACGAAATTGCGGCTGTTGGGCATCGCGTGGTACATGGCGGCGAAAAATTCACCTGTTCGGTGATGATCGATAAGAATGTACTTGATGCCGTCAAAGATGTGCAACATCTGGCGCCGCTTCATAATCCGCCGAATATTGAGGGAATTGAAGCCGCCCAAACTCTGATGCCCACCATCCCTCATATTGCAATCTTTGATACAGCCTTCCATCAGACCATGCCGGAGCATGCCTATATTTATCCTCTTCCTTATGAGTGGTACGAAAAATACCAGGTGCGTCGCTACGGTTTTCACGGCACCTCGCACCTGTACGTATCGAAACGGGCAGCGGCGCTTCTCGAAAAAAATCCGAATGAGACCAATATCGTTACCATGCATATCGGAAACGGCGTTTCTCACTGCGCCATCAAGAATGGTATTTCAGTCGATACCACCATGGGGCTTACTCCATTGGAGGGTGCGGTCATGGGTACCCGCTGCGGTGATATTGATCCCGCCATCCCCGCTTTCATGATGCAGAAGGAGAACCTCTCCGCCAAAGAAATTGATAGTATTCTCAACAAAAAAAGCGGTGTCATTGGTGTAACCGGCCGTTTTACCGATCGTCGAGATGTTATTGAAAACGCTAATGCCGGCGATAAACGCTGCAAGCTGGCTCTGGATATCGAAGCCTATCGTCTGAAAAAATATATTGGCGCCTACATGGCTGCCGTCGGAAAACTGGATGCGGTCGTCTTTACCGCCGGAGTTGGCGAAATGGGCGCTCCGATCCGCGAGAAGGCTATTGAAGGTTTGGAGCACATCGGTATCGTACTCGACCGCGAACGTAACAAGAGCGCCATGACCCGTAAGCGTGAGACCCTTATCACGACAGACGAGTCTCCGGTCAAGGTTTATGTCATCCCGACCGATGAGGAATTGGTATTTACAGAAGACGTAGTTGCCATACTGAATGGCACATACACCGACCATATGAATTTTGAGTATTCGTTTGCCAGGGCTGATTTCGTACGTAAGTAGACTGAAACGAAAGGTTGAATAACTCGGAGCAACGGAGAAGTTAAAACGTTGCTCCGAGTTTCAAATGGTTTTATCATGCTGAATTATTTTTAGCTGCTCTTCATAATCTCCCGCAACACCGATGTAGCATAACTTCCCTTGGGTAACGCAAATTCCAGCCGGAGACAATTGCCTTGCAGCCGGAATGAAGGGCAGATCAGAGGCACCCGCAGAGGTCGCCGTTCCCCTTCCATGCGCAGGCCACCAGGCAAGTCGAAATCATTCAATCCGATCTGCACAGAATTCAGGATTTCACTCTCCATTTCCAAAGGTATCCCTAAGGGTTGTTTCATCCTGAAGCCGAATATCGGCCCGCTGGCCGAAATTTCAAATGATCCGGCGCGCTCCATCTCCGTTTCGGCATTTTCGACCAGAAAGCAGGCGCCGTTGACATGCTTGCAGGCCAGGTCACCGGTCATCAGTTCATCGATATGCTCGATCCGTCGGTCCACCACCTGATCAAAAAGACATGATTGAACTGCCGAGAGGTACAGTTTTTTCAGGCTAGGATTAATAGCATAGCCGGCTTTTTCGTACTCTCCGGTGCGGGACGCCAGTCGTTGCAAGACTTCCCGTTCGACGCGGCAATGACGAGGAAAAAGCTGCAACGCTCTGTTCACGTCTCCTCGCCGGTAGGCATCAATTGCCGCGCTCCAATCCTTATTCTTCACCTGAGCCGGTTGACCGATCAATGCATCAACGACCCCTTTCCAGTCACGTTGCAGCATGGCAGCACCGATCAGATGTGAATTCCCCTGGGCGCCGTAGCGCTGAAGGCCGAAGTAGTTCGGAACGCCACGTTTACGTAGAATGTCGAGGACAGAACTGATGACCGTTTCCGATCCATCAGAAAGATCCCGGATGGCAATCCGGAAACGATTGCCTTTCAAATGTCCCAGCTTCAGCTTGTTGGTGTGACGACAGCTGGAGAGTATCCTGACTCCCTCCAGCTCGAATCCCATCACCTTTTCCGGTGCGATACTCTGAACCGATATCGTCTGGCGGGTTACGCCGACCGCATCCTTCATACCTGCGTAACCGATGTTCCGCTCCGGTATCTTCAGAGCTACGGCAATCCTTCGAATCGCTTCCAGAGTTGTAATGCCGCGCTTTTCGACGGTAAGGAAACAATGCTCACCGGAACCGCAAGGGAGATAGGATAGGATTTCTTCGACGACGAAATCGTCCGGCGACTCTTTGATCGTTCCACCGATGCCGGGCAGATGATTGGTCAGGTAGGGATGTAACATGAAACCAGCCGGAATGTGGTGAAAAAATCAAAGTAATATTTCCATGGAGGATTCATCTGTATTCTCATTTAGTTATCTCTTCCCGGTATTTCTCACGACTGGTTTCAGCTGGAATCTTGCTAAAATCTGGTTAAAAAACACTGTCCAAAGTAGTCTTTTGGTAAGAAAAAAGGGGTAAATAGCCCAGGCTATTTCCCCTTTAAATTTAAAATGTTACGTCATCTCAATCGGTTAAGAAAAAGCATCCATCAGGTTTATAAGTCCCTTGTGTCTAACAGTTCCACCATTCAGACATTCGCGTAGATGGACTCAAGTTTTCAGCAGTTTACCCGCTCTTTGAGTTCTTTTCCGGTCTTGAAAAAGGGGGTCTTCTTGGATGGAATACGGACAATCTCACCGCTCTTCGGGTTGCGCGCATCCCGGCCAATGCGTTCCCTGATGGTGAAACTCCCAAATCCGCGAATCTCAACCTTGTCTCCGAATTTGAGAGCCTCCTCTATTGAGTCGAATACCGTATTCACTACAATTTCAGAAACCTTCATATTCAGCATGTCGTGAGTCTGTACGACTTTTTCAATCAATTCGCTCTTGGTCATGGCGTTCTCCTGCCTGGTTCAATTATTATTGGTTCTATTGTTCATTTCCTGTTTCAGCAAATCACCGAAGTTTGAAGTCGCTTCACCCTGAGAGCCCATGTACTGCTCGAATTCGGCCTTCTCTGTCGCAATGTTTTTTGATTTAATAGAAAGAGAAATCCTGCGTTCTTTAGGGTCGCAACTTAAGACAACCGCTTCAAGACGATCACCGATTGTAGCGAACTCTTTCGCTGAGGCAACTTTTTCACGAGAAAGCTCGGAAACATGAATCAAGCCTTCAATCCCTTCCTCCAGTTCTACGAATACCCCGAAATCTGTCTGTGATGTAACTCTGCCGGTGACGAGAGTACCGGAACGATATTTTTCAGGGGCCAGGCTCCATGGATCGGGCTCAAGCTGTTTGATACCGAGTGAAAGCCGTTCTTTCTCGATATCAACTCTAAGGACAACCGCCTGAACCAGTTGACCTTTTTCATACACGTCCCCCGGGTGCTTGATGCGTTTGGTCCATGACATGTCGGAGACATGTACAAGGCCGTCAATGCCATCCTCAATCCCGATAAACATACCAAAATCTGTCATATTTTTTATTTGACCCTCAATTTTGGTCCCTGCCGGATATTTTTCCGAGATGGTTGTCCACGGGTTTTCTGAGACTTGTTTGAGTCCAAGTGATATCTTGCGGTTACTCATGTCGATACCGAGAACAATCGTCTCCACTTCATCGCCAACATTCAAAATATCGGCGGCCCTGCGAACACGTTTAGTCCATGACATTTCAGAGACATGAATCAGACCTTCCACTCCAGCTTCCAACTCTACAAATGCACCATACTCCATTAAGCTCACGACTCGGCCGCGCACACGATCACCGATAGGAAATTTGCCAGGCACATTCAGCCACGGATCCGGCAGAGTCTGCTTGATCCCAAGTGATATTTTACCCTTGGTGCGGTCAAATTTCAGAATTTTGGCTGTGACCTGCTGACCCGGTTTAAGCAGATCGGACGGTTTGCCAACCCTGCCCCAGGAAAGGTCGGATACATGAAGAAGACCGTCAACACCTCCCAGATCGACAAATGCGCCGTAATCGGTTACGTTCTTGATCGTCCCCTCGACAACCTGACCTTCTTCAAGCGTGGAGAGCGTCACATCACGAGCAGATGCCCGCTCGTCTTCAAGAACGGCCCGGCGGGACAACACTATATTGTCTCGTCGCTGGTTAATTTTAATGACCTTGAAGCGTCCTTTCAGTCCGATATAGCTATCTGTATCAGCCGAGGGACGAATATCAACCTGAGAAGCCGGAAGAAAAGCCTGAATTCCGATATCGACGCTGAATCCGCCATTAACCTTGGCAGTAATGACGCCTTCCAGAATTCCGCCCTCCTGCCCGGCGTCACCGATTTTGTCCCATGCGGACAGATAGTCAGCTTTCTTTTTGGAGAGAACATATCCTTTTTTTCCATCCTGACGGGTCATCAGCACCCGGATCTTATCACCAATCTGAACAGAAACCTGCCCGTTTGAATCAAGAAACTCGGCAACCGGTACATGGCCTTCCGATTTCAGTCCGATATCAACAAGTACGGTTTCCTGGTCGATACGCACGACAGTCCCTTCTATTATCTTATCCCTCTCGGGGCGTTCTTTGAGACTTTCCGTGTAGAGCGCTTCGAATTCACTACTTTGCTGATCACCGTCGAGATCATCATGTTCACTATCGACAGCATCCTGCTTTTTAAAATCAACCATTACACCATACCCCCTGTGGACGTTATATGCTTTCTACTCTGTTTAATCGAGCTTGGCAGCTTAGCAATTTGACTGCATAATTTCAATTGCTTTTATTCAATTCCTCAATTTTACTCATAACTTCATCAATTATCCATTTGGGTGTGGAGGCGCCTGCTGTGACCCCCACCCGCTCAACTCCTTCAAACCATGACAGATTAATCTCTGCGGCAGTTTCAATGTGGTGTGTCCGGGGTTGCAATTCAGCACAAACTTCCGCAAGTCGCCGGGTGTTGGCGCTATTGAAGCCGCCGACAACAAGCATGCAATCCACCTGACTGGCCAATTCTTTGGCCTCTTCCTGACGTACGGCAGTTGCGTCGCAGATTGTGTTAAAAACACGGATTTCTCCACCGCGCAGCAAACACTCTGACACAACATTTTTAAGATTTTCAAACGACTGTGTTGTTTGGGCGACTACGCCTATTTTGCTCATTTTTGGAAGTTTTTTAACTTCTTCACCTGAGCCGACAACAAACACCTTGTCGCCGCCATAGGACACGATCCCCTGTACCTCCGGGTGATCGGCATCTCCGACAACTACAACGCCATACCCGGATTCCGAAAGGCTCTTTACATGCTCCTGGGCTTTTTTGACAAAGGGGCAGGTTGCATCGACTATTTCCAGCTTTTTCTGGATAGCTTCGCCGATCTCATCAGACGCTACACCATGAGATCGTATTATAATCGTACCGCTCTTCATGCTGTCCAGATTATTAAGTACCTTGACTCCCATCTCCTCCAGCTTGTTTACAACCTGCGGAGAATGAATTATAGGACCAAGGGTATAGGTTTTTTTGTCCTTACCGGCTGCTTCAAAGGCCATCTGAGTAGCTCGCTTGACTCCAAAGCAAAAACCCGCACGTTTAGCGAGAATAACTTTCATGTGAACCTCTTGCGAAATATATCGTCCATCAAGTCAAGTACATTCTCAATACTGACCGATGACGAATCGATCGCAACAGCATCTTCTGCCTGACACAAAGGGGCAATATCACGCTCTGAATCCTGGAGATCTCTTTTGATGACATCAGCAATGGTCTCTTGCAGAGTTACACTCTCCCCTTGAGCGGTCAACTCTTCGAACCGCCTTCTGCCTCGTTCTTCCGGTGAAGCAAAGAGGTAAAACTTGAGCTCGGCATCCGGGAATACCACCGTACCGATATCGCGTCCCTCAAGTACGACACCACCCTCACTTCCCATGCGGCGCTGAGAAGCTACAAGCGCATCGCGCACCGGTTTAAAAGCCGAGATCCGCGATGTCAACCTGGACATTTCCGGAGTTCTGATCTGATGAGTTACATCAGTTCCGTTTGCAATAACCGTTCGTTGACCATGATGATTTCCAAAATGGATATCGAGTGTCTTGCAGAAGTTTTCCAAGGCGTCGAGTTCGGTCAAATCAATCCCTGACTGCTCAATGAGCAGTGCGGCCGCTCGATACATAGCGCCGGTATCAATCTGAAGATAACCGAGACGTTGGGCCAATAGCCGCGCAAGCGTACTTTTTCCGGCTCCTGAGGGGCCATCAATGGCAATGATTATTCCGTTAACCCGCTCACTCATAGAGGCTACTTCACTGAAACTTTTTCAAGTAACTGAAAAAAACTGGGGAACGATGTCGCCACGCAATCAGTATCTTTGACCGTCAAGCCTGAATTTGACACCAATGCGGCTATAGAGAGCGACATGGCTATGCGATGGTCACCGAAACTGTCGACCTGTCCACCTGAAAGACACTCGGCTCCCACGATGTCCATACCATCATCACATTCCGTAACTTCAACACCCACAGTAGCGAGATTGCGGACCATTGCAGTGATACGGTCAGTCTCTTTTACCCGCAATTCTCTGGCGTTTCTTATCGTTGTTACTCCTTCTGCTCGCGCTGCAGCTACACAGATGGCAGGAAACTCGTCAATCGCCCTGGGTATCACACTGCCGGAAATAGAGATGGCTTTCAAGCGGGAATACCTGACCAGTAAGTCAGCCACCGGCTCGCCAGAGATCTCTCTCTGGTGCAGCAGTTCTATGTTGCCCCCCATTTCTTTCAGTATATCAATGACGCCTGAACGGGTCGGATTAATTCCAACGTTGCGGATAAGCAGTTCGGAACCGGGCGTAATCAGGGCGGCTACCAGGAAGAACGCTGCCGAAGAGATATCTCCCGGCACAATCACTTCCTGTGCGTTCAGCTCAACTCCGCCACGAACTGTCACACCCTTGTCAGCCCGGTCAAGGGACGCACCAAACAGCTGGAACATACGCTCGGAATGATCTCGTGACAGACTCGGCTCGCGCACTGACGTTTCGCCATCTGCGTACAGACCTGCCAGCATGATTGATGACTTGATCTGTGCGCTGGATACCGGGGATTCGTAGTCTATCGCAGACAGTTGTCCTCCGTTGATCGCCAGAGGCGCCAGGCTGCCTTGATTACGGCCCATAATTCTTGCTCCCATGAGTGAGAGCGGTTCAACAACCCGCTTCATGGGGCGTTTTCTAAGATATACGTCGCCGGTTACCACTGAAAAAAATGATTGTCCGGAAAGGAGACCGGAAATCAGCCTGATCGTGGTACCTGAGTTGCCACAGTCCAGAACATCTGCTGGTTCCTTGAGACCATGCAGCCCACAACCATGTATGGCTATGGTTTCAGCGTCATCATCAATCCTGACTCCCATGCTCCGGAAGGCGTTCATGGTTGACATATTGTCTTCGCCGCGCAGAAAACCTCGCACCGTTGTGATGCCATTGGCAATCGCTCCCAACATGATCGATCGGTGGGAGATGGACTTGTCACCTGGGACGGTGATATCGCCTCTGATAGACACTGCCGGATTTATGGAAAAAGAATTCACTGGTTCTCCATGTTTTGATAAGATTATACAATCCCGTCGCGAAACAGCTTGGCTGTGGTAAAGAACTCAGTCAAACCGGTCTGATCACCACAGTCAATTCGTTTTCTCAGCTCGGCCAGGCTGGCTGAAAAGCCATCAATGCTTGCCAGCAGTGCATCACGATTCATTAGCGCGATATCCCGCCACATAACCGGATCTGACGAAGCGATCCGGGTAAAATCTTTGAATCCACCTGCTGAATAGGAAAGGACATTCTCGCCTTCGACATCCGCTGTTCCGACAGCATGCACCAGAGCATATGCGACGGCATGAGGCAGATGGGATATCTCGGCAAAGATCCGGTCATGATGTTCCGCCTCCATGCAACAGACTTCTGCTCCAGCAGCCGACCAGAGTCTCGAAACCGTGCGAAGGGCGGATGCGTTGGTTTCAGCGCCAGGAGTGAGTACACAGCGTCGCCCTTTGAACAATCCGGCAAATGCTGCAGCAGCACCGGAATGTTCCGTGCCCGCAATAGGATGCCCGCCGATAAAACTGCATCCAGCCGGGATCAAGGCGTCACATTCCCTTACAATAGAAGCTTTGACGCTGCCGCCATCCGTGACTATACAACCCGGAGCCAGCGCAGTGGCAATGTCCCGCACAACCGAAGAAATCGAACAGGAGGGAACTGATATGAAAACCACATCCGCGTCAGACACGGCACTCCTTGCGTCTGTGGCAATCTCATCTATGATTCCAAGCGAAAGCGCCTGCTCAAGATTGGATGTATCCGAATCTATGCCGATAATACTACCTACTGCACCGGCCTCGCGTAATGCCAGTGCAAATGAGCCGCCTATCAACCCCACGCCTGTCACAGCAAGTCGTTTTACGATCATTGGCGCTCTATCTATACCGACCGAGGATATGATCCGAGGATCTTGAGAAATTGGCAGCAATGACCGAGTTCATCCAGAGCCGCAACAACATCAGGGTCAGAAACATGACCGAAAAAATCCAGGAAGAAAATGTACTCCCACGCTTTTTTCTTGAAAGGGCGCGATTCAATCTTGGAGAGATTTATTCCCCTCTTGGCGAAAGGTTCCAGCATCCGGCACAGTATTCCAGGCTCATCTTTCACCGAAAAAAGTATCGAGGTCTTGTCATTTCCGGATCGTTCCGATTCCTTGCGAGCGATGACCAGAAAACGCGTAACGTTGTTGAGCTGATCCTCAATACGGCTACGGACGACCTTCAGGTCATAGAGGGAAGCCGCCAGTTCGCTGGCGATCGCAGCAGAGGAATAGTCATCGCTCACTATCTGGGCTGCAACTGCCGTGGAGGCGACATCTACAGTCGGAACACCCGGAATATTATCATCCAGCCATTGACGGCACTGGGCAATCGGCTGCGGATGCGAGTAGACTTTTTTTATATCCTCCAAGCGCCCGGTACGAGAAAGCAGATCGTGGTGAACTTCAAACAGTATCTCTGCAGTAATTCTGAGGCTACTTTCAACAAACATGTCAAGAGTATGCGAGACAACACCCTCAGTAGAGTTTTCAACCGGCACCACTCCATACAGAGCCTTTCCCTTTTCTACTTCCTCAAAAACGGCAGGGATGGACTTCTGCGGAACCAGTTCAGCAGAAAGACCAAACTGATGCATGGTCGCCAGATGACTGAAGGTCGCTTTTGGCCCCAGATAAGCAACTTTCATCGGAGACTCAAGCGCCAGGCACGCAGAGATGATTTCACGATAAACGCTTTTCAAGGCATCGTTAGGAAACGGACCCGGATTCTGATTCAGCAGGCGCTCATATATCTGGCGTTCACGACCGGGTACATGAAAATCAAGATTTTTTCCGGACTTTAGCCGACCAACCTCAAGAACGGTCCTCGAACGCTCATTAAGAAGCTCAAGAATGTCATCATCGATTTTGTCGATACTGGAGCGCAGATCCTGGATTGTGAGTGTCTCATTCTGCAAAGAAAACCGCCTGGCGGGGAATGTGAAACATGCTGAATGGAGCGCAAATGCAAAGCATGACCGGTAAGGTTTGCGCCAAGACTATACAGGACAATGCTGAACTGATCTTGAAATAAAGTAAATTATCTGCGTTTACGCAGCGTCCTGGAGTTGCTGTTCATGAACAACAATTGGCTTCTCTTTTTTAATTATAACATCTTCACTGATGACAACTTCTTTTACCGTAGGTTGTGACGGAACATCATACATGATATCCAGCATGGAATTTTCAAGAATTGAACGCAGACCGCGAGCTCCAGTGTTGCGTTTAAGCGCCTCTTTGGCAATTGCCACCAGCGAGCCGTCTGTGAAACGCAAACGTACGTTCTCAAGGTCAAACAGCTTCTGGTACTGCTTTACCAGTGAATTTTTCGGTTCTTTAAGAATTTGCACCATGGCGTCTTCATCAAGTTCAGTGAGGGTGGCCAACATGGGGAGTCTGCCTATGAACTCAGGGATATACCCATATTTAAGAAGGTCTTCAGGAGTCACGTTGTTGAGAAGCTCACCGACTTTTTTTTCTGCGCGTTTTTTTACATCGGCCCCAAAACCAAGACTTTTCAACCCGATACGCTGCTGTATGACATTTTCCAGACCGCCGAAAGCCCCCCCGCAGATAAAGAGAATATTCGTGGTATCAACCTTCATGAACTCCTGCTGCGGGTGTTTGCGACCCCCCTTAGGAGGTATGCTGGCCACGGTTCCTTCAATAATTTTCAGCAATGCCTGCTGCACGCCTTCTCCGGAAACATCTCGTGTGATAGACGGAGAATCCGTTTTTCTGGCGATCTTGTCAATTTCGTCAATATAGATGATACCCTTCTGCGCTCGCTCAACATCATAGTCAGCAGCCTGCAGAAGACTCAAGATTATGTTCTCTACGTCCTCCCCCACATAACCGGCTTCAGTCAGATTGGTTGCATCTGCCATAGCGAAAGGTACTTTGAGGATTCTGGCCAGGGTCTGCGCCAGAAGAGTCTTGCCGGAGCCGGTCGGTCCCAGAAGCAGGATATTGCTTTTTTGCATCTCGACATCGCCCGGCTTGAATCCGGAATCAATACGTTTGTAATGGTTGTATACCGCAACCGAAAGCACTTTCTTGGCTTTTTCCTGACCAATGACATATTCGTCAAGTATATCCTTGATTTCACGAGGTTTTGGAAGTTTCTTGAGATCGGGTCCCAGGGTCTCTTCCATTTTGATCTCTTCAGCGATGATGTCGTTGCAGAGTTCAATGCATTCATCACAGATGTAGACGGCCGGTCCGGCGATCAGTTTTTTGACATCCTCCTGGCTCTTCCCACAAAATGAACAGGTCAGGTGTTCCTGATTTTCATCCCGTCGGCTCATCGAGTACCTCCTGCGTCCGGTTTTCTGGCCACTATCGAATCTATCAGCCCATATGCCCTGGCATCCTCGGCAGACATGAAGTAGTCCCGATCAGTATCGGTTTCCACCTTATCCTTCTTTTGACCGGTCAGATCCGCCAGAATTGAGTTGAGCTCGTCCTTCATACGCAGGATCTCCCTGGCATGGATGCTGATGTCGGTGGCTTGACCCTGAAAGCCGCCCAAGGGTTGATGGATCATGATACGGGAATGGCTAAGGCTGAATCGTTTGCCATGTTCTCCCGCAGCCAGAAGTACGGCCCCCATTGAAGCTGCCTGACCGACACAGATAGTTGAAACCGGGGATTTAATGTAACGCATGGTGTCAAAGATCGCCATACCGGCAGTAACAACACCGCCGGGAGAATTTATATAGAGATGTATGTCCTTGTCTGGATCTTCTGCTTCCAGAAACAACAACTGGGCAATGACCAGATTTGCCACGTTGTCGTCAATACCGCCACCCAAAAAAATGATCCGTTCCTTAAGGAGCCGCGAATAAATATCATAGGCCCGTTCGCCACGACCACTCTGTTCTACCACCATCGGGATGTACATGTAATATCCTCAGATTACTTTCAGTTCAGATGCAGCTACTTCGGTGACGACTGCGCGGTCTATCAGGAAGGAGATCGCCTTGTCCTCTTTAATTTCGGCAGTAATTGAGTTCTTTGCCTTGCGATTGGATGAGTAATAATTCCTGATACGGTCAAGCATTTCCTGGTTACCAGCGGCAATTTTTTCATACCGTGCCGACAGATCTTCTTCCGATACAACAATATTTTCCTTTTCAAGCAGCGCCATGAGAAGCAAACCACCACGCACCTTATCAGCAGCATCATCATGGAAACGGGTATTGAATCCTTCGGCATCCAGTCCCATCATCTCGATTGAGAGCTGCTGGCTCTTGAGCCGGTTCTTCAGGTTTTCAAACATGAGCTCCAGCTGGCGTTTAATGAGTGACTCAGGAACCTCAAGCGGATTTTTCTCAATCAGAGCCTGAATGACACGCTCTTTAAACTCATTTTCAATACGATCGCTCTCATGTTTACCATGGTATTCAACCATCTTGGCCCGCAATTCATCCATGGTATCGTAATCGCCGAACTGTTGCGCAAATTCGTCATCCAGTTCAGGCAGTTCCTTGCGCTTGATATCTTTGATGGTAACCGTGAAACTCCCTTGCCTGCCGGCAGTTCCTGAAGTGCGGAAACCCTCCGGCAGAGTCAGGCTGAACTCCTTCGTTTCTCCTGTCCTCATACCGATCAACTGCTCCGCAAATCCGGGAATCAAGTCGTTCGTACCGACCTCAATCACGGCTTCTTTTACCGCAGTATTCTCGTCCGGTAAATCTTCGACTATAATTGAATAATCAAGCGAAACAGAATATCCGGTTTCGACAGCACTCTCTTCGTCTACCGGGATCATTTGGGCCATGTTTTCCTGCATGCGCTTGAGTTCGGCCTCAATGTCCTCCGGTTTGGCGACATGAATCTCTTTTTTTACTTCCAGGCCGGTATAGTCCTTAAGTAATACCTCCGGCATCACTTCAACAAGCGCGCTGTATTTGAAGGGGGTATTCTGTTCAAGGATGTCAGATTCTATGGTTGGCGCGTCAACAGGTTCAATATTATGGTCGTCCATGGCTTTATAGAGGGTCTTCTTGTAAAAATTACGCATAACTTCGTCACGCATGGCATCACTATAGGTTCGTCTGATAAGCTGCATCGGAGCTTTACCGGGACGGAAACCCTGAAGTTTCGCCTTTTTCTGGATTGCCGAGAAAGCTTTCTCAATCTCTTCGTTAACTCTTTCAACCGGGATTTCTATGTTAATCTTTTTTTGAACCGGACTGATCGCTTCTATATGAACCTGCATGTCGGCTGTCCTCTTCCTGATAAAATGTAATGTTAATGGTGCGAGAGAGGAGACTTGAACTCCTATACCTTACGGTGCCAGATCCTAAGTCTGGTGCGTCTGCCAATTCCGCCACTCTCGCTTACTGCGTTTGCAAGCTTTTTCAATTTTCTGGTGAAAGTCTGGTGAAACCCAACAGCTGAAGATACCGCATTGTGGTCACCATCTTGTTATGGCCTAGCCTACTCTTGATTTCAAATATCGGCATTCCTGAATTTGCCCAAACTGAAGCTCAGCGGTTTCTAAGATTATGCCAGTTCCAATCGTCTGCTATTACACCCAGAAAATGAGGAAAAGACTTCCACTCCTCAAAAACCTTGCCCGTAAAATCGCTCTTTAAACATTCAGGTTTTGGTATAACCCTTGGTGTCAGGTTCGAATTTTTGGATTACCAAGTATAAAGGACAACGTGGTCGTTTGCAACATCTTTTGCCTCTAATTTTACCGCTTCCATAATTCTACAACCTGTCTGGTCTACAAAGTCGAACAGAAGCACCTGTTTTTGGCTCAAAACTGCCCGTACAGCGCTTATTTCATCATCAGACAATATCTTCTTCATCTTAATGTCAATTGGATAAAATTTAAGCCTGCAGCAAGGTTTTTCTCCTCAATGATCAGGATAAGGAGCCGGATAATATCCGCAGCCATTCCGGTGCCGGTACTCATTTTGACTGCGGCGGCGATTTATTTTGTTTGTTGTGCTTCGGTGGAGGCGGTTCAGGCCATTTTTCTTCGGGGGCTAACTTCGACTGTTAAAGTCCGTTCGCCCTGAGCTAGTCGAAGGGTGATAAGGACTTTTTACGAGACCAACACTTATGACTTTCTACGACCGAGGGTAAGCCCCCCAACCTGACTGCCAGAGCATATAAAGTAACCGATCTCCATTTCACATAGCTCCTCATTGTATCCAGGTGAAGATACCAAGGCTTCAATCGCCTTGATGACTCCTTCCACATTGCCTTCATTCAGTTCCATACGACAATCTTCCGCCCATTTGTTCTGTTCATCTTTGTTTTTAAAGCATGCCTTGGCGACGGTCCAGTAATGTTCTCGTGCATGAACAAAAAGACCATGACGGTAAAGCTCACCCTTTACGGCGACCTTCCCGAAGCCAGCTTCGAAACATTGGTTGTCAAAAAGGTACCACCTTCAGGCAGATGATGTTCAGATCGTAGAGGTTCTGGGGAGGTTTTTTAGTGCCGGAAAAGCAGGAAATTCCGCCTGTTCCTACCTATATCCTTCCTTGAAAAAATTACAGTCATTTTTATTTAACAAATTTAGTATATTACAAGATTGTTATTTGTATTATTACAAGAAAATGTGCAAAGCATGGTAGGCACTGTTGCCGGATGCGCATAGCTTCAGCCGGGGTACATATGACAGGCACTATATTTTGACGAAAGCCCAATTTTGTAGGGGCGAAGCAAGCTTCATCTGCTTCGCCCCCCTTTGAACTCAGTGGCAGCCGTTTACTCTGAGCTGTTACATATTAAACAGAGGTTTAACCACACTTCCGGACAGCAACCCGGCAACCTGATTGCACTCCGCCGTAATCAGATTCGCCACGTAAACCCAGAAATCCTTATTATCTAACGTCTCCCTGACTATATTCAAAGGCAGAAACCGTTTCATCTCCTGCTCAAAGGCAATGCGCACGCCATCATCCACCACCAGAAATTCCCGGCGACTGGCAAGCACAGTCACAAAACCGTCCACCGTCTGGTGATGATCGATAATCTTCTTCTCCAGTAATGCCATCGGCAAAAGTATACCCTGCTGCTTCAGCCAGACAATATCCCAGAGATCCCTGTTTTTTATACGCCCCGGACGCAACGCCAGGGCGACAAGCTTGTCAGCCAGAATTTCTTCGCGGCTTTCCGCCTGCAGAATCAAACCGGATGTACCCATATCAACGCCGTAATGGTTGCGCAGCATCATCGGGCGCCTGTCATAACTCGGCACGGCGCAGATATCGATATTGATTCTCTGGACAGGCGTTCCTTTTTGTTCGGGGCGAGTAACCATCTTCATCTTCCAGGTATCCACATTGCCGGTTTCCCGCTTCGGCTCGCTTACCTCCACATCCAGTCCATACTTTGCGCGCAGCTTTTCGATCAGCAGAGCCTGGAGCGGTTCCAGACTTTCCCGGCTGAAATTGCTGCCACCGGTAAAATCAAGATCTTCACTCAGACGGTTCGAACCGTAGCATGTCCGCAGACAGGTTCCGCCCATGAACGTCAACTTTTCGAGCAGACCGGAACCGCTCATCTCCCGTAGAATATCGTGCTGCAACAACTCCTTTTCCACGACCATAGCCACGGAATTCAAGGCTGTTTTCTCTCTCATCACCTGAGAAACCAGAAGCTCAAACAGACTCATGTGCGACACTCCAATCAATCAAATCAATACTGCGCCTGGCTGCTTTCATATCCCGGAGAGCCAACGGCACGGAAGCGCGCCAGAGGTGGCAGCGTGTATCGTATTCAAGCTGATTATGCAGTACATCGGGGCTTTGTGATGTGTGGACAAACTCTATCGTCCCCCAGTCACCGCACCGTATCACGTTACTTCTCCCGGTTGACATAAGTGTCACCCAGTTGATCGGCACTTGGGAAATGACCCCGGCATCACTCAACGCAGTCTCAAGGCTGATATAATTACACTCATCGGCACGCAATCTGGCCGCAGCGTGAAACAGCAGCAGACCCGGTTGATATGTCACTTTTGGATAGAGATAGAGGCCGCGGCAAACACGCCTGAAAAGGCCGGACTTTTCAGCACGGCTCATCAGTACCTTGAAGGCTCCGGGGCTTGCTGTCGGGAGAGCTGCGCGCAGGTCGGACAGCGTAAAGAGATGGTGTTCCTCCGAAGCGAGTGATTCGATTATTCCGGTTAGTTGTTTGATAGGCTGGAGTATTGACATGACATAAGGTTACAGTAAGTGTAACTTTTTGTCAATAGAGCCTCTTTCAAAAGTCCAAACTCCAGTGGTGCGCACGGCGCACCCTACGTAAGTGTCATCTTGAATGCGATTTGGGATAAAGAGAAGCTGGCGTGGGGTGGTTTGCAGGCCGGAACGACCATATCCAAGGCCGAGGCGCTTTTTCTGAGGATGGAAGAGTAATATCAAGTCGGCATTTTGATTTATTCATTTCGCTGATCATGTTTTCGATTTTAACCGGCTCCGCCAATACGTGGGACGCTTTTTTTGATGGGCTACAGCGACTATCAGAATCAAATCGGTTTCAATGGAATATAACAAGCTATAGGGGAAGTGAAAGAGTACTTTACTGCGGGATGGTGCCTCGTACTTTTTTTGCGGCGCGAGGATGGGAAATGACAACGGATATCGCCCTATGCACTTCCGTAATGAATGCCAGGCCGACTCCGGGCGCTTCATTTTCGTAGTAACGGGAAGGGGAAGTCAAGCACTCTGATGCTGGCTGAAGCAAGGCGTGAGAGGGATTCTAAGCAAAGAAATGACTTCACAGTCGACCATACGCAAAGCATCTTGATGCTAATAATCATAACCTTCAATTCGAGCTGCCGATAAAAACCGACCAAAACAAGATTGCACAAGGATTGTAAACATGTTAACTTTTTTGATGATTACTATTCTCTTGGCCTGCTTGAGCAATATATTATGACTGACTCGTTGAAAGAACAGGTTCTTAAATCTGCACGAGAGCTTTTCATGGCTCGCGGCTATGAGGCTGTCGGTATGCGTGACATCGCCCGGGCTGTCGGACGAGAGCCGGTTCAGGTCTATCGTCTCAAGCTAAGCAAATCAGACATACTTGCTGAATTGATCTTAGAACTGAACCAAGAGCAGATTACCCGACTTCCGAAAATATGCACTCGGATTAAAGGACGCAACCTGCTCGATCGCACCTGCTCTTATCTGCTGGAACTGTACAAATCCGACATTCATTACCTTCCTATTCGGTCAGTGGGTGCCGGATACGGGTGGATGTGGTCAGCAGCCTATGAACAGCGGGTAGTAGATCAGGTACATCAACTCATCAAGCCGTTAGCAGACATGATGGTGGAGTCCGATCTTGATGATATTCCGGCGCGATGTATCGGTATCTGGTCGCTGTACTATGTCGGCTATCGCCAGGCGGTGATACATGGCGGCACGGCTACTGATTGCCTGGCGGCGATCAGGCCCAGTCTTCGCTTTTATCTGGAAATTCACAGCGCGAAGTAATCAGCCCAACAACATATTGTGAAAAACTGAGTCAGACCTTCTTACATAAAACCGGCGGTTATTGAACTTTCAGTTTGAGGGGTCTCCCATGGTACTTATCACTTACATAGTTCGTCTTAATAATATACTGACGGTCTTACTCCTTCTGCTTTTGTCTTTATCATCAGCCGCTGCTGACGAAAAAACAACCCGGCAGTTCAATCAAAATATCGGATACGGCCTCTCAAACCCGATCCCTCTCACTGAGCAGGAACAGGCGTGGCTTGACCAGAAACATACCGTTCGGGTGCGTATCAGTGATTTCCCGCCACATATGATGACTCTCCCTGAGCCGCGCGGTATCTCGGTCGACTATCTGAAACTGATCGGCAGACGCTTTGGTATCAACTTCATCTTCATCGTCAATTCATCCGTCCAATGGAAAGAAGCGGTTGAAGATCTGGAAGGCAACCGCGCCAGGTATGATCTCCTGCCAACAATGAAAAAAACTGCTGAGCGGGAAACGAAGATCGCTTTCACTCAGGAATACCTTGTTGCTCCCTGGGTCATCGTCAATCGCACAGATTCTCCCTATGTTTCGAAAATGGAGGATTTGAACGGTAGAAGCGTTGCTGTTGAGCGGGGATATGTTGTCGAGGGGCTTATCAGAACCATATTTCCCAAGGTCAACATTGTTATTGTCAAAAATACGCTTGAGGCGCTCAACGCTGTTGCCAGCGGCGTTACCGATGCCTATGTGGGTAACCTGACCGTTGCAACCTATTTCATTCAGAACGGTGGCTTGCATAATCTGAAAATTGCCGCCCCCACTCCCTTTGGCAACCATGACCAGGCGATGGCGGTACGCAGAGACTGGCCGGAATTGGCAAGCATTATCAACAAGGCCCTTATGGCGATGCCCGATGGCGAGAAGAGTGCTATTACCAGTCACTGGTTTACAATCAAATATGAATATGGCCTCAATTTGAAAAAGGTCATACTCTGGATCGTCACACCAATAGCAGTCTTATCTCTTGTCTTAGTAGGTGCTTTTATCTGGAACAGACGGCTCAGGCTTGAAATTGATCGCCGCGTGGCAGTTGAGCAGGAGCTGCAGGCGTCTGAACAGTTTATCCGCACTACTCTGGACTCAATTCCCAATCATGTTTGCGTATTATCCGGTACGGGTGAAATTCTTGCCGTCAATAAGGCATGGCGTGATTTTTACGATCAGAATTCTACCGGTCAAGTTGAACATAATTACTATGTCGGCTGCAATTATCTCGAAATCTGCCTGAATGCCGCCGGCCCATACTCCGATGGTGCCCGCCAGGTGGCAGATGGCATTGCTAAAGTTAAAGTTGATGGGAAAACGTTTGTAATGGAGTATCAATGCAGCAGTCCGAACGTGACGAGATTCTTCCTCGTAAATGTAACGCGCATTCATGGTGAAAGCGGTAATATTCTGATCACACATGAGAATATCACCGAGCGAAAGTTGTTTGAGGTCGAGATTAAAGAGTCACGCCAGCAGCTTGCCAACATCATCGACTTCCTTCCTGATGCCACCTTTGTTGTCGACAATGACAAGAAAGTAATTGCCTGGAACAGGGCGATGGAGGAGATGAGCGGCGTTACTAAAGACGAGATACTTGGGCAGGGAGACTATGCCTACTCAATTCCATTTTACGGTGAACGGAGGAAACAGCTGCTCGACCTGCTTGATGTCTCAGATACGGAACTGGAAGCAAAATATAAGCATGTCCGGCGCAAAGGAGACATAATTAATGCTGAGGTGTTTGTTCCGGCAATCTTCAATGGCAGAGGCGCATATGTATGGGCCTCCTGTGCCCCATTGTTCTCCAGCGACAAGCGGTGTGTCGGAGCTATTGAGATAATCCGTGACATCACGGAGAGAAAAGAGGCCGAGAGCAAGCTGGTCAAATACCGGCTGCTGATTGATAACTCGAATGACGCCATCTACAGTAAAAAAATTGACGGCACAGTCCTGACCTGGAACGCATCTGCTGAAAGGCTTTACGGTTACAGTGCCAGTGAGATAATCGGCAAAAACGTAACGATGCTGTTCGATCCGGAAAGTCCTGACGAGATGCGGATAGTAATGAGCAGGATCATTTGTGGGGAGGATGTCGACCATTACGAAACGGTTCGAGTGCGTAAGGATGGAAAAAAAATAAATATCGCTCTGACGTTATCACCCATCCTTGACGAAACAGGCACCATAACCGAAGTGTCCATGATTGCGCATGATATTACCGAACGCAAACAGTTTGAAGAAAAACTGATTGCCAATGAGCGCTTTCTTAGAATGTTGACAGATCATCTCCCCGGCATGGTGGGATACTGGAGTAAAGAGCTGCGCTGCGGCTTTGCCAATAGAGCCTACCAGGATTGGTTCGGCAAGACCTCGGAAGAAATGCGCGGTATTCATATCATGGATCTCATGGGTGGAGAATTATTCCATAAAAATGAATCCTTCATACGGGCCGTCCTGCAGGGAGAAACACAGGTGTTTGAACGGACGCTGATCAAGGCGGATGGCAGCTCCGGTTATACCTGGGCCCATTATATACCGGATGTTGCTGACGGAGCTGTTCGCGGGTTCTTCGTATTGGTATCGGATATTACGGAACTCAAAAAAGCAGAAAATCAACTGAAACACAATCAGAAGCGCCTTGAGGGGTTGCTCAGGATATCGCATTTCGGTTCGGATGATTTCCAGGAAATGGCCGATGTGGCGCTTGAAGAAGCTCTTGGGCTCACTGCCAGTAAATATGGGTTTATTTTCAACTATACCGAAGAAACGCAGATGTTTGACATCATCAGTTGGTCCAAGGATGTCATGCGGGAATGCTCCGTACAGGCACCGCCTCTGACCTGCTATGCACTGTCAATTACCGGGATGTGGGGCGAAACTGTCCGTCAGAGACAACCGATTCTGATCAATGATTTTGATGCAGAGCATCCTCTCAAGAAGGGGTATCCCGAAGGTCATGTGCTGCTGCAGCGCTTTCTGGGGATACCGGTGATACGGAATGAAAAAATCATCGGGGTTGCCGCTGTAGCCAACAAAGAAAGTGATTATGACCAGTCCGATGTACTGCAGCTGACTCTTCTGATGGATGCAGTCTGGACAACCGTTGAAAAAATCAAGGCTGAACTGGCGTTACGTGAGGCAAAACAGGCCGCCGAAGCCGCCAGCAAGGCTAAGAGCGAGTTCCTGGCCAACATGAGCCACGAGATCCGTACCCCCATGAACGCAATCACCGGCATGGCCTATCTGGTGCAACAGACAGATCTGGACAAACAGCAGCGGGAATATGTTTCCAGAATACGGGGCGCGGCAGACTCCTTGCTTGGTATCATCAATGATATTCTTGACTTTTCCAAGATTGAGGCAGGCAAAATGGAATTGGAGTCTGTCCCGTTTGAGCTGAAGACGCTCTTCAATTCTGTACACAACATAGTCGCTGCCAGGGCTGAAGAAAAGAAACTGGAGATTACATTTACAATTGCCCCCGAAATTCCCGCGTTGCTGGTTGGAGATCCGCTCCACCTGCGGCAGATACTCAATAATCTGGTGAGCAACGCCGTCAAGTTCACTGCATACGGGAAAATAGCTGTAGAAGTCAAACCTGAGAATAATGTGCCCGAATCAGACGGTATTGTTCTAAACTTTGCGGTCAGCGATACCGGCATCGGCCTGAGCAAGGAGAATCTGGAACGCATCTACCAGCCATTTACCCAGGCTGACAGCTCCATTACCCGAAAATATGGGGGGACCGGACTCGGACTTTCGATTGTTGTCCGTCTTCTGGAGCTTATGGGTAGTAAGCTTGCTATTGTCAGCGAACCCGGGGCAGGAAGCACGTTTTCTTTTACGGTTGAATTAGTTAAAGCTGAAACTCAGCATTATCTCCTGCCTGCCAGCAAGAATATTCCTTCCGTTGAAAGCAAATGCGGGTTGAATAATTTTAAGGTGTTACTGGTCGAAGATGACAGGGTCAACCAGATGGTGGCTCAGGAAATTCTGATGCAGTTTGGCGCTGAGGTAACAATTGCATCAAACGGTCAGGCCGGAATCGATGAAGCCATTGGGAACAATACCTATGACATGGTTTTCATGGATATCCAGATGCCTGAAATGAACGGCTACGAGGCCGCAACGGCCATTCGACAGGTCAAAGGAGAGTTGGAGCTCCCGATCATAGCAATGACGGCCCATGCCTTCAGCGAAGAGCGTGATCGTTGCCTGGCTGCGGGGATGAACGACCATATTGCCAAGCCAATAGATCCGGACAAGCTCTATTCTGTCATACTAAAATGGCTGCCTTCGGATAAGGTTGAAAATGCAAAAGACCGGCAGCAGATTTCCGGTGGAACAGAGCCCCCCCGGATTCTGCCTGACAGCCTGCCCGGGATCGATGTTGCTTCAGTAGTGCAACGTTGCGGAGGAAATGAGACCCTGGCAAAAGAAATTATCCTAAGCTTCAGAGATCAGAACAGTAACATATTGAATGAACTGCGCAGAGCTGTCGAAAGTGGTAACAGCGAACAGGCCAAATCACTGATTCACACCCTTAAGGGACTTGCCGGAACGGTCGGTGCGTCCTCGCTGGTGGTTACCGTATCTGAACTGGAGACGGCCCTGAAGAATGAAAACGGTGGAGCCGGGCTGGGTGTGCCTGTTATACTGCAGCAGCAGCTGGCGGAGGTTTTTGAGGCTGCAGACATCCTGAACAGCGTACACATTGATCAGGCACCTGACCCGGACCGGATACAACTGCCGGATGAAAAATTCGAACAGCTCCTGAAAGAGTTTCATGATTCTCTGAACAATAATTCCCTTGGAGCGAAGAGACTTTTTGGACAGCTTAAGCAGTATATCCGTCAGCCGGAGCGAGACGAGATACAGAAACATATCACCCGGCTTGATTTTGAAATGGCACGGATTGCATTGGAACGTGCCGCAGAAGCTGGCGGAATCGAGCTCCAGTAAGAAAGGACGCCATAATGGTACGACATAGCTGTATGCTGACAAAAATCACGGTTCTGCTTTTATGGACAACGCTGCTTATAGCGGGGTGTAACTCAAAACAGGAAAGCACTCCGCAACCGGCAAACAGGGCGGCTTTGCAGAAAGTTACCATCAGTTACGGCGGCCCGCTCCCCTCCCTTCTTGCGATTGCCGCTGACCAGGATTTTTTCACCCGGGAAGGGCTGGATGTAACCATCAAAGACTGTATTCTCGGCAAAAGCGCCTTAGAAGAGATGCTGGCAGGAAAAAGCGATTATGCCGTTCATGCGGAAACGCCGCTGGTTGTCAAAAGCTTTGCCAGGAATGATTTTTTGATTATCGCCAGTCTTGGGACAACGGATAATCTCAACAGCATCGTAACGCGAGGCGACCGGGGGATCAAAAGCGTGGTAGATCTCAAGGGGCGACGTGTCGCCACCGCACAAGGGACGCTTCCTCACTATTTCCTGGATCTTCTGCTTGCCAAAAACGGCTTGAATGAAAAGGATATTGTGCCGCTCTTTATGGGACCGGACAAGCTGGAGTCCGCTCTGCTTGATGGCAGAGTCGATGCAATTTCTACCACGACTAATAATTCCCGGAAGGCACTGATTAAGCTAGGCAATAAGGGGGGGCTTATCGAAGAGTCGGGACTCTGTCTGGCAAATTCGATTTTTACCACTTCAAAGAAAAATATAAGCGCCAATCCTGATCAGGTTGGGAAAATCCTCAGGGCGTTACGCGCTGCTGAGCGCTTCTTGCAGCAGAATCCCGGCAAGAGCCGCGAAATAGTCATGACATCATTAAATCTTTCGCAGATGGACTACAATACCGTATGGGCTAAATATACCGACAGGCTTGCCCTTGATGAAGTGTTGCTTCTCATGCTGGAGGAACAGGCCGCTTGGGTAATGCAAAAGGGGACTGTTGCGCAGCAGCAGATTCCGAACTATCTCGATTTCATTGATGCCGGCCATCTGCAGAAAGCGGCCCCTGAGGCTGTCAGGCTGAAGCGCTAAAAGGATCATTCACTATGAAAGTTACCCATAAAGCTCTTGCAAAAGTCCCAAAAAGTCCCCTCCCCCCTTGCGGGGGAGGGTTAGGGTGGGGGGGAAGTTGTGATGAAATGGCCAATTTCGCGGCTTCACCCACCCCCCAACCCCCTCCCGTCAAGGGAGGGGGGGATGTATATAAGACTAGAAGCTCCCACGTAAAAAAAATGGTACACTGCTTTGCACTGCTCTGCATACTCATACTTGCCGGAGCCGGCTGTTCGTGGAAAAGCGACAGCACTGTTCCGCCGGGGGCCGGAACGGCGACGGAAAAGATTACCATGTGCCAGGGGGGTGGGCTGGCCATACTCCCGCTGATTGCTCTGGAAAAGGGGCTGTTTGCCAGACAGGGGCTGAACGTCGAAATAATCGCAAAGGGTGATGGTAAACTGGCTTTTGACGCTCTGCTGTCCGGAGAGTGCGCCTTCGCCACCGTCGGCGAGCCGCCTCTGGTGGCCGCTATTTTCACTCGCACTGACTTCGCGGTGCTCGCTTCCCTCAATATAACCGACAACGCCACCAAAGTTCTCGCGCGTAAAGATCTTGGCATCAGAACGGTCAACGACCTGAAAGGAAAACCGGTGGGGGTGCGCAAGGGTACATTCTCGCACTATTTCCTCGATCTGCTGCTTACAAAAAACGGTATCTCTCCCCGCGACGTGTCGCTGCGCTTCATGGAGCCCGGGCGCTTTTCAGAAGCGTTGGCGCAGGGTGAGATAGTAGCCTATTCCGGCTCCGACGAGCAGTTGTTGCTGGGGAAAAAACTGATCGGGGAGATGGCGGTCATCCTCAGCGAACCGGGACTCAGTCTTAACTCGGTCAACCTGGTTACCATGAAGAAATATATCTCCTCCCGCCCCGCCATGACACAAAAACTACTCCAGGCACTGCTTCAGGCGGAAGAGTATTATCTGAAGCATCCGGCAGATGCCCGGAACATCGTACAGCGCCTCAAAGGGATATCACCGACCGAACTTGAGGAAATTCTCAAAGAGCAGAATCATCAACTGACTCTCCCCCAGTCCTTGCTGCTCACCATGGAGGGAAATGCCCGTTGGATGATTGATACTGGAATTCAGGGTAGCAGCAGCTTCCCCAACTTTCTGAATGTTATTGATCCGGCGCCGCTGAAAGCGCTTAAACCTTCTTCTGTCAGTATCAATAAGTAGCCGGAGACTGCACGATGAAGATACGGACGAAACTTCTGATTACCGCGCTGGTGCCGCTTTCCTTGCTGGTGGTCTCTACAATTGTGCAGGTCAGGGTTGAACGTGAAGTTGACCGGTATCAGCACCGGGGCCTGTTGCTGGGGGAGATCTCCCGCGGGTTTGCCGCTCTGGACATACTGATGCTGGAACAGCGGCAGCAGAGCAGGGAGCGGGCCCATGCACAATGGCTTGATAAATACCGTCAGCTTGAGGGAGGTCTGAAGACGTTGCGGAAGGAATTGACCGGAGAGGAGCAGCGTCTGGTCATGGAGCGGGTTTTGCGGAGCTACGCGCTCTTGGGAAGCCTTGACTCAGAGTACGACCGGACGAACAGGGCGCTGGAACAGACGGCCGGGGGATCCTCAGAAATCCGAAGTTATGCCAACCGCCTTGAAAGCAGGATGCGGCAGGAACTTCATTTGATCACCCCAGAGATCGAGCGGCTCTATGAAACTAACGATGTAAGGATAGCGCATGTTGACCAGCAGAAAGATTACTTCGTTATTCTCCTGTTAGCGCTTCTGGCTATCGTCTCTCCGGTTTTTGCCTGGCTGCTCCACAGGACGGTCGCTGCGCCCATGGGACGGCTGCAGGAGGGAATCGAGCGGATCTCCGCCGGCAATCTTGATGTTCGCCTCCCGGTGACTACCGACGATGAAATCGGGCAGGTATCACGACTGTTCAACACGATGACGGAAAAGCGCCGGCATAGTGAAGAGACTATCCGCAGGATGAATGAAGAACTGGAACAGCGGGTTGCCGAACGAACCATGGAGCTTGAGAAACTGTCGGAGGAGCTCAGGCAGTCGGAGGAAAAATACCGCATTGTATCGGACAACACCCTTGACTGGGAATTCTGGCTCGACCCCACGGGGGTATTCGTGTACACTTCCCCGTCCTGCCTGCAAGTGACCGGAATCAGTTGCGACGAGTTTTATCGTGATCCGGGGCTCCTCCTTCAGGTTGTTCATCCTGATGATCGCGAGATGTTTCAGGAACACCGCCACGCTGTCACGGAAAGTTACATTTCGGTCGGGTGCATGAAATTTCGCATTATCCGGACAGATGGAGCAGTTCGCTGGATAGAACATATCTGCCAGCCGATCATCAATGATGACGGTGTTTTTCTGGGCAATCGCGGCACCAATCGAGACATCACGGAGCGTGTTCAGGCGGAACAGGCCATGCGCGAGGCCAGAGAGGCTGCTGAAACAGCTAATCGTACCAAGGGCGAGTTCCTTGCCAACATGAGCCACGAGATCCGCACACCCTTGAACGCCATTACCGGCATGGCCTACCTGACGCTCCAGACAGACCTTGATTCCCGACAGCATGATTACGTCACCAAGATTCAACAGGCCTCCAGCTCCCTTCTGGGAGTCATCAACGACATACTTGACTTTTCAAAAATTGAGGCCGGCAAACTTGAGTTGGAATCCATCCCTTTCGAGCTTGGTGATCTGTTTGATCATCTAGCTACCATCACCGGCAGTAGAGCAGAGGAAAAAGGGCTTGAAATCATGTTTTCACTGCCGGTCGGCTTGCGGCAGACCCTGTTGGGAGACCCCCTCCGCCTGGGTCAGGTACTCGGTAATCTGGCCGGCAATGCGGTAAAGTTCACCGAACATGGACATATCATCATTGCCGTAGAACAGGCAGGACCGCTCGAAAATAACATGGTTCCCCTGATATTTTCGGTTCAAGACACCGGCATCGGCATGAACAATGAACAGCTTGCTCTGGTATTTGAAGCGTTTTCACAGGCGGACAGTTCCATTACCCGAAAGTATGGCGGAACCGGCCTGGGGCTCTCCATTGTGACGCGCCTGCTCACATTGATGAATTCGACCCTGGAGGTGGAGAGCAAGCCGGACAGAGGAAGCAGATTCTCATTTACCCTCCGCCTGGCTCTGGCTGAGGAGCAACTGCGGAAGCCGACTGATATACCTGAAGATCTGCGGGGTTTGCGTGTGCTGGTTGTGGATGACAACGCTGCCGCCCGGGAGATCCTGAGCACGATGATGATTTCTTTTCATTTCAAGGTCACTGCAGTGGATTCCGGCAGCGCTGCTCTGGACGAAATCCACAATGGTGCGGCCGCTGGTAATCCATACTCATTGGTGCTGATGGACTGGATGATGCCGGAGATGAATGGCTTCGAGATAATCCGTCGCATTCGGGATGATGACACCCTGGCCCAACCGCCTGCTATCGCCATGGTTACCGCTTTTGGTGGTGATGAGTTGAGGCGGCAGGTGCTGCAATTGGATAAAACCGCTTTTCTGACCAAACCGGTGCAGCCGTCTACCCTGTTAAATACTGCGCTCGAATTGTTTGGCATTGGAGATCGACAACCTGTTCGCTACAGTAGAATTGATATATCGCAGATGGAGGGTTTGAGGCAGATTCGAGGTGCGCGGGTTCTGGTAGTGGAAGACAACACCATCAATCAGCAGGTGGCGCGCGAGATCATCGAACAGGCCGGAATTCTTGTGAGCATTGCGGAAAATGGCCGCATCGCGGTCGCGATGATCGAGATGGGCGAAGAATTAAATGCCGTGCTGATGGATATCCAGATGCCGGAAATGGACGGCTTCGAGGCGTGCCGGTTGATCAGACAGATAAGGAGTGCCGCAGAACTGCCCATTATAGCCATGACAGCCCATGCCTTGCCGGAGGATCGAGAAAAATGCCTGGCTACCGGTATGAACGACTACATTGTAAAACCGGTTAACCCGTTTGAGTTGCATGCTTCCCTGATAACATGGATAAAGCCGAAAACCATTGCGTCAGCAGTCATTGCTCCTGCGATGTCATTAGTAAGGAAACCGGAGATGTATGGCGAACTGCCCGCATCATTGCCGGGACTTGACGTTATCGCAGGGCTCAAGCGTGCCGGAGGCAACAGACGCCTCTATTATCAGATACTGGCAGACTTCAGGGAACAGAACCGGAATGTGATCGGAGAGTTGCGAACCGCTCGTGAGCATGGCGAATCAGATCCGGCACGTTTTCTCATTCATAAACTCAAGGGGCTTTCTGCGACCATAGGTGCAATGGATCTGGCTGCAACCGTATCCGAATACGAGCAGGCCATCAAGGATGCATCCGGCGACACCTGCAATGCTCTGTTTACAACATTGGAACAGCAATTGACTGAACTGTTCGCATCGGTGGATATTCTGAGCGTAGCGCCCCTGTGCAGAGAAGTGGACGGCTCGGTGATGTCGCTGCCGATAGATGAACTTGAAACACTTATGAAGAACCTGCTTGAGTCTTTGCAGAATAATTCCCTTGGGGCACGGAAACTCGTTGAACGCCTTAAAGGCCATATCGGAGTTCTTGAATGGGAAGAGATTCACAAACTGATTGCACGTCTTGATTTTGAGAAGGCTGCATCAGTGCTGGAGCGAACGGGCAAAATGCATGGATTTGATCTGATTGGGGGGAAATGAGATGACCAGAGCTGCTGCAAAAATACTGATTGTTGACGACACTCCAGCCAACATCAATATACTTAATGAGGTACTTCAAACAGAGTTTGATGTCTATTTTGCCCTGAATGGCAATGAAGCACTGCAGAAAGTGCATTCGCTTCAACCTGACCTGATCCTGCTGGATATCATGATGCCGATCATGGATGGGTTTGAAGTCTGTCGGAATCTTAAGGAAAATGAGCAATTCAAGAACATCCCGATCATCTTCATCACAGCGCTCGGACAACCGGAAGAAGAGTCACAGGGGCTCAAACTGGGGGCGGTGGATTATGTCACAAAACCGTTCAATCCTGATCTGGTGCTGTTAAGGGTGCGCAATCATCTGGAGCTGAAAGATCAGCGGGATGTCCTTGAACAGCGAACCTTGGAGCTGGAAAAGGCTCTTACTGAGATCAAGGTTCTGAAGGGTATCATTCCGATCTGTGCCCAATGTAAGAAGATTCGCGACGATCAAGGGTATTGGAACCAGTTGGAGGTTTACATTTCTGAACATTCCGATGCAGAGTTCAGCCACGGTTTGTGTCCAGCCTGCATAAAAGAACTTTATCCGGAACAGTATGCCAGGCTTTACCAGAATAAAAGATCTGAAACGCCGTAAATTCGAAAATAAGGATAGTATTGTCACAACTGCCCGAGAGGACGAAGGTGAAAATTATCGCCAGCAGCAAGAGCATCGTCATACACTTTATCGAGATTGGGATTTATACCTCTGCAACCATTAACCACCTTAGTACCGCTTTTCCATTGATACGGCTTCTCACAAATCAGATTGAGTACTGGAGGAAACGATGATCTTACTGATTAATGGCAAGAAACATACGGTGAACGCGGACCCTGAAACTCCGCTGCTGTGGGTGCTTCGTGAACAGTTGGGGTTGACCGGCAGCAAATTCGGCTGCGGTGAGGGGCTCTGCGGTGCCTGCACGGTACTGATCAATGGTGTGCCGGAACACTCCTGTGTAACTCCGATGAAGGAAGTCCAGGGGAAGATGGTGGTGACCATCGAAGGGATTCCGGAAGATCATCCGGTGAAAAAGGCATGGCTGGCTGACGAGGTTTCCCAGTGCGGCTACTGTCAGCCGGGGCAGATTGTGGCTGCAGTCGCCCTTCTGAAAAAAAAGCCACATCCTGGAGACACCGACATTGATGCCGCTATGAACGGCAACCTGTGCCGCTGCGGCACCTACGGCCGCATCCGACGGGCAATCCACACCGCCGCAGAGAAAGGAGTAAAACCATGACTACGAACAAGGGGATGACCAGACGTCAATTCATCGCCAGCAGTGCTTTGGCGGGTGGAGGCTTGCTTCTATCCTGTTGCCTCCCGTTTGGCAGGCGCGATCTTATGGCTGCGGCCGGAAAGGATTTCGCTCCCAACGCATTTCTGAAGATAACATCTGACGGACGTGTGACCGTGATTGTTAACAAATCCGAAATGGGGCAGGGAGTCTACACTTCGCTTCCCATGCTGGTTGCCGAGGAGCTCTGCTGCGACTGGAAGAAGGTCACTTTCCAGGCTTCGCCTGTAGCCCCCGAATACAATAGAGTCGCCATGCCGATCATGGTCACGGGGGGAAGCAGCAGCGTGCGCACGGAATGGGAACGCCTCTCGTTTGCCGGGGCTGCGGCCAGGGAGATGCTGATTGCTGCGGCGGCGAAGGAATGGAAGGTTGATCCATCGGAATGCCGGGCCGAAAACGGCACGATATTCGGTCCCGGAGGGAAGGAGCTCACGTTCGGGGCGCTTGCAGCCAGGGCTGCCACCCTGCCTGTGCCCAAGAATCCGAAACTGAAAGGGGGAGCCGGCACCCTCCTCGGCAAGCCGCTGCATCGGCTTGACAGTCCGGCCAAGATCAACGGCACAGCTATTTTCGGCATCGACGTCAGCGTTCCCGGCCTGCTGACCTGCGTTATTGCGCATCCTCCCGTCTTCGGTGCAAAGGTGAAAACGTTTGATGCCTCTAAAGCATTGTCACTCAAAGGCGTCAAACAGGTAGTAAAGGTGGAGGCTGGTGTGGCAGTCATAGCAGATGGCTTCTGGCCGGCGTTTAAAGGGCGCGAGGCTCTCACTGTGGAGTGGGACGAAGGGGAGGGGGCCGCAATATCTACACCGGCTATGCGTGCCGAATATGCCGGATTGGCGGCGACCCCGGGTCTGATCGCCCGCAAGGAGGGAGATGCTGCTGCAACCCTGGCAGCAGCAACAAAACACTTTGATGCCGAGTATGAAGTCCCATACCTGGCCCATGCCCCGATGGAGCCGCTCAACTGCTTCGTTGACCTGAAGGGGGACAGCTGTCTGATCCGTACCGGCAGCCAGTTCCAGACCATTCACCGTGATATGGCTGCCAAGGTAGCCGGGTTGAAGCCGGAACAGGTTACCCTGGAAACCACCTTTCTTGGCGGCGGCTTTGGCCGACGCGCCAATCCCTCGTCTGACTTCGTAGTTGCTGCAGTACAGGTAGCCAAGGTTGTTGGGCTGCCGGTAAAGGTTATCTGGACTCGCGAAGACGATATGAAGAGCGGCCACTACCGCCCGATGTGGTACGACCGGATCTCTGCCTGCCTGGACGATCAGGGCATGCCTCTGGCCTGGCATCACCGGATTGTCGGGCAGTCGATTCTGGCAGGAACCCCTTTTGAATCCGGCATCAAAGAAGGTATCGACCGCACCTCGACCGAAGGGGCTGCCGACACCCATTACGCAATTCCGAATTTACAGGTGGAACTGCACTCACCGAAAAATCTGGTATCAGTTCTCTGGTGGCGTTCGGTTGGATATTCACACACGACGTTCGTCATGGAGAGTTTCCTGGATGAACTAGCCCATGCCGCCGGTAAAGACCCCTTCCAATACCGCAGGCCGCTCCTGGAAAAGCATCCCCGTACACTAAATGTTCTTGAAATTGCAGCCACGAAGACCGGGTGGGGCACGGCGCTGCCGAAGGGGCACGGTCGGGGTATAGCAGTGCAGGCCTGTTTCAGTAGTTTCGCTGCCCAGGTTGCAGAGGTTTCCCTCGACTCCAAGGGGCAGATTAATGTTCACCGGGTTGTATGCGTACTGGACTGCGGAAAAATAGTCAACCCGGACACGGTCAAGGCACAGCTGGAATCCGGTATAGCGTTTGGCCTGTCTGCCGCCCTCTATGGCTCCATCACTCTCAAAAACGGTCGTGTGCAACAGAGTAATTTCGACAGTTACCCCATGGTTTCGATGAAAGCCATGCCCAAGGTTGAGGTGCACATCGTCGCCAGTACTGAACCGGCCGGTGGGGTAGGCGAACTTAGTGTCCCCCCCATTGCACCTGCAGTAGCGAACGCTCTTTTCGCTGCAAGCGGCATCCGTGTTCGTTCCCTGCCGCTCACGCCTGATAAAGTCCTGGCTGGCTTGAAGGGTGAGAAACGGTTATAACTCTTCAGATTGCTAAATCTGCATCATAGTCAACATACTGTTCAGCAATCTTTAGAAACTCATCCTTGATTTCGATGAAGGCTTCGGCAATATCCGGATCAAAGTGGGTTCCTCTCCCCTCAATGATTATACGTATCACTTTTTCCGGCGGCATCGGAGCCCGATAAACCCGCCGACAGATGAGAGCGTCAAAAACATCAGCAACGGCCATAAGCCTTGCTGAAATCGGTATGGCATCTCCGGACAATTCTTCCGGATAACCGCTGCCGTCCCATTTTTCATGGTGATACAGGGCGATCTCCTTGGCAATATGCAGAAACTCCACTTTCACCCCCAGTGCCGTTTCCGCATGTTCGAGCGCAACCCTGCCAATAGTGCTATGGGTCTTCATAATCTCGAACTCCTCCGGCTCTAACTTGCCCGGTTTAAGAAGGATACGGTCGGGGATGCCAACCTTGCCGATATCGTGCAACGGAGCTGATTTAAACAGCATGGCAATGTTC
>JBAXVG010000030.1:0-60845 GCA_037129255.1 Desulfuromonadales bacterium | reverse complement strand
CATCATAAAAACCACTATGACCTGATCCTGCTTGACCTGCTGATGCCCGGCATGGTGAACGAACCGGAGATCTGCTGAAGACAAATATGCAGCTCACGCAGGAGATCGAGGTACGCAAAAAGGCCGAAGCATCGCTCCATGGAACCTATGTTGAGATAAAACATTTGAAAGACCGACTCCAGGCCGAGAACATCTACCTGCAGCAGGAGGTTGACCAGCAGTTCAACTTCGGCGAGATCATCGGTCAAAGCAGCGTCCTCACGCGCGTATTTTCGCAGGTAGAGCAGGTAGCTCCCATGAATGCGACGGTACTGCTCCTGGGCGAGACCGGCACCGGCAAGGGGGTGGTTGCGCGCGCCATTCACAGCAGAAGTGCCCGCAAGGGGCGGGCATTGATAACGGTTGACTGCACGACACTACCGGCCAACCTGGTGGAAAGCGAGCTCTTCGGCCGGGAAAGGGGCGCCTTCACCGGCTCTGATACCAAACAGATCGGTCGTTTTGAACTGGCCGACGGCGGCACCATATTTCTGGATGAAATCGGCGAAATGCCGCTTAAGCTGCAGAGCAAGCTGCTGCGGGTCATTCAGGATGGAGAGTTCGAACGGCTGGGGAGTCCCCGCACCATAAAAACTGACGTAAGGATCATCGCGGCCTCCAACCGGAATCTGGCGGAAGAGGTCAAAAACGGCACATTCCGGGAAGACCTGTTCTACCGGCTCAATGTTTTCCCGATCACGCTGCCGCCGCTCCGGCAGCGCAAGGATGACATCCCGTTGCTCGTCAATCATTTTGTGGCCAAATTCAACAAGAAGATCTGCAAGAAGATCGAGACCTTATCAACAGACACTCTGAACACGCTTAAGGAATATCACTGGCCCGGCAACGTGCGGGAACTGGAAAGTGTCATTGAGCGGGCGGTCATCATCAGTCAGGGGAAATCATTACAGGTGTTGGACCGCTTCGATACTTCCGTGAAGAGGGAGGAACCTGTGGTCCATGATGTCAAGGTCCTGGCCGAGCTGGAACGCGATCACGTCCTCAAGGTACTCATGAAAACCGGCTGGCGGATCGAGGGTAAAAACGGGGCAGCGCTGCTCCTTGGTATGAACGCCAGCACCCTTCGCGCCCGGATGCGAAAATACGGCATCGTACGGCAGTAATAGTAAACCTTCACCCCCGTCATATTCTGCAGTTATGTCAAACATGACGGATTCCGTTGACGGATCTCCCCTCACCCTCTCGCATTTTTTCCCTTTTTATCTAACATATCAAACAATTACACTTCCATCATCTACGGATTCCTTTTGGTGCGTTAGTTGCGACGTACTTTCAGAAACCAGAAATCCTGTAAACGACCGTAACCACGAAATACACGAAAAAACACGAAAGATAACAAGACATTTAATCCACACGCGGATTAACCATTCAGGTGAATGGACTACGAAAACAAGCTTTTGATTTTGTTCGCGTATTTCGTGGTCCAACTGTGCAAAGGAGTGCGCGATGAAAAGAAACAGTATATTGGCAGTGATGTTGATGATGATATCCATGGTTCTTGGAGGATGTCTGCTCGGCTGGGAAGGTGATGGAAGGGGTGGAAGGGGTGGAGAGTATGGCAGAGACGGAAGGCATGAGAGAGATGGAGGTCATGAGAGAGATGGGGGCCATGACAGGGATCAAAGACGCGATGAACGACGGTAATTCGCCATATTCAAATGTTGGAATCCAGCTGCGCCGGGTCATCACCGAACAGAACAGGCGAATTTCACTGCTGAAAGAAAATTTACAGGAAGAAGATGAGAATATTGAGGCGTTGCGAAATTCCGAGGAATACTACCGAAGGCTTTTTGAGTCGACCCACTCCGAAGAACGTTACCGCAGTCTCTTTGAATCGGCTCAGGAGGGTATCCTGATTCTCGACGCCGATACGTGCGCGGTAGTCGATGTCAATCCTTTCCTGATTCAGTTACTTGGCTATTCTCGCGACGAATTCTGCGGGAAACTTTTCTGGGAAATCGGTGTGTTCAAAGGTATTGCCGCGTCCAGGGACGCTTTCAAGGTTCTGCAGGACAATACATACGTCCGTTACGAGGATTTTCCGATGGAAACCCGGAATGGACAGTCAATTGCGGTTGATTTTATCAGCAACGTTCACATGGCGGACAATGGCAGGGTAATCCAGTGCAACATCCGGGTCATGAGCGTCCGCAAGCGGGACGAGCCCGAATTACCGTAGATGGAACGCATCCTTAATTTCTGCCTGCTGGTGGCGCGCGGCTTCATGCGCAATCAGGGGCTCTTGCTGTCGGGCGCCATAGCCTATTATACCCTGCTGTCAATTGTGCCGCTGTCAATTATTGCACTGATTGTGCTGACTCACTTCATAGAAGAGCAACAGCTGATTCTGACGCTGTCAACATATCTGGAAATGGTTATCCCCGGATATTCGGCAACGCTGACCGAACAGGTAAAGGCATTCCTTGAGCACCGCACGGTGGTTGGCTTCATCGGCTTTTCCGGCATGCTGTTTTTCAGCTCCACCGCTTTCACCATGCTTGAAAGCGCCATGTCGGTCATCTTTATTCAGCGATCCAGAATAGAGCGCCGCAATTTTTTCGTCTCCGCTATCATTCCGTATATGTACATTTTCACGATTGGAGCGGGAATAATTCTGGTATCGCTGATTGTTGGTGCAATTGAAACACTGGAAAGCAGTCAGGTGACTGTTTTCGGATGGAGTCTGAACCCCGGAGTTGCAACCTGGGTAGCACTGTATTTACTTGGAATAGTAGCTGAAGTGTTGATGTTCACCTCCATCTATCTTGTTATGCCGGTGGCGCGGGTCAGGTTTCGGCACGCACTGATCGGCGGGATTACCACGGCAGTATTATGGGAGATAACGCGTCGGGTGCTGATCTGGTATTACGCCGCTGTATCAATGGTAAACGTCATCTACGGCTCTATCAGCATAACCGTTGTGGCTCTTATCAGCATAGAGGTAGCTGCAGTAATACTGCTGCTGGGCGCCCAGGTTGTTACAGAACTTGAGCACGCACCTGCCATAAAAAATAAAGGATCGTGAAGTGAAAAAGCTCACAACCGAATCAAAAATCGTCTCCGGCTTTGTTGCCGCCCTGGTGCTGATGCTGCTGGCCGGATGGCAGATGTACAGCTCACTGATGGATTACAGCGCTACCTCGCGTCTGGTTGCACACACTCACATGGTGCTGGAAGCGGTCGAAGAGGTCAGGTTTGGCATGAATGCACTGGTGAGCAGTCAACGCACCTATATCATAACCGGCAAGGAACTCTACCTGGCGGAGAACAAACGCGAAGAGGCCCGCGTCCGGTCGGTTGCGGCCCGAATCGGACAGCTTATCGCCGACAACCCGCGTCAGCAGTTGCGGAGCGACGAGTTGTCGCGACTGCTGGAGGAGCGCCTGAAACTGATGAACGCGAATATCATTTTGTATCGTGACAAGGGATTCGAGATGGCGCGTGAGAGAATCATTAACGGCACTGCCGACGTCAGCATGGATGCGCTGGAGAAAATGTGCGATGCCATGAGGGAAGAGGAGCTGACCCTGCTGAATCAGCGCAGCATCATGGTCGAGAGTAACGCCGCTAAATCACTGAAGGTTGGTGCGCTGCTGGTGGCGGTCACCCTGTCCGGTCTGCCTTTTTTGTGGTGGCGGGTACGACGTTCAACCAGGGAGCGTGAAGAAAGCAATTCAATGGTACAGGAAAGCCGGCTGCTGAAACAGTTTTCCGATGATCTGCTGCGGGAGGATACAATCAATAAAGCCTACGGAGATATCCTCACCCTTATAAACCAGGATTGGTTCAGTGTGCAGGATATGACGCAGGCGGCGCTGCTGCAGTTCAACAACCATGTTTCGATCATGGCTGGTGTCAGTTACATTGTACAGGTTAATGGCCTTACACCTGTTTCCTCTTTGGGCATCCCGCTCCCCGGCGCAAGCGGAGCGATGGCCCAGGAAGCCCTGAAACGGAATGAGCTCGTAAGGTTGCGCGATATTCCGGCTGACTCGATGCTGGGCATTTCAACCGGAGTTGGAAGCGTTATACCGCATGAGATCATTGCCGTTCCACTTTCGATACAAAATGAAATTGTCGCCGTGGTGGAACTGGCATCTCTTCATGGTTTTGAGGAAACGGATATGCGGATCATCAACCGCATCGCCCCCCAGCTTGGTTTCGGCATAAAGCAGAGGAGGCTTGAACAGGATGTCAAGGATCGCTCGTCTCAGCTTGAATGCAGCAACTTTGAACTCCAGACAATTAACGATGAGTCCGAGGTACTGAACGAATCGCTCCAGCTCCTGAATGAAGAGCTCAAGACGCAGCAGGAAGTTGTTACCGAGAGCAACCGGCGGCTTGAGGAGGTATCGAGAAGCAAGTCCGATTTCCTGGCCAACATGAGCCATGAACTGCGCACGCCGCTCAATTCGGTAATCGGGTTTTCCGAGGTGCTGCAGGACCGGTTGTTCGGCCCGCTCAATGAGAAACAGCTGGAATACGTCAACAATATCCTTATCAGTGGCAGACATCTGCTCTCGCTGATCAATGACATCCTCGACCTCTCCAAGGTGGAGTCCGGCAAGATGGAGCTTGAGTTGAGCGAATTCTCTCTGCGGGAGGCGATGGAGAACTCACTTATGATGCTCAGGGAAAAAGCCATGAAAGGTGGGGTAGCACTGACAATGGAACTTGCCCCGTCGGCAGATATAACCATTACTGCCGACCAGAGGAAGCTGAAACAGATTCTGTTCAATCTGTGCTCGAATGCGGTCAAGTTTACCCTGGAGACAGGGACAGTGCATGTGAGCGCTCTGAAAGACGGAGATTTCATTGAAATCACCGTTGCGGACAGCGGCTTGGGGATCAGGGAGGAAGATATTCAGAAACTCTTCCAGGCCTTTACCCAGCTTGAATCGGTTTACACAAAGGAATTCGAAGGAACCGGCCTCGGTCTGGCGCTGACCAGGCAACTGGTGGAACTGCACGGAGGCAGGGTCTGGGTTAAGAGTGTGTACGGCGAGGGGAGCAGGTTCAGTTTTACGATACCGCTGAAAATAGCGGTAACCAGGGAATCTCCGGCCATCCCGGCAGGTTCGTTCTGCGCTGACCACGGTACCGTACTGCTGATTGAGGACAATCCGCTGTCTCTCTCCTCAATGGAAAACGCTCTTCAGAGTAAAGGTTACCGGGTACTGAAAGCGCTTAAAGGGGAGGAGGGCATTAGAAAGGCACTGTCCGGTGCCCCCGATATTGTTGTCCTGGACCTGATGATGCCCGGCATGAACGGTTTTGATGTGGCCGACCGGCTGCTGAGCGAGGAAGCTGTCGCGCATGTTCCGATTCTGGTTCTGACCGCGATGGATCTTTCGGAATCGGACCGCTTGCGGCTGAAGGGTAAAGTCTGGCGGATTGCTGAAAAAGGAAGCCTGTCGACGCATGAGTTTATCGCGCTGGTGGAAAGCGCCATAAGGAAGCGGTAGTTCAACAGAAATATCAGCCCGGTTGCGAAAGTTCACGCTTTCGCAGATTGAGGCACAACCAAGGAAAAGGAGAAATGTTATGAACGCTGTTACCGGGATGTTTGTAAAGTTCCATCTGTATCTTGATTCACTGAAAAAGAACGAAAAAGGCCAGGCGATTGTCGAGTATGCCCTTATTCTGGTTCTGATAGCAATCGTCTGTATTGCAGCCCTTAAGCTTGTCGGCGGCGGGGCGAACAATGCCCTGAGCAAGGTCGGAAGCACACTCAATTAACCATCTTTACCGCCGGACAGGTTTTTAGTTATGGCACCATGGAGAGTTATTGCAAAAGCGGCTGAAAAGGGGCAGGCACTGGTCGAGTTTGCCCTTATTCTGCCGCTGCTTCTCCTGCTGCTTTTCGGGATTATCGAATTCGGTCGCGCATTTTTCCAGAAGAACATGACCATCAACGCCGCACGGGAGGGAGCCCGTTTTGCCGTGGTGCAGACTACCTGGGACGTCGGGAAAATAAAACTGGCGGCTACAAACCCCATTGTGCCCGAATCATTGAAAATCGGATCAACAGTGCTTGTAGTCCCCCAAAGCAGGCCTGCCTCAGGCGGCCCGGTCAAGGTAACCGTAAACACCACATTCAGGACATTGTTTCCCAAATGGTTAGTACCTCTGCAAAATTATACAAACATCAGTGCCAGCGCCACAATGCGCTATGAACAATAATTCGATGCTGTTTTATGGAGGAGCGATGACACGGGCAAAGGCAGTAGCGCTGGTTACTATTGTTGCCCTGTTTTTTGCGGGGCTGGCATCCTGGGCGGTTTACAGCTATGTGAGGCAGGAGACCGGCAAGGTCCGGAGGGGGGATGAGCCGACTGTTGTACCCGCGCCAGGCGGACTCCCTCCCGGAGTGATGCCGGACATCAGTCGGACGGGGAGTACTGCCATCTCCGGAAATATGGAGTTCAGGCAGACCGGGGTCATGTCCGGCATGGTGTCGAAAGGTCACCGGGCCGTCACGGTCGGAGTTAACGAGGTGGCCGGGGTTGCCGGATTCATAGCTCCCCGCAACCGGGTCGATGTCGTGCTCACAACGCCGATTCCCGACAGCCCCACAGGCGAAACCATGACCAGGATCATTCTGCAGAATATACTTGTGCTGGCCGCAGGGCAGCTAACTGAAGAAAAAGACGGGAAACCTCTTATGACGCCGACCGTCACCATGGATCTGACTCCCGATGACGCCGAAAAACTGGTGCACGCCTCCCACAATGGCTCAGTGCAGCTCCTGCTGCGTAATACCACTGATATGGAGCGGCTTGACACCCGTGGCGTCACCATCAGGAACGTTATGGCCGGTGGCGGAAAACCGGCTCCGGCCAGAGTCAGGCCGCCGGAATTGCCGGGGAGACCGCGTCATACCATGACCGTCATCGACGGCAGCGTTCGTACGATTAAGGAATTTGTACTGCAATAACTGGACGAGGTGTTCTGTTGATGTATACCGGGTCGCGAAATTTCCATCTGCATATCTGGGCGGCAGTAGTGGCGCTGCTGCTGGCAGCGCCGGCCATTGCCGGTATTCCGCTCGAGATCGGACTCAACAGGAGCTCCCTTCTCAAGCTGGAAAAAAACGTCGTGCTGGCAACTCTTGCACATACGAAGGCATCCGGGACCAACAGATTCGTGGCGCTGGAGCCCCTTTCGCCGACCCTGCTGAAGCTTGACGGCATAACTATCGGCAACACGACCATGATCCTGTGGGAACAAGGGGAGGGGGACAGGGAGCCGGTCGCAGTCATATACGATATAAGTGTTACCGGTGATAGCACAGCCATTGAATCTCAACTCAGGGATATTTCTCCGAACGAGCCGATCACTGTCCGGTTTGCCAATGAAACCGCTGTTTTGAGCGGTGTCGTTTCCAACGGGCAGACCCGCCTGAAGGCCGAAAATGTGGCCAAAGCCTTTGCAACCAGCGTAATCAACCACATAACCACGGATAACCCCCTGCAGGTGCTGCTGCAGGTGAAAGTCGCGCAGGTGGACAAGACCGCTCTGAAGAAGCTCGGCATCAGCTTCCTCTCCAAAGGGAGGAGCGCGGAAGGTTTTATCAACATGGCCGGTGCGCCGACGGGCGGAATCTCCGGCACGACAGCGGGGTTGGGCAGCCTGACTCCTCTTGATGGCGTTCAGTTGGGCGCATCCTACTTTTATGGCGGAGTGGGCGCCATGCTGCAGGCGCTTGTGACCAAAGGGGTTGCCAGGGTTCTGGCCGAACCGAATCTGCTCGTAAAGAGCGGACAGGAGGGAAGTTTCCTGGCCGGCAGCAGAATCCCGTTCAATGTGGTTGCATCCGCCGGGGGAGTTGCCGCAACAACGATTGTGTATGAATCTGTCGGCATCAGGCTGAAGTTCAAGCCTGAAGTGCTGGAAAACGGGCTGATCAATCTGAAGATAGATCCGGCCGAAGTGAGCAGCATAGGGGGCAGCATGGCTGTCAACGGCTACCCGATAATCGACACTCGCGAGGTTCGCACCAACGTGGAGCTGAGGGATGGTGAGAGCCTGGTGCTGGCCGGACTTCTGCAGGAAGAGCAGATCAGGACGATGTCAAAAATACCGCTTCTGGGTGACATTCCGTTCCTTGGAGCGCTGTTCCGCACCATTCAGAACGACTTTACGGATAAGGAACTGGTCTTTTTCATCACGCCAAAGATTGTAAAACCGCTGTCGGCCGGTATTAAGCTGGAACTCCCCACTGACCGTAAGCCGACTCCGGAGGAAGAGCGAGAACTGAATTGGGTACCGCGCCGAGAGTAGGTCTGCTCAATGAATTTGGAATGCTGCTGGTATACCTGGCCTATATACTTGTCATGCTGCTGGGAATGGCGGCCTTGGTCATAGACACAGGGCACCTGTATATCACCAGGGCGCAGCTGCAGAATGCCGCTGATGCCGGGGCCCTTGCAGGAGCAGCGGCGCTTGACGGCAGCGCCTCCTTCACCCAGGCTGCAGCGAGAGCCGCAGCCGGAGATTATGCCGGAAAAAACATCGCTGCGGGGAAATCGGTACTACTCGACCTTAACTACGCCAATCGCATTAATGGCGATATTGTTGTCGGCTGCTGGAGTACAAAAACAACTCCGCCATCGATCGATATAACCGCCTCGTGCGGCAGGCCTGACGCGATAAAGATCAAAGCCAGAAGGAGCAGTGATGCAGGATCGGGGCCTGACCCCGTAAAAACCGTTTTTGCGCGCATACTTAAAATGAACGAAATGAATGTCGGTGCAACTGCAATCGCCTACCGCCCACATAAGCAGACTGACAAAATCACACTCGTAAAATGAGGCCGGACTACCATGCAACCAGGCATCTCCATAGTCGTCATTGATCAGGACAACGAGTCGCGTGAAGCGATTCGGAATCTCATTCAGCTCTACGGCGACAGTGTCAGACTTTCAGGGTCATCCGCCGATTTCAGCGAGGGGTATCGTCTGATAGAGTTATTAAACCCCTCCATCGTAATATTGGGGATTACTCAACTTGATGTCGGGGTTGAACAGATCAAGAAGATAACCTCGCACTTTTCTCATACAGCAGTGTTTGCAAACAGCTCTCAGAAGAATCCGGAGTGGATCCTCCACCTTATTCATGCCGGGGGGGTCGAGTACCTGCTCAAGCCTGTGGATAAGAGCAATCTGTTCGAGGCGTTCCAGAAAATAGAAAAGCTCCTGACGGCGAATAGCGGTGAAGAACAACCTGTGCGGGCAGGGAAGATCATCCCGGTCTACAACCCGACAGGTGGAATGGGGACCACGACAATAGCGGTGAATCTTGCCGTAGCCCTGGCACATGAGAACGACAGTGTCGCGCTGGTTGACCTTAACCTCTTCAGTGGAGATATCGCCACGTTTCTCGACGTCACCCCCAGCTACACGCTTTCCAGTGTGACCGCCAACCTGCACCGGCTGGACGCGAGCTTTCTGATGGGCGTCATGATCCGTCATTCCTCGGGTATATCTCTTTTGTGCGAGCCGCGTGATGTGGAGGATGCTTCCGCGATCACGCCGGAGCAGGTTACACGGATGCTTGCATTCCTGCGGCAGATCTATTCATACGTCATAGTCGATACCGGAGGGGCGTTCGCCGGCGTCAACGGGGCGATATTCCTGCAATCCGACCTGATCCTTTTCAATCTGGTGCTGAACCTCCCCTCTCTGAGAAACGCCCAGCGCTACCTGTCGGCCGCGGAAAAGGGCGGAGTGCCGATGGAGCGGATCAAGATGGTCGTAAACCGCTACCTCTCCGAAGCCGGCATAAAGATAAAGGATGCGGAGAAAGTGCTTGGCCGCCCTGTCTACGCCACGATTCCAAACGGATACGCTGAGACAAACAACGCTATCAACAAGGGGACGCCGGTTGTGACTCTCTACCCGGATTCAAACGTGACGGAGGCTGTTTTCAAACTTGCGGGGACGGTACGTCAATCTCTGTCCAGGATGGAGAGTGCATATGACCATGAGTGACCAGGTATCCCGACCTGTTGTCGATCTTAATGCCGGCAGCAGCAGCGGGAAGGGCGCACCGTTCTTCCAGGAGATGAAGAGCCGCATTCATCGAAGGTTGATCGAGCGTATCGACTTCAGCAGGATAGAGATGTTCTCCGGCGACGAACTGGCCAGGGAGATCGATATCATCATCGAAAACCTGATTGTCGAGGAGGGGGTGCCGCTCAACCAACCGGAAAAAAACCGGATCATTGTCGAGGTGCGAAACGAGATCTTCGGTCTTGGGCCGCTCGAACCATTGCTGGCTGATCCGGCTGTTTCCGATATCCTGGTGAACAACTGCAACAGCGTTTATGTCGAGCGGAACGGTAAGCTTGAAAAAACCGGTGTTGTATTCCGGGACAATAATCACCTGCTGCAGATCATAGAGAGGATCGTTTCAAAGGTCGGCCGGCGCATAGATGAATCTTCACCCTACGTTGATGCGAGACTGGCAGACGGCTCCAGAGTCAACGCGATAATTCCCCCTCTGGCCATAGACGGTCCGGTTCTGTCGATCCGCTGTTTTGGTGCTGATCCGCTCAGGATGAAAGATCTCCTTCATTTTGATTCCATAGACGAGCGGATGAAAATTTTATTGGAGGGCGCGGTAAAGAGCCGGCTGAATATCCTGATATCCGGCGGCACCGGCACCGGGAAGACCACACTGCTGAATGTTTTATCCGAATACATTCCCGCAACGGAGCGGATCGTCACTATTGAGGATTCGGCGGAACTCCATCTGAAACAGGATCATGTTGTCAGGCTGGAAACCCGTATTCCCAACATCGAAGGCAGGGGAGAGGTCACCCAGCGCGACCTGGTGAAAAATGCGCTTCGGATGCGCCCCGACAGAATCATCATCGGTGAAGTCCGTGGCGGCGAGGCGCTCGACATGTTGCAGGCCATGAACTCGGGACATGACGGTTCCATCTCGACCATTCACGCCAACACTCCCCGCGACGCAATGTCGAGACTGGACACCATGGTGCTCATGGCGGGAATGAATCTGCCAGATCGGGCCATACGCGAGCAGATCGCCTCGGCTATCAATATCATCGTTCAACTGGTGCGGTTTTCTGACGGCACCAGGAAGGTCGTGAAGATCTCCGAAATTACCGGCATGGAGGGGAGCGTCATCGTCATGCAGGATATCTTTGTCTTTGACCAGAAGGGGGTCAGGGATGGCAGGATCATCGGCTATTTCAAGGCGACCGGCGTACGTCCGAGATGTGCCGACCGGCTGAAGGTATCGGGGTTCGCGCTGCCGGCGGACTTATTTTCTTAAAAGGAGTTTTCAACTGTTATTTACCGTTATCACATTGACATTTTTCGCTGTTTTTCTGCTGCTGATGTCTATTTTTCTCGGGTTGGAATCAGTGCAGGAGCTGCCGTCAGCGGTTCTGAAAAAAAGGCTCCGCCGCATGGCGCTGCATGGGGAGAGCTCCGGCATTCCGGATGATCTGAAACATGAAATCATCGAAGGGATACCGCCGTTCGAACGGCTGCTGGCGCGGTTGCCGCTGGTCGGGAACCTTGTCCACACCCTTGAGTCCGCCGGACTGAAAAGCTCTCCAGCGCTTTTCTCGCTGTATATTCTGCTGGCTTCAGTGGTGGGATTCTGCGCCGGATACGCCATCACAAAAAGCTTCATCCATGCCGGCGTCGCAGTGATGCTGATTGCGCTGGTGGTTGTCCTCCTGCTGCGACAACTGAAAAAACGCCGGGAGGAGAAATTTACCGGTCAGCTGCCGGATGTACTGTCCATTCTCTCCCGTTCACTGCGAGCCGGTCATTCCATAAACAGCGCGATAGAGCTGGTGGGAATTGAAGTGGCCGATCCGGCGGGCGAACTTTTCAGGATCGCTTTCGAGCAGCAGAAGCTGGGGGTAAGAATAATCGATGCCCTGACCAGCATGACACAGAGGATAGAGTGTCTCGATCTCCGCTTCTTTATCACCGCTGTCAGCATAAACAGCGAAGTCGGCGGCAATCTGTCCGAAGTGCTGGACAACCTGGCTGAAACCATCCGCGGGCGTTTGAAGATACAACGTCAGGTTCGGGTAATCACCGCCCAGGGGAGGCTCTCCGGATATGTGCTGGGAGTGCTGCCGATAGTTGTGTTTCTCGGAATGATCGTAATGATGCCGGGGTATGAAGAGCAACTGTTCAGGGAAAAGCTTGGCCGCTCAATGCTGATCGGGGCGGTGCTCCTCCAGGTGATCGGATTCCTGGTGATACGCAGGATCGTCAACATCCGGATCTGAGGCCACATCATGTTGTATATGGGTATTATTTCAGTATTTATCAGTGTGGCCCTCATCGTGGGAAGCGCCCTCTACTGCACGTTCATACAGCGCAGCATCATGCAGGAGCGCCTGGATGAACTGTTCACCCCGAACGTAGCGTCAGAAAGCAGGCCATCACTGATGTGGGAAGCGACACCGCTGCAGAGGTACCTGGCAGGGGCGGGTGAGCTTATGCCGATCCGGGCACAGGACCGGGCGAAGTATATGAAATTCCTGGCAGGCGCCGGCTGCCGAAAAGAGGGGGTGTCCATCTTTATCGGCAGCAAGCTGATTCTCAGCCTGCTGCTGCCGGGGCTTTTCATCCTGCTCTACCCGTTCTCCGCGTTGCATCTGCTCCACAGTGATTTCATTCTCCTTGAGATTACCCTGGCGATAATTGGCTATCTGCTGCCGAGCTTCTGGCTGCTGAACAGGGTCAAACACCGCAAGCTCGAAATTTTCCACACATTACCGGATATTCTCGACATGCTGATAATCTGTGTCGAGGCGGGCATGGGGATAGATGCGGCACTGGTCAAGGCGACCGACCATCCACAGTTCAAGGGCAATCCGCTGGCGGAGGAGTTCAAGACGACATGGATGGAAATACGCGCCGGAAAGCCGCACATCGAGGCGCTGCGCGACATGGCTGATCGTACCATGGTGGATGATGTGAGTGCGCTGGTCACCATGTTCATTCAGACGGAACGGTTCGGAACAAGCCTGACTCAGGCGTTGCGGATCTACTCCGACAATCTGCGGACCAGGCGCTGCCAGGCCGCAGAGGAAGCAGCGGCCGGAACAGCCGTAAAAATGCTGTTTCCGATCGTTTTTTTTATGTTTCCCGCACTGTTCGTCGCCTTGATCGGCCCGGCGATATTATCGCTGAAACTTTTATTCAATTGATAGGGGAGGGGGGTGAGACCATGAATATCGACTTTAACAGCATCGTACTTATGATAATTGCAACAGAACTGGCACTGGTTTATGTGAAGCTCGGGAAGAAGTGATTTTCAAGGTTCAAAAAAAGTCTCCTCCCCTCTGGCGGCATATGCGCTAACTTAAGCAGAATGCTCTTGATTTTCCCCCTCCCTTTCAAGGGGAGGGTCGGGGTGGGGATGGGGTAGATTGTGAAATTTCAGCAAGTTACAAACATCAATCCCATCCCCATCCTAACCTTCCCCTTGAAGGGGAAGGGACCAAAATCTCAAAAGGAATACCTTGAGAGCTGTTATCGTTACATCCGATAAGGAACTGGCTGCTCATGTCACCGTGGCGGACACTTTTTTTTCCCGTCTCAGAGGTTTACTCGGCGCGCGCTCCTTTCCGCAGGGGGAGGGCCTCTGGATCATCCCTTGCAGGGGTGTTCATACTTTCGGCATGCTGTTTCCGATTGATCTGCTATTTCTGGACGCTGAACAGCGGGTGCTCACGTCGGTTTTTTCCCTTCTCCCGAACAGGCTCTCGCCGGTGTATCGCCGTGCTGCGTCCGTTCTGGAGCTTCCGGCGGGTACGATGGCAGGGACGCCGCCTGCCGCTGGTGAACAGGTACTGTTTCTATGACCGGACCGCTTCGCTACATGATACCGTCGCTTGCCGATCTGCTCTTCGTTTCGGTACTCCTCTACCTGTCATTCGTGCCGGACAGGGGGCTTCTGAATGACGGTGACACCGGCTATCATATACGGGCGGGAGAATATATCCTTGATACCTTCACACTGCCGCAGGTCGATCCCTATTCATTCATTACCCCCCGCCTCCCCTGGACCGTCCATGAGTGGCTCTCCGAAGTTGTCATGGCCATTGCGCATCGCCTTTCCGGGCTGTCAGGAGTGGTCGTCCTGTACGTCCTGACCCTTGCCGCAACCTTTTACGCCGTAGTCAGAGTACTCAAGGCGCAGGGGCATAATGCTCTGGTCGCTGCTGCGGCAACGGTAGTCATCATCGCGTTATCCATGGTTCACTGGCTTGCCCGACCGCATCTGTTTTCATTTCTGATCATCGTTATCTGGATCTCCATTCTCGACAGCCATGAATACCGCGATCGAAACCAACTGTATCTGCTCCCGCCGCTCATGCTGCTCTGGGTCAATCTCCACGGCGGGTTCATCATCGGCTTTGTCCTGCTCGGCATCTACCTGACCGGGAACCTCTGCCTCGTTTTCACCGATAGCGGGGCATGGCGCGCCGGAGGAAAACAGAGGGCGAAGCGTTACGGCGCGCTGCTCGGCATATGTATGGGAACAGCCCTGCTGAATCCGTTCGGCTGGAAGATATTTCTCTTCCCGTTCACACTTGTTTTCGACAGATACCTGATGGATCATACTTCGGAATTTTTTTCGCCCAACTTTCACGAACAACCACTGTTCAAAGCTCTGTTGCTCCTTCTTATGCTGCTTCTCGCATATTCGGGAAAGCGCCCCACCCCGATCCGGATGGTTCTGATACTCTTTTTCACCAACATGGCGCTCTGTTCCATACGGTATGTTCCGCTCTTTGCTCTCGTCGTCGTCCCGATCATGGTGCGCCATCTGAACTTCGACCTTGCTCCACGCCTGCCGCGCGTGCGGGCATTTTTCCGCAGACGCCTTGACACCGTTGCCACGATGGATGGAATGTCCCGTGGTTTTCTCTGGCCCTCTCTCGCTATGCTGCTGGTTTTCATCCAGCTGTACAACGGAACGATAGTTCATGGTTTCGATCCGAAGAAAAAGGCTGTTGATGCCGTTGCGTTCATGAAACGGGAACCTGTTCCGGGGAGGATGTTCAATAGTGACGAAATCGGAGACCTGATCATCTATGCGGCCCACGAACAGTACAAGGTGTTTATTGATGGCCGGCTGGACATGTACGGCTCGAAACATATCAGAGAGTATTACAAGATCACCGGATTTTCTCCCGGCTGGGAGGATATCCTGCGCAGACACGGCATCACGTGGGTCATCTACGACACGGATTCGGAACTGGTCCGTTTTCTCGCCGGTCGTCAGGATTGGCGGCTGATCTACTCCGACCGGGTGGCAAGTATTTTTGTGAACAATACTCCCCTCTATGCCGGCCTTATTGCCCGCTATCCGCTGGCGCAGCCGGCCGGAATCGATGATGAGGGGAGGAGCCCCAGATGATGTACTGTGTTCCATCCCGGATCATCATCCGGGAATACCGGGCTCTGTTTGTCATCGTGTGCGGACATGCTGCGTTATTGCTCGCCATGGGACTCTTTCGACACTGGGGTAACATGAGCAACCTGAATGACCTCGGTTTTTTTGATCAGGCGGTATGGGGAACGCTCCATGGCCAGTGGTTTCTCGACACCAACAATGTGTACGGCAGGCCGATAAACTGGCTCTGCTGTCACTTCAACGTATTCCTGCTTCTGTTTGTGCCCTTGTATGCGCTCCGGCCCGCCGCGGAATGGTTCGCCGTTGTCCAGGCCCTGGCGCTGTCGCTTGCTGCCTGGCCGATCTTTCTTCTCGCGAGAAGAGTGCATGGTTCCGGGCGCACAGCTCTTTTGTGGGCCTGTATCTACCTGTTCAACCCTTTTCTGTTAAACGCGGCAGCCTGGGACTTCCATCCGGTCACGATTGCCGTGCCGTTTATCGCGACAGCCTTGCTGGCTGTCGAGAAGAACGATTTTCGCCTGCTTTTTGCCTGCTGCGTCCTGCTGCTGTTGATCCAGGAGCAATGCGGCATCACAGTCGCAGGTTTTGGCGCGCTCTGGGGTCTCAAACATCGCGACTGGAAGAAGGGGCTCCTTCTGACGGGAACAGGTTTGCTGCACACTATTCTCGTTCTGGGATTCATCATGCCGGCACTCTCGCCTTCGGGCGCTCATTCAATGATTGATCCCGGCTCACGGGGCAGTCGCTACGGCTGGATGGGCGGTTCCCTGTTCGAGATCCTGAGCACCGGCATTCTTCATCCGGTCAGGATGGTTACGACCGTAGTGTCGATGGACGGTGCCATCAGTTATTATGTTCTTCTGGCATTGCCGCTGGCAGGGCTTTTTATCGCGGCTCCTGTCTGGCTTCTGCCGTCTGTTGCAGACTTCGCTGCAAATACGCTCTCCTCCGTTTCAATGCCGAGGGAGCTCATCTCCTATCATAGCGTCACGCTCGTTCCGATACTGACGGTTGCGGCGATGTACGGCGCCCGGCGCATGGCTCCTCAGGCGGCTCATGTATTCAGCATCCCGCTCTCACAGCTTGTTCTGCTGCTCACGTTGGGACTCGGCTATCTGTCTGCTCCCTTGCCGCTCCCCGGAGCCATGAATTTCTGGCGCCCCTCGCAGTGGATTCAGCTTCCGGATCCAACGTTCAAACAGCTGCGCACAGTGGTTGACAATGGTGCGTCGCTATCCGTTCAGGCAAACGTCGGCGCACATTTTTCCCAGCGCCGGGAGGTATATCGCTATCCGTACAAGGCAGGCGAGACAGATTCCATCGTTCTTTGGCTCGCCAGCCCCACCCTCGGCAGTGATCCCCGCAACGGCCATGGCATCGGCTCGCTTGCCCATCACCTGCAGATGAAACCGGCTGCCTACCTGGCATCTGTTGAATGTCTGCTGCAGAACCCCGCGTATGGAGTAGTCCTGTGGAATGAACCCTGGCTGGTTGCTTCCCGTGGGCCACAGGTCGTGAACGCCGACCGGTTGATTCGCGGCAGACTGGAAGCGCTGCGCCGTTCCTGGCAGATATCGTCAACAGAATATGAGGCGGCACTTCAAACGTGCCGGAATATATGACTATCAGCGAACAGCAGGCAAAACCGGTTGTGTCCGTCGCTATTCCGACGTATCAGGGGGCCGGATTCATCGGTGCCGCGATCGAGTCGGTGCTGATGCAGAGTTTCAAAGAGTTTGAACTTATCATTATCGATGACAACTCTACCGATGGAACCGCGTCAATCGCTGGCAGATACACCGATCCGCGCATCAGATTCATGCGTAACGATCACAATCTCGGCCCGGAGAGGAACTGGAACCGCTGCCTGACGGAAGCACGCGGCCGCTACTTCAAACTGCTCCCGCAGGACGACCTGCTTGCACCGGATTGCCTGCAGCGGCAGGTGGCCGTATTTGAGGCGGATACTGAAGAAAGCATCGCACTGGTCTTCTCTGCCCGGACAATCATCAATGCTAATGGTCGGGCCATAATGACGCGTGGATATCCTCTACGGCGTGGAGGACGGATTGATGGCCGCTCTGCACTGCAGACGTGCCTTCGACGCGGCACCAACCTTATCGGAGAGCCGGGAGCGGTGCTGTTTCGAAAGAGCCTGGCCGATCAAGTCGGTGGATTTGACGCCGGCATCGGCTACCTGCTTGATCTCGATTACTGGTTTCGTCTTCTGCTGCGGGGGGATGCGTACTATCTGCCCGAGATACTCGCTTCATTCCGGGTTTCCGGCAGATCCTGGAGCGTTGCCATCGGCGCCGGACAGAGTGAGGATTTCCGGCGCTTTATCACCAGGATCTCTGAACAGCCGGAGTATGGAACAGGTGCCGTCGAGCGCCTGGCCGGCAGTGTCATGGCACGGTTACATAACCTGCTGCGAATATGCCTCTACAAGTTCCTGCACGTGGGGAGATAACGATCATGCCCCCGGAATTCACCAGAGAGTATGCGGAGGAGCAGCTGCGTCGCAGTCGGAACCCATTTCGCCGGTTTATCAAGGGATTCTATATCCGGAACATCCTGAAAGATGTCACTGGTCCGTGCATTGACTTCGCCTGCGGCGCCGGACAGTTACTTGCCCGTCTGCCGCACGGCTCGGCTGGTGTTGAGATAAATCCTTTTCTTATTGATGAACTGACAGGGATGGGTCTTGATGTGAAACGGTACGATCCTGAAGCCGATCGCTACTCTCTGTCGGAATTCCCTGAAAATCATTACTCGACATGCGTCATGTCCCATGTTCTCGAACACTTTGCCAACGCGGCGCACATTGCAAAAACTCTGCTGAAATCATGCAGGCGTCTCGGTATCGGGCGGATTATTCTCGTGCTGCCGGGATGGAAGGGGTATCAATCCGACTCTACGCACAAGAGCTTCATCGACCGTCATTACCTCCGGGATCAGGGGGTGTTGAGCTGTGAAGGATATCAGCTGACAAGGCTGCGCTACTACCCGGTCAACCGGGAATCTGTCGGCAGGTATGTCAAGTTCCATGAATTGATTGTCGTCCTGGATCGGGCAGAGTGATGTCCGTCAGACTTGCCATCGTAGTGCCCTGCTGCAACGAGGAGCAGGTTCTCCCGGAAACCCTCCGGCGACTGATCGTTCTGCTTGACCGGATGCAGGAAGAGAAGCTGATTGAGCTTGAGAGTGCAATCTACCTTATTGACGACGGCAGCAGGGATCAGACGTGGAAAATCATCCACTCCATGGCTCAGTCGGACTCACGGATACGCGGAATCAGGCTTTCCAGCAACCGCGGACACCAGAACGCCCTGCTTGCGGGACTGCTGACCGCAGAAGGAGAAGCGATCGTCACCGTCGATGCCGATCTTCAGGATGACATCAACGTTATCGAAGAGATGGTGCTGCGCTTCCGGCAGGGGAGCGAGATCGTGTATGGCGTTCGCAGATCCCGGGCGTCGGATACGGTTTTCAAGCGTTGCACCGCCAATTTGTATTACAGACTTCTCAGGTGGATGGGTGCCGATGTTGTCCAGGGACATGCCGACTTCCGCCTGATGGGAAGGCGTGCGGTGGAATGTCTGCGAGAGTATCCGGAGGTCAATCTCTTCCTCCGCGGGATTGTTCCACAATTGGGGTTTGCGACTGCAACGGTATATTACGATCGTGCCGCAAGGTTCGCCGGTGAAACGAAGTATCCGCTGGGGCGAATGCTGGCTCTGGCAATCGACGGGATTACCTCGTTCAGCGTCACTCCGCTGAGAATCATTTCGGCTCTGGGATTCATAATCTGCCTGATGAGCCTGGTCATGATCGCCTGGATCATTTACGGCCATTTCGTAATGCATTCGACTATTCCCGGATGGGCATCGTCGGTGATTCCGATCTACTTTCTCGGCGGGATCCAGATGCTCGGCATCGGCATTGTCGGCGAGTATATCGCCAAGATGTATCTCGAAACAAAGCGGCGACCGCGATACATCATTGAACGGACGGTATGAGTGATGAAAGAATCCGTGACCTCAACAACATGCATGGTATGCGGCCATCCGGTAACCGGGCGCTGGTTTGAAAACTGTGCGGATTATTATCTGCAGACCCCTTTCGTCGTTGATTACCGGGAGTGCACCGTCTGCCACCTGATACAGCAGGTCCCCATGCCGACAGATACATCATCATATTACCCGCCGGATTACCCGATGCATACCGGCCGGGGAATGTTCCATGCAAGGCTTCGCAAGCTCCTGATCCATAGAATCTATTTTGTGCCGCAGCGCACCGCTAAAGATACTGTCCTGCTTGATTACGGATGTGGCGATGGCTCCTATCTGCAGTCAATACGCGGCAGGATCGGCAGGATTATAGGGTTTGAGCCGTCCGGGAAGCGGGCAGAACAGTTGCGGAGCGCTCTTGGCTGCGAGATGTACAGCTCCCTTGCAGAGGCATCCTCGAAACTGAAATCGAGCGTGGATGTCGTTACGGCACATTTTGTTCTGGAACATCTGACAGACCTTGATGAAACATTCCGCTTCTGGGGCTGGATACTCAAACCGGGAGGAACCGTCCACATCGCCGTTCCAAATATCCGTTCGTATGAAGCCCGTCTTTTCGGCAAAAAATGGCATGGGCTGGATTCGCCACGACATGTCAGTTTCCCGGAAGATGAAAGTCTCACGTTGCTGATGAAAAAAAATGAGTTTGAACTTATTGAAAAGCATTGCGGGATTTTCCCGAATCTCTGGGCTGCCAGCCTGGCAACCGTATTGGCGGGTCGTTATAATCATCTGTTTTTCATGCTGCTGCTTCCGCTTGGATTCATACTTGCCTTGCTCATGCCGCAGGACACGTCAGTTTATACAATGCGTAAATTCTTAAAATACTGATATGGATTTAAAAGAGAAAATAAATATGCATCCGAACAGACATCCCTGGGAAACGGCACGTCTCAGAGCCTTGCAGCTCATATTGGCTCCTGAAATTTTCGAAGGGATCAAAGTCCTTGATGTCGGCTGTGGAGACGGATTTATCTCCGGAAGGCTTTTTGATCATCTCCGGAGTAAAGATATAACTGCCGTGGATATTCATTTATCCGACGAACAGATGCTCGAACTCCGCAGAACATCTGCGGATATAAGGTACCGGAGAGATATGCCTGCCGGGGAGAACTATGACCTTGTCCTGCTTCTTGACGTGATCGAACATATGGAATCCGACCTGGATTTTCTGACCCGGCTGGTTGACAGGTACCTTTCGGATAAAGGCAGGGTCATGATCACGATTCCCGCTTTCCAGTCACTATATGGCCCGCACGACCGTTTTCTCGGACATTACAGACGCTACAATCTCACTCAGCTCATCGATTTGACCAGATCATGCGGGCTGGAGGTCATTTCTTCCGGATACCTGTTTTTCAGCCTTCTGTTGCCAAAGCTTGTACTGTCCAAATTCCTCAATATAAGAAAAGTTTCTGAAGGGGTCGGAAGCTGGAATGGCGGGAAATGGATTACAACCCTTCTCGGGATGCTGTTGAATATCGACAACCGGTTACTGCTTCAAGCAAACCGCCTGGGGATAAGGATTCCTGGACTTACAGGATGGGTACTGTGCGAAAAACGAGGCTGATAGTTCCCTGCTACAACGAAGCTCTGAGGCTGAACCGGAAAGCCTTCCTAAGCGCTTTGGAAAACAGCCCTGATCTGTATTTTCTCTTTGTTAATGACGGCAGCACGGATGAAACTTCCGTGCTCCTTTCATCCATGCAGGAAATGAATCCGCTGCAGATTGAAATATTAACCATGGGGAATAATTCAGGCAAAGCCGAGGCAGTGCGCCGGGGGATGATGATGTCACTTGATGGCGCCTTTGATGATGTGGGTTACTGGGATGCCGACCTGGCAACACCACTGGCTGAAATTGAAGGATTCAGTCGTTTGCTCGATTCTGCTGCAGTGGAAATGGTTATCGGCTCGCGAGTGCGTCTGCTTGGCCGCAGGATTGAGCGTAAGGCTTTGAAACATTACCTGGGAAGAGTTTTTGCGACCTGTGCTTCAATGCTGCTTGAAATCAGCGTGTATGACACGCAGTGCGGAGCCAAGATCTTCAAAAACAGCAAGGCGCTGCGGCAGGTGTTTGGTATGCCTTTCAAAGTGAACTGGACTTTTGATGTGGAAATGCTGGCCAGGTTTGCGATAGTCCGGAAAGTGTCTCCACTGGAGATAAGCTCCCGATGGGTTGAAATTCCGCTTGTCGAGTGGATTGATGTAATTGGCTCGAAGGTTACACTGATGGATTACATTAAGGGCGGCTTTGAGTTTTGCACGCTCTTATATTACCTGCATACTCCGGCTCGTTCGGGCTATGCCCGGTATCTCGGCGGAATAGAACCGGTATAATCAACTGTGACATACCGTTCTTACAGTCAAGGGGGGAATGAGAGAGGTTTTTCAGTCTGTTTGTAAAGGCGCTGTCGCTGCAGAAGTACGTTTACGTATTCGTGTGTATAGCCAGTTTAGAAGCAATGTCCCATTAACACCGATCACAATAGCAAAGAGCATTGGCATTCCATTTACCGAACGAACACGTACTGGAATAATGGCATTGCCAACAACTCGATATTCACCCCAAATGATATAGTCGTCGGTACTGTGGGTAACCTCAATGCGTTGCCCACCACTGTCCGCAATAACTTTAAACTTCACAGAAGGGGTAAAATTCTTCTCCTGCTCCAACGTAAATCGCCTCTCTCCAACTGGGAGTGATAGAGTACGCTTCGGATTTGTCGCCAGCAGTTTTTTAAATTCTAACCATCTGAGCAATTCGAAGCGTGGGGGTTTACTCTCCGGAACTTCCAAAACTACAGGGAAGAAGCTAGCCGGTTCGTCCCCAGGCGCATACCGGGTAATTGTAAGGTAATTGTATGAGGTTCTGGCAATAATTGTGAAAACTAACAGTCTTACAAGAAATGTAGTGAGTTTCTTCATCTGTAGTTCCTGATACGTAGATTTTGAGACGAGTAGACCGATTTCACTCAATGCCCTGATCCGCGATAAGCGTGCGATATCGGGACGTCAGACGACGCAGTCGGATACGTTGTCGAATCAGGATCCCTGTTGGCAACAGCGTCAACACGATGCAAAATATAACCGCATATGGCAGGACATCGGAGAAATCTTTCGTCCACACCAGTAGCGCGGTGGTAGGTACCACTAGTATTGCTGCAAACGCAAAGGACAACATCCGCAGACAGAAGTCCATGAAAGGCGGAGGATAATCGCTAATCGTCAAATTACCCTCGGTCGCATACAGCAACGCCGGAAGTTCCGGGCCGAGTAACAATCCTTCCCGCCAAAGGCTCTGCAGGGACATCGGCAATATGCGGTAGCGTCCATGGCGCGACTCAATGCCAACGAAAACGGCCTGGGTTGCAATGCCCTTCGGAGGGTATGGTGGTGTCATTGAGGATGTCTCCATTTGATAACCATTCACATACCAGGTGGTCTGGCGATCGTTTTCCCACGGATCCGGGCCTGTGAAGTTTAAGTACGCCTCCCGCTTTAACGGGCGGAAATTCATGTCAGGAATAACCATGGCAATACCTTTCCTTTATCGCCCTGCAGGTGCCAATAATACAATTGCAACCGCAATTCCCAGATAGCCAAAGCCCCAATACTGGGACCGCAACCAGAACAGTGAATGTGTTGGACGCCGAAACCATTCCCGCCCGGTTCGGATTTCTAACTCCTCACAGGGTTGGGAATAGATCGTATGGTAGGTCATCCCGAAGGCAACAATAGCGGAGAGCAGGAAATCCACCGCAAATGTGAGCGAGGCAAATCTCTGACCCATGGTGATGGCGGGAAATTGTTCGCTAATTGCGAAGCTGGCTACAATAAAGGCGAGAGGAGCCCAAAACAGGTACATACCCTGTCCGCAAGGGAAAAAAGGTACGTGCGCTCTTGCTTGCTTTGCGGGTTCTCCAAATGGTCGACTTGAAGAGCCAGGTAATCCATGATGCGCTGTATGCGTCGGTTGCAACGAGTTGTTGTGCTGCGCTTTATCCTGGTTCTCATTCGGAAACTCGAAGTGGAATTCTTCGCTCTCCTCAGTTAAGAAGAATAGCCGGTATTCTATTGAGCCAGTGTCCGTGACGATCATCATTCTGTCATGTTCCGGTGTTGCCGGTTCTTCAATGAGATACTTCATTCCAGGTATCTTTTCATCCTTGAAGAATGTATTCCAGTATTCCAGGTCCCACCCGGTCGACGCGCCACCACCGAGCCTGAAGTAGATCTCTTTGAACTGTGTCTTGGAAACCTCTTTCATGAATTACACCTCAGTGTATTAGAGTTGCCCCCAACAGTTCCAGTGCATCTGCCAGTTTGTGGGCGCCTTCAACAGGCTTGCTATCAAACACCATGAAATAACGGTAATCCTTAACAGCCTGATTCGCAAGTGCGATAGCCATAAAACCTCAACAGTAGACGTGCAGAGCCAAGATCCTGTTCTGCCTTACGTAAAAACTCCAATGCAAACTCATGATCTGCGTTCATATACAACCCTCCCGTCCAAGTGTGCTTCCGTCACAATATGATTGGTTACTCCATTCCACTTATTAACTTCATCAGGCGTATACTTGACGAACCATATCTTTCAGTGAATCGTATACTGAGTCAAAAGTGTCGTCATATCGCTCTTCAATATAGGTCGTTATGGACATGAATAGCCTCTACTATAAACAAAAGCCGAAAACTATGATCGCTGTTCTGAGTGCAATATTACACAGTAGTTGCGCAGCATCAATTCTGCTGGATGGGGTGAAAGATAGACCTGACCATTCAGATACTGCTGATCGTATTTGTGTACATAGTGCCTGAGCAGAGTAAGCGGTACTACAAGTTGCGTGAGATTATCGTGATACTGGCCAATAACTTCAAGCAACTCAGCCTTTTCTGCAGAGGAAAGATGCTTTTTAAAATATCCCATCATGTGCTGCATCACGTTGGTGTTCTTCTTGGTTGTGGCGAGAAGAGACATCCCCTTCATAAACTGAATTTCGTATTGTCGGAGTAACTCCAGCAGTGGAAGATCCTTACCATTGGACACCAGGGCACCCATGGTGCGGCAAACTATAGGGCTGTGGGCCTTCAGCAGCAGTTTGTGGGTGGTGTGGAACTCGACTAATCGACCGAAAGTTGGCTCAGTTGCCAGAAAATCCTTCCAACGGCGATAACTGAATACCCGTTCAATGAAATTTTCTCTGAGATGCGGATTGTTCAGACGACCTTCCTCCTCCATCGGCAACAGCGGAAAATGGCGAGCGACAGCGGCGGCAAAAAGGCCGCTGCCATTTTTTACCGCAGCGTCGTCGTTGTTGTATATCTTGACTCGAAACAGCCCGCAACCGGGGGAGTCTTTTTTAAAAATGAAACCGCATAGATCTTCCTCTTCCAACTCTTTGACCTTAACACTGCAGAAGCTCAGCATTTGACCGGTCAGGTCAATCCGTGTCCTGCGGGTCACCAGCCGGGGGGTGGCAAAATCACCTTCCAGATGCATGGCCTCCCTCGGAACCGGCAGGCCGCACCCTGTCTCGGGGCAGACCGGCAGGAAGCAGCAGAAGCGCCCCAAAGTATCGGTGATATAGCGATCATGCTTATGGCCGCCGTCATAGCGGACATGTTCTCCCAATAGGCAGGAGCTGACTCCTATTCTGATGTCAGCTTCCAGTGAACTATCCGCGTACATTGTATCAAACCTCCATCAGCCGCCGAATCTCTTGATAAAACGTCCTACATCAAACTTGCGCATGCAACCTTTGTAGTTCATGTAACGAATTTTGCCGAACACCGGCCGTTCGCCCCAGGCACGGTCGTGAACACCACCGATGCTCCAGGCGATTCCGGCATAGCCGTTTGGATCGCGTCCGTCCAGTTGATACCTGTCATTCAGGCTGATGGCAATGGTCATGGCCTCCTCCGGTGATTCGCTCCACTCCAGGATCTTCTTGGCCCAGTACATGCGAAGATAGCCATGCAGCGTGCCGGAGACAACCATCGACCGCTGGGCGGCATTCCAGAGCGGGTCATGGGTTTCGGCGCTCTCGAACTGCGCGTATGAGTATATGAATTCGCGCCGGTCATGACGATGTTCGGATATCGTCTGCTGCGCCCAGACCGGGAATCCGGCCACCCGATCATAGTTTGTGTTGAACTGGCAGAAGTTATCGGACAGTTCACGCCGGATAACCAGTTCTTCAAGAAATGCCTCACCTGCGGAGGCAACTCCGGCAGCCCGGGTTACCTCCAGCGCTACCCGCTGGGCAGAAAGCTGACCGAAATGCAGCCAGGGAGACAGCCCGGATTGGCCACCGGCGTTAGGATCGTTGCAGAGTGCGTCATATCTCTGTAATCCGTTGATAATGAAATCATGCAGGCGCTTATGGGCTTCCAGCTCTCCGGGCGTGATGGCAGTCACCTCAGCGACCGCACGTTCAAAAGAAAGTGACGAGAGGAGTGATTCGACATCCCCGCCTCTGCCAAAGGGTGAGTGTGGAAGCTGTCCCCAGCTGAAGGGGTGCTGTTCGATTTTCGGGAAATCCTGCAGAAACTCAGGGAGCAGGCGCTGCAGCTTCGGTCGGATGGTGTAGGCGCCATACTCCTGCTTGTTGGAGGCGACACGGCAGGGTACGATGTTATGAGCATCCACCTCCACACAGGACACTCCGGCATACCTGGAGACCTGAGCACGCCATGAGCGTTTGATGGACAGAGGATCGAAATCCGCCACCAGCATTCCAACTTTATGCTGTTGGATAAAGCGGCATATTTCCTCAGGAGGATTACCGCGCAGCAGGATCAAGGGGATATTGTGCTCACGGAGTTGTGCCGCCACCAGCTTCAGTCCGCGCAGCATGAAACCGTAATGACGCACGGTAGCGCCCGGAAAGGAATCTGCCAGAGTAAACACCACCGCCAGAGGCGCCTGCCTCGCAAAAGCCAGCTTCTGTGCATGGATCAGCGCCCAGTTATCGGCAACTCGCTGGTCACGGCTCATCCAATAAACCACCGGGCCACTGGAAAGTGGTAGATCGTTCAGAGGGTGAATGCGTTGGGGATGCATGTTCATGAAAGTATCTTTTCAACTACTGTGCCAAAGCATATTTGCTCTGTTTCAAAGGTCAAGGCCTGATTGCATAATGGGAAATGCTGTCGGGACGGGGAATATCAAAAAAACCGTCAAAAAATTCTGTCATATATGGCAGTTTCAATAAAATATGATGGATTCAAGTCTTTGTTTGACCGTTCGCTACGCAAACATTTTTTATTTTACATCATGGAATCAGACTGTTGCACTCAAAAAATCAGTAAATGTTCTCTGGCACGCTAGTTGCCTGCTTCTTCTCCTCGCAAGCTCCGGACAGAGTTGTGATTTTTTCAATAATACGAGTTCATTTCTACGTAAAGGTAGAGTTAATAATTATGAGTGTATCTTTATTTGAACCGATATCGATAGCATGCGTGCTGCCTGACATATTTCCGCATGTAGCTCTCTATACCGAATCCGGCGGAAAACATGTTCTCTATATTGAAGAAACACGCCGATTCTCAAAGGCTGACAGAGACAGGCTGCGCAGTAACAATATATCAACCATGTATGTCAGATCAGGTGATTTTAAAGAGGTATCCCATTTCACCGAATTGAACCTGCCGGTCATTCTGAGCAGAGATGATGTTGACCAGGCGCAAAAATGTGAAGTTCTTATCCAGACATCCGAGAATTATCTGAAAGATATATTTTCAGCCCCTGAACATTCACATGACGCCGAACGATGCAGAAATATAACGAGACACCTTGCCACTCACATCTCGGAAAATCAGAACATAACAGACATGATTCAGGCAATGGACCATTCTTCGCCGTTTGCCGTCAGACATTCAATGCAGGTCGCTACCCTGTCAATGCTGGCGTGGTCAAAGCTCTTCCCTGAAAAATGTGATGATCTGGTTGATATCGGTATTGCCGGAATGCTTCACGATATCGGCATGTCTCTGCTCTTCACAAATGTAATCGAAGATAAGGATTACTGGAGTACCCCAAGTGTGGAGGAGATAAAACGCCATCCTTTCGAGGGGTACATATTTCTGAAAAAGAACGGCAATTACAGCGAACAGGTGCTGAATGCCGTCCGGCACCATCATGAGAGATATTTTGGCGGTGGGTATCCCGGAGGACTGAAGGGGGACGAAATCAGAATGTCCACCCAGGTCGTCGGGTTATCAGACATGTACTGCACGCTGATTACGGACAGGCCTACCCGCAAGGCCTCAACATCAGAAGAGGCATACAGAATAATCGGGGATGAAAACAACAAGTGTTTTTCAACGTTGTTATTCACCGCATTTCAGTCAGTCATAAAAACTGACGGCTAAGAGCAAACCTGTGAAAACAAAAGTTGCTTTGGTCAATGTAAGAATAGAACCAAGACAATATATTCCAGTCGGTTTATTGATATTGGCTGGTTTTGTAGAGTCAATCTGCGAGGTAATTGTCTTTGATCCGGATCATGAAGATAACTCCCTGCTGGAAATAATCGACTTTAATCCGGACATTGTTGCTATCGGTTCAATGACACTGAATTATGCCAGAGCCAAACAGATCTTATCCATTTTGAAAGATACGTTCGGAGATACATGTCGTTATGTAATCGGCGGAGTCCATCCTACTCTAAGACCTTTTGAGGTATTTCGTGAAACAAAAGTAGATGCGGTTGTGGTAGGCGAAAGTGAACAGGCGCTTTCGGATATCATTCTGGGTAAAGATCTCACGAAGATTCCGGGTGTGTATGCCGGACAGGAACTGATTATCAGGCCCGGGTTGATTGAAAATCTGGATGTGCTGCCATTGCCGGGTTACCACCTTATGCCTGATTTTTACAAGTATCTCAGGCCGCCTGGCACCTTTAGAGGGACGTGGCAAAAGAAGGGAACTATAGTGTTGATGAGTGCAAGAGGATGCCCGGCGTCTTGCATTTTCTGCAGTTCGCATCTGATGTTCGGCAGGCGCATCAGACGTCGCTCTGTAGACAATGTGATATTTGAAATTAATTATCTATTAGAAAAATATGGCAAAACCTCATTCTGGTTTGCCGACGATACCTTTACATATCAGAAACAATGGGTTTATGAATTTTGCGATAAAATTAAACCGCTGGATATTGTGTGGGGGTGTCAGGCCCGTTCCGACACCATTACTGACGAACTCGTTATAAAATTGAAGGATGCCGGGTGTCTGCAGGTTGATCTGGGTGTTGAATCGGGTTCGGACAGAGTTCTCAAGATACTGAGCAAAGGTGAAACCAGTGATCAGCATCGCAATGCGTTAAACACTTTAAAGCGACATCATGTCAGGTCGTTGGCAACATTTATTATCGGCACCCCCGGCGAGACGGCTGAGGATGTTAAATTAACGAAAAACCTGATCAAAACGACAAAACCAGATGTCATTAATGTGTTCTACATAACTCCTTTTCCTGATACTGCGCTTTATAATTTGGTTGAAGAGCGGGGTCTCTGGATTCAAACGTCCAATACCAGTTCAGGCATTCATGACCGTCCTGTGATAGCTGACACGCTTTCCGAGAAGGATCAGATAAAATTTCGCTACGAATTGTATGCTGCTAACCGCTTGAGAAACATTAAAGGCTACCTGACACTTGAGTGCGTTGCGGGTTTTGTGAAAACCATTTCGCTTGGCAGTATTGGCCGGTTTTTCAATGTGCTGATGAAAAAAAACTTCCATGATGCGATGTATGCATATCTTCAGGATTACCGCAATTCCTTTGATGGCAGGGAGACCCGCATGCTCCGGCTCGCCAGGTCTATGATGACCGAGGATAATTGCCACTTTGCTACATTAGTTGCGAAGCATCCGGACTAGGTATCGCCTCGCCCCGCTGTACGAACTTTTGGATCATCACTTCAACGGAGGCTTGCAATGGCAGACAAAACGCTCGATCAGATTGTTCCTGGTGACGACGATACGGTGGAAATTGTCTCAGAGGTGCGAAATGAGGCAACCCTGCTCAAGACTGGTGCCCTGCAGAGCGCAATTTTCAACAGCGCCAACTTTTCAAGCATCGCCACCGACGCAAAAGGTGTCATTCAGATCTTCAACGTCGGCGCCGAGCGGATGCTGGGATACACGGCCGCCGAAGTGATGAACAAGATCACACCGGCCGATATTTCCGACCCGCAGGAAGTTATCGCCCGTGCAGAAGCGTTGAGCATCGAGCTTGGCACGCCGATCACTCCCGGCTTCGAGGCTTTGGTATTCAAGGCTTCGCGCGGCATAGAGGACATCTACGAGCTGACATACTTCCGCAAGGACGGCAGCCGCTTCCCGGCGGTCGTGTCGGTCACGGCGCTGCGCGACGAGCAGGACGCCATCATCGGTTATCTCTTGATCGGCACCGACAACACCGCCCGGAAGCAGGCGGAAGAGGCGCTGCTCAAGGCCGGCGCCCTGCAGAGCGCAATTTTCAACAGCGCCAATTTTTCAAGTATCGCCACCGACGCGAAGGGTGTCATCCAGATCTTCAACGTCGGCGCCGAGCGGATGCTGGGATACACGGCCGCCGAAGTGATGAACAAGATCACACCGGCCGATATTTCCGACCCGCAGGAAGTTATCGCCCGTGCAGAAGCGTTGAGCATCGAGCTTGGCACGCCGATCACTCCCGGCTTCGAGGCTTTGGTATTCAAGGCTTCGCGCGGCATAGAGGACATCTACGAGCTGACATACTTCCGCAAGGACGGCAGCCGCTTCCCGGCGGTCGTGTCGGTCACGGCGCTGCGCGACGAGCAGGACGCCATCATCGGTTATCTCTTGATCGGCACCGACAACACCGCCCGGAAGCAGGCGGAAGAGGCGCTGCTCAAGGCCGGCGCCCTGCAGAGCGCAATTTTCAACAGCGCCAATTTTTCAAGTATCGCCACCGACGCGAAGGGTGTCATCCAGATCTTCAACGTCGGCGCCGAGCGGATGCTGGGATACACGGCCGCCGAAGTGATGAACAAGATCACACCGGCCGATATTTCCGACCCGCAGGAAGTTATCGCCCGTGCAGAAGCGTTGAGCATCGAGCTTGGCACGCCGATCACTCCCGGCTTCGAGGCTTTGGTATTCAAGGCTTCGCGCGGCATAGAGGACATCTACGAGCTGACATACTTCCGCAAGGACGGCAGCCGCTTCCCGGCGGTCGTGTCGGTCACGGCGCTGCGCGACGTTCAGAATTCCATAATCGGCTACCTTCTGATCGGCACCGACAATACCGCCCGCAAGCAGATCGAGGCAGAACAGAAGCAGCTCGGCCAGAGTCTGCGCGACCATCAGTTTTACACACGCTCCCTGTTTGAATCCAACATCGATGCGATCATGACTGCCGATCCATCCGGCATCATCACCGACGTCAACAAGCAGATGGAATCGCTCACCGGCTGCACGCGCGACGAATTGATCGGCGCACCGTTCAAGAATAACTTCACTGATCCGGAACGTGCCGAAGAAAGCATCACCCGCGTACTGCGCGAAAAGAAGGTCACCAACTACGAACTTACCGCGCGTGCCAGAGACGGCAAGGAGACGGTGGTGTCATTCAATGCGACCACCTTCTATGACCGGGACAGAAAACTGCAGGGGGTATTTGCCGCAGCCCGCGACGTTACGGAACGCAGACGCCTCGACCAGGCGCTGCAGGAGAAGAACGTCGAGCTGGAGAACGCCACGGCTGCAGCGGAAAAGGCCAACCTCGCCAAATCGGACTTCCTTTCCAGTATGAGCCACGAGATCCGCACGCCGATGAACGCCATCATCGGGATGTCCTATCTGGCCCTGAAAACCGACCTGACGCCGCGTCAACGCGACTTCATCAAAAAAATCAAGGGGTCCGGCCGTCATCTGCTCAGCATTATCAACGATATTCTCGACTTCTCGAAGATCGAGGCGGGTAAGCTGACCGTTGAGCAGACCGAGTTCGAACTGGAGGATGTGCTCGACAATGTGGCCAACCTGATCACGGAAAAAACCGCAGCAAAGGGACTGGAGATGGTCTTCGACGTGGATAAGAGCGTTCCGGCCACCCTGGTGGGTGATCCGTTGAGGCTGGGACAGATTCTTATCAACTACAGCAACAATGCGGTGAAGTTCACCGAGCATGGGGAGATCAGCGTCGTCATCCGCCTGAAAGAGCAAACTGAAACGGATGTGCTGATCTACTGTGCTGTGCGCGATACCGGCATCGGCCTGACGGAGGAGCAGATATCACGGCTATTCAAGAGTTTTTCCCAGGCCGATACATCAACTACCCGGAAATTCGGCGGTACCGGCCTCGGACTGGTCATTTCTAAAAATCTGGCTGAACTGATGGGCGGAGAGGTCGGCGTTGAAAGCGAGCCTGGTGAAGGCAGTACCTTCTGGTTCACGGCACGCCTCGGTAAAAGTGTCGTCCAACGACGCCGACTGTTGCTTTCGAGCGACCTTCAGAGAAAACATGTGCTGGTGGTGGATGATAAGAAAAATGCCCGCCAGGTGCTTGGTGACATGCTCGGCAGCATGAGTTTCAGGGTCGATCTGGCGGAATCCGGCATGGCGGCTCTTGAGGCGGTATCTCGCGCCGAGGAGCAGGGAACTCCTTACGAGATCGTGTTCCTTGACTGGCTGATGCCGGGGATGGACGGTATCGAAACGGTCAGGCGGATCAGGGATCTGCCGCTCATACGGATGCCGCACATGATTATGGTGACAGCATACGGGCGCGAGGAGATCATCAAGGACGCGGAGAAAATGGACATCGAAGATGTACTCATCAAGCCGGTCAGCGCTTCGGTGCTGTTCGACGCCGTTGTACGCATCCTGGGAGGCGTTGTCGATAGCGTGCGCACCACGGGAGACGCGCCGACCGACACCTTCGAACGCCTTAGCACCATCAAGGGCGCCCGCATCCTGCTGGTCGAGGATAACGAGCTGAACCAGGAAGTGGCAATTGAACTGCTGTGTGATGCCGGCTTCGAAGTAGATCTGGCAGAGAATGGTCAGATTGCGCTGGACAAGGTCAGGACCACCGATTACGACATTGTCCTGATGGACATGCAGATGCCGGTGATGGATGGCCTTACGGCGATCCGTGAGATTCGCCGGGAGGAGCGCTTCAAGGATTTGCCGGTGATGGCGATGACGGCCGACGCGATGCTGAGCGACCGCGACCGTTGCATTGCGGCCGGCATGAATGATCACGTTGCCAAGCCGATCGAACCGGAAGACCTGTGGAAGTCTCTGCTGAAATGGATCAAGCCGCGCCGCCCGGCAGATCCGCCGGCGGCAGCGAAACCGCAGCCGGCAAAGGACGTTGACCTGCCGTCCGGCATTGATGGCCTGGATATGGACAACGGTCTGCGTCGAGTACTCGGCAAAAAGTCACTCTACCTTTCGATCCTGCGCAAGTTTGTCGTCGGTCAGAAACCGCTGCCGGCCGAGATCTTACATGCGCTGGAGGAGAACGACTGGGAAACGGCAGAGCGACTCGCCCACTCTCTCAAAGGTACCTGCGGCAACATCGGCGCCACCGTCCTGCAACATCTTGCTGAAAATCTCGAGGCCGCGATCAGGGAACGCCAGCCACGCATCGCTGTGGATGCGAAGTGTGATGAGCTGAAAAAACCGCTTGAAACGCTCATCGCCCGACTGGAGCAGAAGCTGCCGGAAGAGCAGAGCCATTCGACCTTCACGGTCGATCAGGAGCGACTCAGGAGTGTCTGTTGCAAACTGGAGACCCTGCTGGCCGACAACGACGCGGAGGCGTGTGACGTGCTGGATGCGAATGCCCACCTGCTGAACACCTCCTTTCCCGGCTACTATCGCCTGATCAGCAACGGCATCCGGTCATTCAACTTCGAGGCGGCGCTTACTGCGCTGAAGAGCGCTTCGACAGCCTCATGTAAAGCCGATTTGAGCGGCTTATGACAGTCAGCCGCCAGGACATCCGAATGAAAGAGAATTCAATGAACGGATCCGTCGTTACCAAAAGGGGCACGATACTGGTGGTTGACGACATGCCGGATAACCTGGCGCTGATGAACAACCTGCTCAAGGCCGACTACAGGGTAAAAATAGCCAATACCGGCGAAAAGGCACTCAGGATCGCAGAGTCGGAGTCGCCCCCGGATCTGATCCTGCTTGATGTCATGATGCCCGGCATGGACGGCTACGAAGTCTGCCGGCAACTCCTGCGCAACCCCGGGACGATGAACATACCGGTGATTTTCCTCACCGCCAGGTCTGACGTGGTGGACGAACAGAAAGGGCTGGAGCTTGGTGCGGTCGACTACATTACCAAGCCTGTCAGCCCCCCCATCGTTCTGGCGCGCGTGAAGAACCACCTGGCTCTGAAGGCCATGGCCGATTTCCTGCGCGACCAGAACCAGTATCTCGAACGTGAAGTGGCCAGGCGGACACGGGAGGGAGTGGCAATTCAGGAGATTGAGATCAGGAACAGGCAGCTTGAGGAGGCAAGCCGGATGAAGTCGGAGTTTCTGGCCACCATGAGTCATGAGATCCGGACTCCGCTCAACGCCATCATCGGATTTTCCGCTCTGACACTGAAGAGCGGCCTGCCGCCGCGACAACAGGATTATGTGAGTAAAATCCGGACGGCGGGAGAGTCATTGCTGACCATTATCGGTGACATTCTCGATTTCTCGAAGATAGAAGCGGGGCAACTGACAATTGAGCACATTCCGTTCATGCTCGAAACCGCGCTTGCCGACGCACGATGTCTGATACAGCAGAAGGCGGCGGACAAGGGCTTGATTCTGCGGGTTGATACTTCGCCGGGAGTAGCTGCCTGCCTGATCGGCGATCCGCACAGGCTCGGCCAGATCATTGCCAACCTGTTGAGCAATGCCGTCAAATTCACTGAACATGGAGCTATCACCCTTGAGACCACGCTGGCGGAACAGGATCATGAGCGGATACAGCTTACATTCTCTGTACGCGACACCGGCATCGGAATTTCGTCCGAACAGATCGGCAGACTCTTTCAACCCTTTTCCCAGGCAGACGGAAGCACGACCCGCCGGTTTGGCGGCACCGGATTGGGGTTATCAATTTCGAAAAAACTGGTTGAGCTGCTGGGGGGAGAGATCTGGTGCGAGAGCATACCGGGGCAGGGGAGCGCCTTCTGCTTCACGGCATGGTTCGGCATCGGTCAGGCCGGCGATATAGAACAGTGCACGACAGCCGACACTGCCAACAGGAACGTCACGGGGGAAGCCTTCAATTTTTCCGGTTTCCGCATTCTGCTGGTAGAGGACAACAGTATCAACCGGCAACTGGTGATCGAGTTTCTCAGAGAAACCGGCGCTCTGCTGCAGGTTGCCGAAAACGGTAAGGAAGCCGTAACGATGATTACCGGGGAGAGCGCAGCGTACGATCTGGTGCTGATGGATATCCAGATGCCTGTCATGGATGGATATGAGGCCACCAGGCTGATCAGGTCGGACAGCCGCTTCAGCCTCCTGCCCATCATCGCCATGACGGCTCATGCCATGCAGGAGGAACAGCAAAAGATCATGCAGGCCGGTATGGATGCGCAGATAACCAAGCCGATTGACGTCCGCATCATGCTGCAAACCATCGCATATTTCCTTCATCTGCAGGAGTCCGGCACGCCTCTCCCTGTACCACCCGGCGAAAGCGGCGGAGATGGGCGGGAAATCGCAGACCCTGTCAAGCCGGATACCTGCAGTAACGAAGGCATGTTCCGCTCGGAACACGAAGCAATCGAGCTCTTACGAACCAATATTGAACAGCTTGACGTCTCCGCCGCCCTGAGACGCATTGACGGAGACAGGCATTTATACCTCTGGATACTGCGCGCATTTGTCCAGCACCAATCGAACTCGGCAACGGAGATAGAAGAAGCGCTGAGTGTGGAGGATGCAACGCGTGCGCTGCGCCAGATCCATACGGTCAAAGGCATTGCAGGCACCGTGGGCGCAGTGGAACTTCAGAAACTGGCTCTGGCGCTTGAAAAAGCACTGCTCCTGAGCGAATCACCCGCGAGCGTCAGGGGAGCTCTCGATCGTTTTGCCAATGCACTGGATCAGATAATGACGGATCTGACGAAGCACCTGACAGTCACTTCGGATAACGACGGTGACATCCTGCCCGGCACGCTCACTGTGGCCGTCGCCGGGGCATCTGCCTGAAAGGAAAACCAATGGACGAACCCGGCATATCAGAGAGGGCTACGATACTGGTGGTCGACGACTTGTCGGACAACCTGGTCCTGATGAGCAACCTGCTCAAGATCAACTACAGGGTGAAAATAGCCAACAGCGGCGGGAAAGCGCTGAAGATAGCGGCGTCGGATTCGCCTCCTGATCTGATCCTGCTCGACATCATGATGCCCGACATGGACGGTTACGAAGTCTGCCGGCAACTCAAGCGCGCACCCGCTACGACGAATATCCCGGTGATCTTTCTCACCGCCAGGTCTGAAATGGAAGACGAGCAGAAAGGGCTGGAACTTGGTGCGGTCGACTACATCACCAAGCCGATCAGCCCGTCCATCGTCCTGGCGCGCGTAAAGAACCATCTGGCGCTGAAGGCCGTGGCCGACTTTCTGCGCGATAAGAACAACTTTCTTGAACGTGAGGTAGCCAGGCGGACGGACGAGGTCATGGCAATCCGGGAGCTTGCCGTCAAGAACCGGCAACTTGAGGAGGCGAGCCGGATAAAGTCCGAGTTTCTGGCCAACATGAGTCACGAACTGCGCACACCGCTCAACTCGGTAATCGGTTTCTCCGAGGTGCTGCAGGATCAGATGTATGGACCGATCAACAAGAAACAGCGGGAATATGTCAATAACATCCACAACAGCGGGAGACACCTGCTCGCGCTGATCAACGACATCCTCGACCTCTCCAAGGTGGAGTCGGGCGCCATGAAGCTTGAGCTGAGCAACTTTTCACTTCTGGAAGCGCTGGACATCTCACTGGTGATGCTCAGGGAAAAGGCTGTCAAAGGGGGTATAAACCTCCGGCTGAATCTTGCCCGTGAGAACGATATACATATTGTTGCAGATATGAGGAAGCTGAAACAGATCATGTTCAATCTGCTCTCCAATGCGGTCAAGTTTACCCCGGCGCCCGGAACTGTCGATGTGAATGTCATGAGAAACGGAAATTCTGTAGAGATATCCGTCACCGACAGCGGCATCGGTATCAGGGCGGAAGACATTCCCAAGCTCTTCCGACCATTCACGCAGCTTGAATCGGTCTATACCAGGGAGTTCGAAGGCACCGGCCTCGGACTGTCTCTGGCCAGACAACTGGCAGAACTGCACGGTGGCAGTATCCGGGTTGAAAGCACATTCGGCGCCGGGAGCAGGTTCAGCGTTACTATTCCGCTGACGCAGGAAGGGTAAGAACATGTCATGCAACATACTGATAGTTGAAGACAACGCGAACAATCTCATTCTGTTGAGGGACATCCTCTCCTTTCACGGCTATGAAATATCTGTGGCCGCTGACGGTCTGGAGGGGGTGGCTCTGGCCAGGGAACTGATGCCGGATCTGATACTGATGGATATACAGATGCCCATCATGGACGGCATGACAGCCGGCAGCATCCTGAAGGGGGATCCGGTGACAAGCGGCCTGAAAATGATAGCCCTGACCTCATTTGCCATGAGAGGCGACCGGGAAAAGTTCATGGCGGCCGGATTCTATGACTACCTCTCCAAGCCGATCAACACCCGTGAACTGCCGGAGCTGGTAAAACAGTGGCTGGATGGAAATAAAACATCATGAAACAGGCTATTCCCAAAATCCTCTGCGTGGACGACGAACCTCTCAACCTCTGCCTGCTTGATGCCATGCTCTCCCCCTGGGGATATGAGGTCTTGTCTGCTGCGAACGGGCCGGAAGCTCTGGAGAAGATGAGAACGGAGCGGATCGATATCTGTCTGCTGGACGTGATGATGCCGGGCATGGATGGTTTCGAGGTCTGCCGCACGATCAAGTCCGATGAAGATTACAGCACTATCCCGGTCGTCATGTTAACCGCTTTGGCCGACAGGGAAAATCGTATCCGGGGGATTGAGGCCGGGGCCGAGGATTTTATCTCCAAACCGTTCGATTCCGCCGAGGTGCTGGCCAGGATAAAGATGCTTCTGCGTGTAAAAATGCTGAATGACCGGCTGCATTCCGCCTACCTCAACATAGCCAGACTGAGCGTTATCGGTGAACATATCATCAATGATTTTGATCCGGTCACCTTTGATTTTTTAGAAAAGGTAGACAGCATTGTGCAGCAGATCATCAGACAGAGATCCGATCAGACGGAAAGTCCCCAGATCATGATTATCGGCATGGTCGATCAGGAGGGCATCTGCCAGTGGCTGCGCTATGATTTCACAGGCGGGAATATCGAGAGAAGCAGCATACATTTGAATATTGAGCATACATTCGCCTTTTCAGACAACGGTGAACCGGCTGTACTCTTTCACAACGAAGCGGACAAGGATTCAGCGGCGCCGCTGCTCGTCGGAGAACTCACAAAAAACTCAATCCCTGTATCGAATCTCATCCGTTATGCCAACGGCAGTTTCTGTCTGATCGCCCTCAATTATGGCCGTGACGTCACCGCGTACGATGCGACCGTTTTAAACAGCGTTGCCATGCAGAGCCTCTTTCTGAGATCCCTCTCGTCGCAGATCAGGGACACGGAATCCGCTTTCGAATATACGGTGCTGGCTCTTGCCAGGGCGTCGGAGGCAAATGACGAGGATACCGGGAATCATATCCTGCGTGTCGGCGATTATTGCGCACTGCTTGCCGGATACTTGCAGATGCCCGAAAAATTTGTGCGGATCATCCGTATTCAAGCCACGTTGCACGATGTGGGAAAGATCCACGTCCCGGCGGCCATCCTTAAAAAACCGGATAAATTGACCGACGATGAATGGCGAGAAATGAAACTGCACACCCTGCATGGCTCGAAAATCATCGGCGGCCACCATCGTATGGGCACGGCTGACAGGATCGCCCTCAGTCACCATGAGCGTTACGACGGCAGCGGGTATCCCCAGGCTCTTTCCGGCGTAAACATACCGATTGAGGGACGCATCCTGAACCTGGCCGACCAGTATGATGCCCTGCGCAACGCCCGCTGCTACAAACCTGCCTTCGATCATCAGACCACCCGCCGCATCATCACCGAAGGGGATGGGCGCACTCTCCCGCAGCACTTCGACCCGCAGGTACTGGACGCTTTCAGGGAGATTCACGGTCGTTTTGAAGAAATATTCGAGGCGAACGGACGGAAGAAATGACGTCGAACTGCCCTGACACGACGGTCTCACCATGAGGAGAATAAAATGATGGAAATGCCGGAAAAGATCCGAACGATTCTCATCGTTGACGATACCCGCGAGAATGTTGAACTGCTTGAGGCAATTCTCTCTTCAGACTATATGATCAGGACCGCCTCACGGGGGGGCGAGGCGCTCGAAGTCGCCCGGGAAACGCTGCCGGATCTTATTCTGCTCGATATCATGATGCCGGAGATGAATGGCTATGATGTCTGCAGAGCTCTTAAGGCGGATGAAGCCACGAAAAGGATTCCCGTCATCTTTGTGACTGCGCTCTTAAGCTCCGGTGATGAAACACAGGGATTCGAGGCGGGCGGTGTGGACTACCTCACAAAGCCGGTCATCGGCGCGGTCGTACGCGTCCGGGTCAAGGCTCACCTGGCTCTGAAAGAGGCACAGGATGAGTTGCTGGAGTGGAACATAAACCTCAAAAAACGGTTGTTGCAGAGCATCGCGACCATACGCACAAAGACCGATGCGCTTATGTCCGCGGACGAAAAGGCTTCCAGCCTGAAAGGATATCTGCTGAGCGTGGAGCTGTTGTCCGGGGTTTTTGAAATGATGGAAGATCGCCTTGGCGTCTGTTCCCGTGCGGTCAGCGAATTGGCGGGAGATGCCGCCCGCAAGATGAATCTCTCTGCCGAGGATGTGGCAAAGATCAGATTGGCCGGGCTTCTGCACGATGCCGGGACACTCGGAGCCAAACAGGGCTTGTCGGAGAAACATGAGCATGAGATGACGTCCGGCGAACTGAAAGTATTCCGCGCCCATCCGCTGCGGGGGCAGGAACTGTTCAACTCCTTTGAGGAGCTCCGTGACGTGGGGCAGATGGTGCGCTGTCATCACGAGGCATACAACGGGAGCGGTTTTCCTGACGGATTGAAGGGGGACGACATCCCTCTCGGCGCCAGGCTGATAGCCATAGCGGACGTCATCGAACACGCTGCCAGCTCTGTGTCAACCGAGCGGGACGAATATGCGCTCATGAATGCCCGCCGCTTTTCCGGCACTCTGCTTGATCCGAGACTGATTTCATATTTTACCATGATTACCCGCATACTGTATTTCGAGAAGGAGAAGAGCGGCACGACCGGGGAGGTCATGGTTCCTGCCAATGAGCTGATTGCCGGCATGCAGCTCTCGCGGGATCTCTCCAATGATGCTGCGGTGCTGCTGCTCATGAAGGGAGAGAAGCTGGATGTCTCCGGCATTGCTCTCATACACAGCAACAGCCGGGCAAATCGCCTGTCGGAGGGTGGAGTGTGGATTTATGTGTTGTAAATTAATACTACTCCGACACATATATTTTGAACTTTACAGTAACCCTTGATAAAGGGGGATCTGGAGTTTGGACATTTTCAAGGTTTAAAAAGTCCCCCCGCCCCTTGAGGGGGTTAGGGGGTGGGGGAAGCCGCAATGAAACCACGTCATTCCCTTCAAGAATATGCCATTGAATTGATTGTGATTGAGAACCTTGAGGGAGTGCTTGGAGTTATCAGGGTGCATTGCCTGTAAGTGACTTCCCCCACCCCCCAGCCCCCTCCCGCAAGGGGCGGGGGAGCAAAAGTCCAAACTCCAGAGGTGCGCACGGCGCACCCTGCGAATCGAAATAAGTTGACCGTCATATATGACAGTTACGTAAATAGTGACGGAATTAGTTGATGGCCATTTAATCACCCTGCAGATCACCATTCCACTTTCCATAGTATAATCAGACTGTTGCACAATATAAATCCGCTGATCTTTTCCGGCACATTGATTGCCAAGTAATCTCTGAAAAGAAGATGAGCACTATGGCATTTCTGCTATCAATGTAGAAACGGCAATTAAAGGAGAAAACCAGTTATGTTGAAAACGAAATTATTCACCATTGCCTTATTGGCATTGAGCCAGAGTGCCTTTGCCGCCGACCTGCCAAGTGCGGGCGGACAGATCCAGCAGATTCCGCACGCGCCGGTCATCCCCAGAGCAGTTCCCAAAATCCGGATCGAGCCAGGCAGTGCATCAACGACTACCCCGGCTGCGGATCAGCTAAAAATTCCGGTCACATCGCTCCATGTGACCGGGCAGACGCTTTATTCCGAAGCCGAGCTGCTTGCGGTCACAGGGTTCAGACCGGGTGGTGAACTGAGGCTGAGCGAGCTGCGCGGCATGTCAAACAAAATCGCAGACTATTACCACAAGCGCGGGTATTTCGTCGCTCAGGCCTACCTTGCCCCTCAGGACATTAAAGACGGAGCCGTGACCATCACCGTGGTCGAGGGGAACTATGGCCTGGTCACGCTGCACAACCAGACCAATCTCTCAAATAATCTGGCATACTCTCTTCTCGGCGGTCTCAACAGTGGTGACGTGATCTCCTACGCTCCACTCGAACGCCGTCTTCTGCTGCTTTCCGACCTTCCCGGTGTGGAGGTCAAATCGACCCTGGTTCCCGGTGTTTCCCCGGGAGCATCCGACCTGATCGTTGATATCACACCGGGACAGCGGGTGACGGGGAGCATTGATGCCGATAATGCCGGTAACCGTTACACCGGCGTGTACCGCGTCGGGGGGACGATCAACCTCAACAATCCGCTGGGCTACGGCGATGTTGCCACGTTGCGGGCGCTGACTTCGGGCTCCGGGCTGTATTATGTGCGTGCCTCGTACCAGTTACAGCTCGGCGACGCGAGGGGAGGGGTAGCGTACAGTATCCTGGGATACCGGCTGGGTGAGGAATTTGAGAGCCTGCATGCCAACGGCACGGCCCAGATCGCAAGCATCTATGGCAGCTATCCGCTGATCCGGTCGCGTAACAACAATCTCTACGCCGGACTTGCCTTTGACGCCAAGATGTTTCGGGACAAAGTTGACACGACCTCGACCATTACCGACAAGAATGCGCAAGTGTTGATGGCAAGCCTGTATGGCGACCACCGTGACAATTTCGGCGGAGGGGGAGTGAGCAGTTATTCTCTCGTCTGGAGTGCCGGCAACATCGACATACAAACTCCGGAAGCGCGTTCGTATGACGCGGCAACGGCACGCAGCAACGGCGTATTCAACAAGCTTGCATACAGTGCCGCGAGGTTGCAGAGCGTGACCGAATCCGTCTCGCTTTACGCATCCGTCAACGGGCAGTTCGCTTTCAACAACCTGGATGTTTCGGAGAAGATGGAACTGGGCGGCATGTATGCCGTGCGGGCCTATCCTGAAGGCGAAGCCTATGCGGACCAGGGAGTGGTAGCGACTCTGGAGGCCAGATACCTGCTGCCGAAGTTTTACGAGCGACTGCCGGGTCAGATGCATCTGATAGGCCTCTTTGATGTCGGTAGCGTCATCGTAAACAAGGATCCCTGGTCATCTGATCCGAACAGCAGAACCCTGTACGGCGCGGGGGCAGGATTCACCTGGATGGATTATAACAATTTCTCGTTGAAGATGTATTACGCCTTTAAGCTGGGTAATGAAGCTGCGACGTCAGCCCCGGATAAGTCGGGCCGGTTCTGGATACAATTAGTGAAATATTTTTAAGCCTAGTGATCGGAAACAACTCGTATTTACTTGATTATTTTAAGAACAGGGAGTGACCCCATGAACCACATTTATCAATCCATATGGAACGAAAAGACCGGCACTTTTGTAGCCGTTTCGGAACACACCAAAAGCACCGGCAGAAGAGTCTCGTCCTGCTCGGCCGGCATGGGCGCCACGGTTCGTTTGATGCTGTCTGCCCTGGCAATTCCCCTCATGATGTCACTTGGAACGAATGTCGACGCACTGCCTGTGGGCGGCGTTGTAACGGCAGGCAGCGCCGGCATCAGCAGTGGCGCGGCCGGCACGACCATCACCCAGACGACGCCGAACGCGGCGATCAACTGGCAGAGTTTCAACATCGGACAGAGAGAAGCGGTCCGGTTCGTCCAGCCCACGAGCAATTCAGTTGCGCTCAACCGGGTGCTGGGTTCAGATCCTTCGAGCATCCTGGGAACTCTGTCAGCCAATGGCAAAGTGTTCCTGCTGAATCCGAACGGTATCCTGTTCGGCCAGAGTGCGGCGGTTAACGTCGGCGGACTGGTAGCGTCCACCCTGAACATCACTGACGGCGACTTCATGGCGGGAAGATATAAGTTCAGCGGGACGGGCAACGGCCTGATCCTCAACCAGGGATCGATCAACGCTGACGGCGGTTATGTGGCGCTGTTGGGCGCCAACGTCAGCAACGACGGTGTGATCTCGGCCAGACTCGGCACGGTGACGCTTGCTGCGGGCAGCGCTGTCACCCTCGACGTGGCCGGAGACGGACTTCTCAATGTGACGGTGAACCAGGGGGCGATGAATGCACTGGTTCAGAACGGCGGTCTGATCCAGGCCGACGGCGGACACGTACTGCTGACGGCACAATCTGCGGGGAACCTGCTGCAGAGCGCGGTTAACAACACCGGCGTGATCCGGGCACAGACCATCGAGAACCACAATGGCACCATCAGGCTGATGGGCGACATGCAGAGCGGCACGGTGAACACAAGCGGTGCACTTGACGCTTCCGGCACAGAAGCGGGACAGACAGGCGGGAATGTTACAATAACCGCTCAACACGTTGGCCTCTTTGATCATGCGAAAATCAACGCCTCCGGCGATGCGGGCGGCGGAACAGTGCTGGTCGGCGGCGACCTGCGCGGTGCTAATCCTGCTGTTCGCAATGCTTCCGCGACGTACATGAGCGCGGATGCCACAATTACTGCTGATGCCGTTACGAATGGCAACGGCGGCAAGGTCGTGCTCTGGGCAAACGACTCGACGCGAGCTTACGGCAGCATTTCGGCGCGAGGTGGCGCCCGGGACGGCGATGGTGGTTTGATCGAAACCTCCGGGCACTGGCTTGACGTGGCGAACATCACTGTCAATGCCGGCGCTGCGAACGGCAAGGGGGGCGTGTGGCTGCTCGACCCGGCTGACGTCACGATAACCGGAGCGGCAACGTCCGGCGGAACACTCGCCGGCGGAGTTTTTACTCCTGACCCGGCCGCGAACACAGCCAATGTGAATGTTTCCACCATTACGACAGCTCTGGCCGCCGGCACCAACATTACTATCAACACGGCAAACGCCACGGGAACCGGAAATGGTGATATCACCGTCGACTCGGCGGTCAGCTGGACCAAGTCGCCCGGCAACGCGCCCGCTTCGACCCTGACGTTGACGGCCGTTCGGGACGTGACCGTGAACCAGGCCATTTCCGCCACCTGGGGAAACGTGGTCGCAACCGCCGTACGGGATGTAACATTGTATGCGCCCGTTACGACAACCGACGGAAGCTTTACTTCGACCGCCGGACGCGATGTTAACTTAATCAAGGATGGCACCCACACACTTACAGCCGTTACAACGACCAGGGGAAATCTGACAACAAACGCCGGACGCAATGTGAACGATACGACTGCAGCCCTTACGACAACCAATGGCAATGTCGTGCTGAGTGCCGGCAATGACGGCAGCGGAGCCGGAGCCGTGATATTTGCTGCCGGCACAGCACCTGTTGCTCTCACCGGGCCGACTTCAACAGCCAAGATCTATAATCCGATCGGAGTAACGACAGATTATGCGGGTAACTTCACATTGACCGGCGGCGCCACGCTGGCGCAATATTCACTGGTATTCGCTCAGGGGCTTACAGGTGCTACAGGTGCCACCGGAGCCACCGGAGCCACCGGAGCAGTAGGGCCGGTTGGACCGGTTGGACCGGTTGGACCGGTTGGACCGGTTGGACCGGTTGGGCCAAATGGGACGAATGGGACGAATGGGACGAATGGGACGAATGGCGCAGCAGGCGCAACCGGCGATACAGGCTCGACAGGAGCAGCAGGCCCGGCAGGTTCAACAGGCTCTACCGGTGCAGCAGGCCCGGCAGGCGCGACAGGCACAACAGGTCCGGCCGGCCCGGCTGGCCCGGCCGGCGCAACAGGCGCAATAGGTTTGGCAGGCTCGGCCGGAGCGACAGGCACAACCGGCGCGACAGGCACGACAGGCCCGGCCGGTGCAACAGGCGCAACGGGTGCGGCAGGTGCAACCGGTACAATAGGTGCGACAGGCGCGATGGGTGCTACAGGCGCATTAGGTGCGACAGGCCCAATAGGTCTGACAGGTCCGATAGGCCCGGCCGGTGTAACAGGTGCTATAGGAGCGACAGGTGCGAAGGGCGCCGTCGGTACAACAGGTGACACAGGTGCGGATGGTGTAGCCGGTGTGACAGGTGCGACTGGTGCGACTGGCGTAGCGGGTACAACCGGCGCTACAGGCACGACAGGCGCGACAGGTGCAACCGGCATAACTGGCGTAGCAGGTGCAACAGGAGTGACCGGCACAACAGGTGCGACAGGTGCAACAGGAGTTGCAGGACCGACGGGCACTACCGGCACTACTGGTGCTACAGGTTCGACAGGTTCGACAGGCGCAACCGGCATTCCAGGTCCTGTAGGAGCAACCGGCACTACCGGTACAACAGGTGCGACAGGCACTACGGGTGCTACCGGCACTACCGGCATAGCAGGCCCGGCCGGAGCGACAGGCACGACCGGCACTACCGGTGCGACAGGTACTACCGGTGCGACAGGTACTACCGGTGCGACAGGTACTACCGGTGCGACAGGTACTGCCGGCGCGACAGGTGCAACCGGCACGACAGGCGTAGCAGGTGCAACAGGAGCGACAGGCACGTCAGGGATACCGGGAATTCCGGGAATACCAGGCACAACCGGTGCTACAGGCACAACCGGTGCTACAGGCACAACCGGTGCCACAGGTACAACCGGTGCCACAGGTACAACCGGTGCCACAGGAACAACCGGTGCTGCAGGAACGACAGGCGCTACCGGAACAACAGGCGCTACCGGCACAGCAGGCGAGACAGGTGCAACAGGCACAGCAGGCACAGCAGGCGAGACAGGTGCTGCAGGAACAGGTACTGCAGGCACTGCAGGAGAAGCAGGCGCAACAGGAGAAGCAGGCGAAACAGGCGCTATGGGTGCCGGCGCAACCGGCACGACAGGCACAACTCCGAATGTGATGCCGACGGTAACGCCGACGGTCGGAACAGTACCTGTAATGTTTGTTTCAGCGCCACCCGAAACGCCACCGGTCGAAACAGCGCCCGTTGTGGTGCCAACCGGAACACCACCGGTCACAACAGTACCCGTTGTCGTTCCGGTACCGCCAGAAACGCCACCGGTCGAACCGGAAACGGTTGTAGTGCCGACCGGGGTGTTGCCAAAAAACAGCTACGCTCCGCCCCAGCTGCCACCCAAACATGATCGCAATTAGCAGCTGAAATCAACCATCAAGAGCATTTTGCTGAAGGGATGGGGAATATGCTGATTTACTGTTTTTGATTGTAGGGGCGAAGCACGTTTCATCTGCTTCGCCCGCCTTTGATCTCCGTCGCAAAAGGGCGAAGCAGTTAAGGCGCCTGCTTCGCCTTAGCCTTTGAAAATTTCCAAACTTCAAACATCCTCCAGCGGTTTCACGCAAAGCCCGCCAAGAACAGACAATCAATATGACAACAGACAAAAAAAGAATCGGGCGGTCCCTGGCGCCGGTGGTGCGGAACCGGCATTCCGGGTACGCGCACGCGGTCAGGGCGATCATAATCAAAGGAGCATGTCTTGGCCTGCTGTCCGCCGGTTTTACCACCTGCCTGGCAAACGCGGAAGACAACACGATGCAATTGTCGCATCCGAGACTGCTGTCCGCGCAAAAAGGTCTGGCAGCCCCATCCACTGTTGTGGCGCAACCCGTGCCGGCACATCATCCCGAACGACCGGACTTCGGCAGGGAGCAGTCGTCGCACGAGGCACGACACGTGGCAGAGTGGGTCGTCGATTCGGGCGACAATCACGGTATGCCGTTCGCCATTGTCGACAAGAAAGACGCCAAAGTATTTGTATTTTATGCGAATGGTCAGATCCATGGCTCAGCCCCCGTACTGCTGGGCCTGGCGCTGGGTGATGACGCCGTTCCCGGCATCGGCGACCGGAAATTGTCAAGCATTCGCCCCGAAGAGCGCACAACACCGGCGGGCCGCTTTGTGGCCTCAATGGGCCACAATCTGAGAGGATCGGAAATTCTCTGGGTGGACTACAACGGAGGCGTCTCCATGCACCGGGTGGTTACGAACAACCCCAGGGAGCGCCGTCTGCAGCGCCTGGCCTCTCCATCGCCGCTTGACAGGCGTATTTCCTATGGTTGTATCAATGTTCCGGCCAAGTTCTTCGACAACGTTGTGCGAACGACTTTTGCCAGGACCAAAGGCGTTGTCTATGTGCTGCCGGAAACCAAGTCGGCTCGTGAGCTCTTCGGCTCGTACAGCGTAACGGAGCACGCGCGACCGCCAGACACGGGCCAATGAGCAATTGATGCCATTTTTGAAACCTGACTAAGCAACGCATGAAGGAGGAGATATGACAAAAGAGCAGGCAACGCTCAGAACCATTCTTATCGTCGATGACAATTTGCAGAATATCACTCTTCTTGAGGCAGTCCTCTCTGCGGAGTACAGGATCAGAACAGCAACCAAAGGGAGTGAGGCACTCAAAATAGCCAGGAAAACACCGCCTGATCTGATTTTGCTTGATATCATGATGCCGGAGATGAATGGCTATGATATCTGCAGGGCTCTCAAAGCGGATGCAACCACGAAAAGTATTCCTGTTATCTTTGTAACGTCGCTGCTCAATTCCGGAGATGAAGCGCTCGGCTTCGAAGCAGGCGGCGTGGACTACATCACAAAGCCGGTCATCGGAGCTGTGGTTCGCACCCGCGTCAAGGCTCACCTGGCTCTGAAGATCGCACAGGACGATCTGGAGAAATGGAACCGGGAACTTGAGCTTCAGAAACTAAAGCTGGAGGCACAAAACGTTGAGCTGCGCCGCGTTCGGGAAACGCTTGAGCTATCGAGGGATAAGTACGCCGGGCTCTATGATTTTGCACCGGTCGGCTATTTCACCTTTGATGTTTGCGGACATATACGGGAAGCAAACCTTACCGGAGCAATACTGTTGGGAATAGAGAGACGACTGCTGGACGATATACCCTTTAATATATTTATTGCTGATGCTGACGGTAGAGATGCTTTCGCCAATCACCTCAAAACCGTTCTGCATATACCGGGGGTTCAGAAATGTGAAATCAGGCTCACAAGGAAAGATGCTACGGTAATGTATGGCGAATTTCAGAGCGTCGTGGTGGAAACCGGCATAATAGATACCGACGGGTATATCCTTACTTCAATCACTGATGGCACACTTGCCAAACAGTTGGAAACGGAAATCAAGGACGCGCGGGAATATGCCGAGAACATTGTGGAAACAGTGCGTAAGCCCCTCGTGGTACTCAATTCCGATTTGAAGATTCTTACCGCAAATCTCAGCTTCTACGAAACATTCCAGGTGACTTCCGGAGAAACAATCGGGAACTCGATCTACGACCTCGGTAACCGGCAATGGGACATTCCAAAGCTGCGGGCACTCTTCGAAAATATCCTTCCCAATGATACCGTGTTCAATAATTATGAGGTCGAACATAATTTTCAGACTATCGGCATGAAAGTCATTCTGCTCAACGGACGACAGATCTTTCGGGAAAATATCGGCTCGCACATCATCCTGCTTGCCATGGAAGACATTACCGAACGCAAACGGCTGGAAGAAGAACGGTCCCGACTGGCAATGATAGTCGAATCCTCGAATGACGCCATTTTCAGTGTCTCTCCGGACGATGTCATTACGAGCTGGAACGGGGGAGCAGAGAATATTTTCGGATACACTGCCGGTAATATCATCGGCAGTCATATATTCACGCTGCTGCCTGCCGAATGTAACCAGCAAAGCCCTCATATCTGGCAGACGATTCTGAGCGGCGAACAGCTCCAGTATTTTGAAACAAATCGGGTCGGAAAAAATGAAGGCCTGATCTATGTGTCGTTTACCGCGTCGCCGTTACTTAACGCAGACGGGAAAATAATCGGCAATTCGGTAATCGCCCGCGACGTGACCGAGCGAAGAGAGATGGAAGAGACCATCAAACACCAGGCACATTACGATGCGCTGACCAATTTACCGAACCGGCAGTTTTTCATGGACATTCTCTCTCTGGAACTGGCCAAGGCCCGCCGGAACGGAAAGAAGCTGGCCCTGCTGTTTCTGGATCTCAACGGCTTCAAGCAGGTCAACGACACATTTGGCCATAGTTGCGGGGACCACCTTCTTCAGGAAGTTGCCAGGAGGCTCAGAGCCGGCATTCGTGAGTCGGATATCGTTGCCCGGCTGGGTGGTGATGAATTTACGGTGTTGCTGCCGGACCTGACCCATGCGGATGATGTCGGTTTCGTGCTGAAAAAGATCCTGGGAGTTTTCGAAACGCCGTTTATGCTGGATGAAGTTGCTGTGGACTCTGCCACCAGTATCGGCATCTGCATGTTTCCGGATGATGGAACAAGCAGCGATGTACTGATGAAAAAAGCGGATAGTGCCATGTACGAAGCAAAAAGCTCAGGCAGGAATTCGCATAAGTTTTATTGTGATCAGAAATAAAAGTGACCGGACAGGATTAACAGGATTTACAGGATATAATCAATTCTTTGAGCCTCTTGCAATAGTCCAAAAAGTCCCCTGGCGGGGAAGGCGCTAACTTAAGTAAACATGCCAACTCTATGCTCCCTCACCCAGCGGGGGAGGGCTGGGGAGGGGGAGACGTTGGTGGTGAAATTTCAGTAGGTTACAGCAATCAATCTTTCCCCCATCCTAACCTTCCCCCTCCTGGGGAAGGGACTAAAACCTTTAAAGTAGCGCCTATGCCAGTCAAGGGAAGGGCGACTGAATCTGTCATATATGGCAGTTACGTTAAACATGACGGGTTCTGTGTGCGGCTATTCCGTTCTCTCATGGTACTCTTTCCGTTATTCCTTGTACAATCAGCCACTTACTCTCGATAAATCCGCAGGCATTCTCTGGCGCTGTAGTTGCACTCATTCATTGCAGAACATGCGCACAGTCGTACTGTTCCGTCGCATAGAAACACTCAAGGAGGATAACTGTTATGAAATCGTACAGGGAAGTATCGGTAACATTGAGAAATGCCTGCCGGACAGCACGTATCATTGTTCTGCTGTTCGGCATGATTATGGGGATCGGTTTCAGCGGCGCCACCGTGCTCGCTGCCACCAGTCGCGCCCCGGTAAACCTCGGAACTGCCGACAATTTCGTGATTCTGGCTAAATCGGGAATCTCGACTACCGGAACAACAGCTGTTGTCGGAGATCTGGGACTTAGTCCCGCCGCCGCTTCGTTCGTAACCGGATTTGGGCTGATTGCGGATTCTACGAATACTTTTTCAAGGTCATCCCTGGTGACCGGAAAAATATACGCATCCAACTACGCTGTACCGACTCCGGCATACATGACCACGGCTATTGGTGACATGCAGACCGCGTTCACCGACGCCGCCGGAAGATCAATACCTGATTATACCGAACTGTACGCAGGTGATATCAGTGGGAGGACACTTGTTCCAGGCCTCTACAAATGGGGCACGGGAGTTTTGATAACAAGTGCCGGCGTGACTCTTTCCGGCGGACCGGATGACGTCTGGATATTCCAGATAGCTCAAAACCTCACCGTGAGCAACAGTGCCATTGTTACCCTGAGCGGCGGTGCGCAGGCCAAGAACGTATTCTGGCAGGTCTCCGGCCAGGCGATACTTGGTACGTCGGCTGACTTCAAGGGTGTCATATTATGCCAGACTCTGATTTCTCTTAATACCGGCGCAAAGATGACCGGCAAAGCGTTGGCGCAGACAGCGGTTACATTGAACGCAACCGCAATTACGGACGCAAACCTCTCGTTTACCCCTCCGCCTCCACCGCCTCCTCCACCGCCTCCTCCACCGCCACCACCGCCACCATCCACCTTCACCACCACCATACCCTGGTATCACCATGGAGTCGGCGTCGTTGACATCCAAACCACCAATGGTACCGCAATAACTGCAGATGGCCCGGTATGGAACGAATCCGACCCGGCCTGGGCGATCGTCGGCCAGGGTGATTTTGACGGCAACGGTATCAGAGATTTTGTCTGGTGGAACAGCAGCACCGGACAGGTTACCGTCATGTTGATGTCAAGTCCCACGGCGGTAAGCGCTGTCGCAACGATCTACACCGAACCGGACACCAACTGGCGCATTGTTGCCACAGGCGACACCAACGGCGACGGCAAAACCGACCTGATCTGGTGGAACCAGAAAACCGGCCAAGTCTACGCCATGCTGATAAGCGGAACAACAATAACCGGCGGCAACATCATCTACACTGAGCCGAACACCAACTGGAAAATAGTAGCCGCCGCCGACTTCAACGGCGACGGCAAAACGGAACTGCTCTGGTGGAACAGCTCAACCGGCCAGGTTGATATTGGATATACCAATGGAATCAACGCCTCCAGCGCATCGGCCATCTATACCGAACCCAACACCGACTGGCGTATAGCCGGAGCAGGCGATCTTGATGGAGACGGCAAGCTGGATATTGTCTGGCACAACAAAACCACCGGTCAGGTCTACGGTATGCAGACCAACGGCTCATCAGTCACGAACGGCGCGATGATGTACACCGAACCGAATACGCATTGGGAGATAGTCAGCGTCGGCAACTACAACGGTGACAACAAGGCCGACCTGCTCTGGTGGAACCAGCAGACCGGGCAAGTATACCTGATGCCGATGAACGGGCTGAGCGTTGCAGGAGGAACGATGCTCTACACCGAACCGGATACCACCTGGCACATTCAGGGGGAGACGGAATGGCGGGATAACCTGTATGGAAGGGGAGTAACTACGACGACGAAGTAATACTACTCCGACAGCTGCTGCTTCAGCAGGCAGAGCGCTGCGTAGATGTGCGCAGCGCTCTGCACTTCGTCAAAGGGCACGTGCTCATCGGGCGTGTGAGCGGTTTCCAGAGCGCCGGGGCCGAGAATGAGTGGCTTCACGCCTGCCGCATAAAAGAGATTACCGTCGGAATGAGAGCGAAAAGCCTCAAACTGTAACGGGAGGTCGAGCCTCGGATAGACTTCCCGTAAAATCTGCGCCAGACGGTTATCAGTTCCGAGGTTGTAGCCGGCGGAGGCAAAATCGAAGGTGACGTCCAGATCCAGCCCGGGAATGGTCGGAGCAACACCGGCAACGATCCGGCGAATCACATCCTGAAGGGTGTCCGGGTCATAATCAGGCGGCAGATGTATATCAATCCAGGCTTCGCAGCGATCAGGAACTACAAAACCGGCCTGAGACGATTTCATCTCGCGAATTGAATAAACAATCTCCGAAGTTTCCCGGTTGAACAGGGGATCGTTCCCCAGAAACAACAGAACGCGCAGCATCGATTCTACCGCATTGTGCCCCAGTTCGGGGAGCGATGAGTGACTGCGGATGCCGCGTGTGACAAACCCGGCTTCCAGGTAGCCGTAATGGGCAAATTTGGCCGACAGGCCTGTCGGCTCGCCGATGATGACCCAGGGGGGGGGGCGGCAGGATTGAAGGAAGGTTGCGCTGCCATCGCCGTTTTCCTCTTCCCCTACAACCAGCAGCAGCCCGGCTGAAGGGCGCTCTACCGGTTCCAAAGCATCGGCCAGGGCAAGCCAGGCTTCAACCATCGCGGCGCAGCCACCTTTCATGTCGGCGCTCCCCAACCCGCGAACAATGCCGTCTTCCTGCTCCGGTCCGAATTCATCCAGATCCCAGGCCGGGACGGTATCCACATGCCCCACCAGATAGAGCCGCGGTTCTCCGGGTCCCATGGTCACGCGCAGATTGTAGCGATCCTCGTCCACTTCCTGGCGCTCCACGCTAAAGCCTGCAGTGGTGAGCAGCCCTTCCAGATACACCTGGATATCCTCTTCCTTACCGGACGGCGAGTAGATATCAAGCAGATTGAGGAACGTTTTTCGTAACCTGTCCCGGTTAATCGACCGCCAGACTCTTTCCAGGCGGGTGCTCATGCTTTTTTTACCTTTACCGTTTTTTTTCTCCCCTTGCGCGACAGGTTGAGGGACATATAGAGATGTTCCTGGATATCGCCGAACCCCAGCTTCCGGAAGAAACGAACCGCCGGCTGGTTGTCGGCGGATGTGTCAATGATCATCATCCGCACCCCCTGTTCCATCATGCGGTGCCTGATCTCCTTGAACAGCCCGCTTCCCACGCCACCCTGCTGAATATTCCTGCGAACGCCCACCCAGACGAGATATCCGTATTTCCAGGGCGAGTTGTGTTTCGTAACGGTCGTTCCCAGGGCGAACCCGAGGATTTTATCCCCTGCTTCAGCCACCAGACAGAGTTCGTTGTCCGAATTGAAGAGAGTGGTGATCTCATACTCGTCCCAGGTACGGTAGAGACTCTGGAATGATTCGGCAGTAAAAACCTCCTCGCCGATATGAAATACCTCGGAAAAATCGTAGATGGTCATCTCCCGGATACGGAGAGTGTCTTTGCCTGCCGGCGACGTTTCTGACATGAGTGCACCTCGTTGGGTTGTGGGGGTAATATAACACGGTACTGGCATCAGTCATGCTGAATCCGCATGCGCTCTGCCGGATCCTGGCGATAGTAGGCTTTGAGAACGTGATACAGGTCGGAAGCGTGTTTTTTAAGAGCGAGGGGGCGGTCAAAAAACTCTTCGGTGGCAACGGCAAAGAACTCGGCTTCATTCTTCGCGCCGTATGAGTCGAGGAAGGTCTTGTGTCCCTTATCGGCGAGTCCGCGCAGCCGCAGGAACTCGCGGGAACAGACGGACACCCACTCGGCAAGCTGCTCGCTGTCGGCGAGGGGCGGGGTGCCGTCGGCGGCTCCATCAAGCATGTCGAGCTTATGTGCAAACTCGTGGTAGACCAGATTATGTCCCTGCTCCGGATGACGGGCCCCCTGGAGGAGTGCGTCCCATACGAGAATCACAGGCCCCTGCATGAAAGCCTGGCCCAGTATGGGAATCGATGCCTCCACCGGCTCACTCACGTTCTCGAAGACCCGGATGTGGCGTTCAGGTGGCACAACGGTGGAGGGGTAGACAAGAATCGACTCCACGTTTCGATAGTAGTCGTGGGGAAGTTTCAGTTGCAGCAGACAAGCCTGGGCTGCGATGGTGACCCGGATCTCGTCGGTTAGTTCGAGGCCTCCGCATCCCTCCCACTGTTTCTCTTCAAGGAATACCTGCATCATCGCCTGCAGTTCGGTGCGCTCGGCCTCATCCAGCATGCTGTAGTGAGCCATGTTTGCCGTCACGTAAGCCTCCCACTCCGCTGGAAACAGCCGCTTTCGAATCTCGGTGCGACGGTGGTCGCGGAGCCAGTGGAGCATGACTGATAACCTCCTTCAAGTACGAGTAGACAGGCAGTCGAAAAGCACAGAGAGTGCCAAGACTCCTGATCCCGCTGTACAGCGGCTTATATTGCAGAGCATGCCGTCATATGTGGCGGTTATGCCGGATATGACGGTTGCCGCTGACAGATTTCCATCATCCAAACACTATCTCTTACCTTTGTTGCCTGAACAATCAGACCAGTGCCCTCTCTGAATCCGCAGTTTTTCTCTGGCACGTTAGTTGCGGGTAGTATTCCTGGCACTTTGCCGCGTTCAAAGGCAAATCCCCCCTTTAATCCCCCTTTCAAAGGTGGTGACTGGAGTTTGGGCATTTTCAAGGTTCTAAAAAGTCCCCCCTCCCCTTGCGGGAGGGGGCAAGGGGGTGGGGGAAGCAGCAATGAAACCACGTCATTCCCAGATTTAACTGAGAATATTGATGGAGTGCTGGAAGTTATCAGGGTTCATTGCCTGTAAGTGACTTCCCCCACCCCCCGACCCCCTCCCGCAAGGGGCGGGGGAGCAAGGCACAAACTCCAGGTCCCTCTTTCAAAAGGGGGAGGTTTAAAGTCATATGCCGCGTTGAAAGAGTAACGCGACCTGCATGAATAATCAAACAGAGAAGGAACCGACATGAGCATAAACATGAACCACAATGAATTTATTGAAATTCGGGACAAAAATATTCTCCATATTCGAGATTGGGGAGAGGGCCCTGAAATCGTATTTATCCCCGGCTGGCCGTTTGGCCATGAAATGTTTGAGTACCAGTTTACTCAGCTCCCTCAACGCGGCTATCGCTGTATAGGAATAAGCATGCGCGGTTTCGGCAAATCATCAAAGCCCTGGGGAGAATATACCTATGATATTTTTGCTGATGACCTTCTGTCTGTTATTGACTCTCTGAGTCTGACGAATGTCACTCTTGTGGGGTTCTCAATGGGAGCCGCCATAGCCATTCGATATATGACACGTTACAGAGGTGACAGAATAGCCAATCTGGTACTCTGTAGCGCCGCAGCTCCCTGTTTTACGGCAAGGACCGGGTTTCCTTTCGGCGTCGAGCCGGGAGCAGTGGATAGTCTTATCACACAGTGTTATTCGGATAGAGCCAGGCTTAATGCCGATTTCGGTAAAAAACTTTTCAAAGACAGCAGTTCCGTCTGCCCGCAGCTGCTGGACTGGTTTCAATCTCTGGGTATGGAAGCATCGCCTTTCGCCACGGCCGCCTGTCTTGCAACTCTCCGAGATACGGATCTGCGTGAAGAGATACCATTCGTACATGTGCCCACCATACTTTTTCATGGTCTGCATGACCAGATATGTCCGTTTAAACTTTCTGAAGCATTGACATCGCCGAATGAAGCGGTGCTCACGGGTGAGTTGGCGATAGCAGCCGGGTCTGAAACGATATCGACCGGTGCGCAACCGGCTGCCAGCGGGATAACGGGTGCAAAGGTAATCAGCTTTGAGAACAGCGGGCATGCCCTGTTTTATGAGGAGAGTGAGAAATTTAATGCGGAATTGATCAACTTTATTGAAAAGAAATACTCCAGAGCGGAAAAATTCTTCGGCCCTGCAACAAGGTAAATTAATGGAGGTCATATCCATGAGAGACGAAACAGGGATCAAGGGCATGGGGGCGATCCCTCACGCAGGGGGAGTCGGATTCCGGGTGTGGGCGCCTCATGCCAGGCGGGTATCCGTCATCGGGTCATTCAACGAATGGGACAGCGCCGGACATTTCCTGCAGGCCGAGGAAAACGGCTACTGGTACGCTGATGTGGCAGAGGCACATATCGGTGATCAGTACAGATTCCTGCTGACCACTGAACAGGGTGAATTGAGCCGCATTGACCCATATGCCCGCGAGGTGACCGGCTCGGTCGGCAATGGCATTGTTCATGATCCAGGTTTTGACTGGCAGGGAGATGATTTCAAGCTCTCGCCATGGAACGAGCTCGTCATTTACGAGCTGCATGTCGGTACCTTCAACGATCAGGACGACAACCAGCCGGGTAAATTTTCTTCCATCTCGGAGCGGCTGGGACATCTGAAAAAACTTGGCGTCAATGCCATCCAGATCATGCCGGTAGCTCAGTTCGCAGGAGAACGGTCATGGGGTTATAACCCCGCCCAGATTTTTTCCGTTGCGCTTGCCTATGGTGGTCCTCTGGCGTTTAAAAAGTTTATAAAACGCGCCCATCAGGAGGGGATCGCGGTGATTCTGGACGTTGTATATAACCACCTGGGCCCCAGCGACCTCGATCTCTGGCAGTTCGACGGCTGGAGTGAAAATAATCGTGGCGGAATATATTTCTACAACGACGAGCGGTCCATCACCCCCTGGGGAGAAACCCGCCCCGACTACGGACGTGGCGAGGTACGTCAATACCTCCTCGACAACGTCATGATGTGGCTTGATGAATACCATGTTGACGGCATCCGCTTTGACTGCACCCAGTTCATCCGGACGGTCAACGGTGTCGGAACGCAGGATATTCCTGACGGGTGGAGCCTGCTCCAATGGATCAACAGCCAGGTTGCGCAGAAATTTCCCGGGCGGATCGTAATCGCCGAGGACCTTCAACACAACAGGTGGATCACCAGGGATGTCGGCGCCGGGGGAGCCGGATTCTCCTCACAGTGGGACGCCATGTTCGTCCATCCTGTCCGCAGGGCTGTGATCACTTCACAGGATGAACAGCGTTCACTCGCCGAGGTCAGCGACGCGATCTGCTACCGTTATAACGATGATGCCTTCGACCGGGTTATCTACAGCGAATCGCACGACGAGGTTGCGAACGGCAAGGAACGCGTGCCGCAAGAGATAAGCCCGGATGACCCCAAAGGCTGGTACGCACGGAAACGTTCTACGTTGGCCGCCGCCATGGTTTTTACTGCTCCCGGCATACCCATGATCTTCCAGGGGCAGGAATTTCTCGAAGGAGGGTGGTTCCGCGACACTGTCCCTGTAGATTGGGATCAAAACGACGAGTTCCACGGCATCGTCCGGTTGTATCGCGAACTCGTCCGGCTGCGGCTTAACCAGGGGGGCTGCACACGCGGTCTCTGCGGGCAGTTCACCCGGATCTGTCATCTGAACGACGAAAGCAAGGTTATCGCCTTCCAGCGTTGGGACAAGGGTGGAGCGACTGACGACGTCATGGTTGTCGCCAATTTCCTCCACGAGCCTCAGAATGACTATGTCATCGGCTTCCCGGATGCAGGGCAATGGAATTTACGTTTTAACAGTGACTGGCAGGGCTTCAGCGACGACTTCCGGAATCACCCGAGTACCGACATCGTCGCAGCACCGGGCGAGAAGGACGGCCTACCGTTTTACGCTCCGGTTTCAATCGGAGCCTACAGCGTGCTGATCTTTTCGCAATGACCAGAAGTTCTATCCACTGCTTCAGCCGAAAGATACCCATTTCCCGATAATCGCTGCCAGTTCCGGCTTTTTCACCGGCTTTGCCAGATAATCATCCATCCCGGCTTCAATGCATTCTTCGCGGTCTTTCGCCGTGGTGTTGGCGGTGATGGCAATGATCGGCACGGCATGATTGAGAACATTCGACCGCTTGTCGCGTATCGTCGCGGTCGCCTCAAAACCATCCATCTCCGGCATCAGGCAGTCCAGAAAGACCAGGTCATAGGGTATCACCTCAAGCGCACGGACAGCTTCAAGGCCATTGGCAACCATATCGGCCTTGTAGCCAAGATTGTTCAGCAATAACTGGGCCACTTTCTGATTGATGACATTGTCTTCGGCCATCAGGATGCGGACTCCCTGTCTGGCAGATTCCGCCACGGTGTGCCGGGTGACGATTCCGGTTTTCAGTACGGCGCCGGCTCCCCTCCTCAGAACAAGTGCAATGCAATCGTAGAGCTGTGACTGGCGTACCGGTTTTGTCAGATATCCGGTAAAACCGATCTGTTCCAGAGCGGCGGCATCACCCCGCTGACCAATGGATGTCACCACCGACAAAAGGCTCCCATTCATCTCCGTTCCCCTTATGCCAACGCTGACACCCTCAGGGAGAAGGTGGCAGACACGTTCCTTCGATCAAGCTCATCAGTGCTTCAAAATCGATCGGTTTGGCGATGTGGTCGTTTATGCCGCAGGCAAGAAAGCGTTCACGATCCTGGGGGAAGGCATGCGCCGTCATTGCGATGATCGGTATCTGCGGATTGATGCCTCTCCGTTCACCGGAACGGATGATCCGCGCCACCTGGGTGCCATCCATATCCGGCATTGATATGTCGGAGAGCAGAATATCAAACGTCTCATGCTGCAGCGCCTGCAGAACAGCAGATCCGTCCCCCACCGCCTTCACCGTGTACCCGTTGCGTTCCAGCAAGGTTGTCGTAACCTCCCTCCCCATCGCTTCGTCGTCTGCCAGAAGGTTTTTTCTCGTCGTTCTCCTGATAATTTTCCGGGGTTCAGGCTTCACTTTCGGCGCTTCGCAGGGTATGACCGGAATCGTTACCGTAAATATGGAGCCCTCGCCCGGCGTACTCGAAAGAACTATCTCACCCGCCATAATCTCCACCAGTTTTTTGCTGATGGACAACCCCAGACCGGATCCGATATTGCGGCGGGTGTTGAAGTCTTCAAGCTGGGTAAAACTGCTGAAGATCAGTGACTGTTGTTCCGGAGGAATGCCGATCCCGCTGTCAATGACACTCACCACAAACCGCATGGTTCCATCGTTGGACAGCATTATAGAGGCGGAAACCGTTACCTCTCCATGCTCAGTGAACTTGAGGGCGTTGGAAAGCAGGTTTGAAACGATCTGATTTATGCGATGCCGGTCTCCGATGATAAACTCCGGCAGGTGCCCGGATATCTCAAGATTGAGTTTGAGTTTCTTTTCGTTGGCATTAAACGCGAATATGTCAACAAGGCGATAAAGCATCCCGCAGGGTGAAAAGCTTTCCTTCACGAGTTCCATCATTCCCGCTTCGATCTTGGAAAAATCCAGTATGTCGTTGATCACCTGCAACAGCATCTGTGAGGCACTGGTACAATTCCGTATGCATTTATGCTGTTCATCGGTGAGGGTGGTTGTTGTGAGAAGCGTCAGGTTCCCCATCATGGCATTCAGCGGGGTGCGAATCTCATGGCTCATGCTGGACAGGAAAACGGATTTGGCCCGATTGGCCGATTCAGCAGCTTCCCTGGCCTGGAACTGTAGTACTTCCAGCTGCTTGCGATCCGTGATATCAGTAATTATCGCCTGTTTTGAAATTGTGCCGTCAGCTTTGCGGATCGGCGAGTTATTGACATCGTACCACCTGCCGTCTTTCGGACTTTGAATCTCCCAATGGACGGATTTGCCCGCAAAGACTTCTTTATTGACGCACCACGAGCAGACGGCGTCAAGGTTGTGAAGAGCCTTATAGCAATCTTCACCGGTTGCATCCCGGCCGGTTCGCCGGATCAGATTGTCGTTCATGAATTCGATCCGGTAGTCCTGTGAACAGATGTACATGCAACCATCAATTGACTCGACCATCGCCCGATATTTTTCCTCATTCTCCTTCAAGGCATCTTCCGACAGCTTTCGCTCGGTGATATCGACTCCCTGCGCAATTGTGGCTTTTGGAGACGTACCATCCGCTTCAAAGATAGTAGCCGAGTTCCACAGTAAAATCCTGACAGTGCCGTCTAAATGCTGTATCGGAATTTCAACCGACACCCATCGTTCGCCGGAATAGGTCTTCGAGATAAGATCAAGAGAACTCTCTATCTGGTCGTAGAAAAACAGCTTCGTCAGGCTATAGCCGATAATTTGATCCGATGTGAGCCCGGTTAGTTTTCCAAAGGCCCGGTTGAAGCGGGTAACGATGTAATCAGCGTCCCAGACGATTAACGGGGCGCTGGCGCAGTCGAAAAGCACGTCAAGACATTCAAAATCCGTCCATTGTTTTGCCAGATCCCTGTTTATCTCAGTGCAGTTCCAGCAGTTTCTCTGAATCGCTTCTGATGCGATGTCCGAATTTGTCATGGTAGCACTCTGCATGTATTTTTCAGAATCAGGCACAATACTCTCGCCAGATGCAGGTATGCTGCTCACATGTGCCGGCAGTATTGCTGCCGAAGCAGGGTTGCTCCCCCTCGGCCTGCTGGATGGCACAGACCAGTTCAGCATTCGTTACCCTGTCCAGCCTGAGATTTTGCAGTCCGGCAGTCTGATTGATCTCATCGATATTCATGCGTCCTCCCTTTTCAGGCACTCGGCAAAACAACATTTTATCCTAAAAACGGCGGTTTAACATGGATGAACAGGATAACTACAGATAAAGACACAACAAAATACATAAAAGGGGATAACCAACTGGGTGAACAATGTATTAGAGTAACTACCTGTTTTTATTCGCCTTTATCCTGTTCATCCATGTTCAAATGCTTTTTATAGGATTAAACACAACAAGCCCCCAACAATATGCTGGAGGCTTGTTGTGTTTCACACTCCGGCGATTTTACTTTTTGTGCTGGTCATGACCGGAAGCGTGAATTTTCGGT